>JAKVCP010000006.1:0-74636 GCA_022448925.1 Paracoccaceae bacterium
GTCGCTTTGCGCAATCTGAACCTCCGAATGCTTGGAAACTCCGCGCTTTAGATTTTTTCATAGGCCATTGAGCGAACACAGTCAGGATTTCCGGACCGGCTTTGTTGCAGTCTTCTGGACCGTCTCAAATCCCACTGCTAAAGCATGCACAACCTCCAACCTCCCCGGAAGGCGTGACATGACGACCCCCAAGCCCGTAGTTCTGACGATCCTTGACGGATGGGGCCTTGGCCCCACGCGTGACGCCAATGCGCCCGCGCTGGCCAAGACGCCCACGATGGATCACCTGACCGCCACCTGCCCGCATGCGACGCTGGTCACCTATGGCCCGGACGCAGGCCTCCCGACCGGGCAGATGGGCAACTCGGAAGTCGGTCACACCAACATCGGCGCGGGCCGGGTGGTGGCGATGGATCTGGGGCAGATCGATCTGGCCATCGAAGATGGAAGCTTTTTTGACAACGACGCGCTCAAGGCCTTTGCGGCAAATGTTGCCGCGGCAAACGGCACGGCGCATGTGATCGGACTGACCTCGCCCGGTGGGGTGCATGCGCATCAGGATCACATCATCGCTGCGGCCAAGGCCTTGACGGCGGCTGGGTTGCCGGTTGCGGTACATGTGATCACCGATGGCCGCGATGTGGCGCCGGACTCGGCCCGCGCGCAGGTGGCGCGTTTCGCGGCGGATTTGCCACCGGGGGCAGTGATTGCCTCTGTCAGTGGGCGCTATTTCGCTATGGACCGTGACACGCGGTGGGAGCGGGTAGAAAAAGCCTATCGCATCATGATTGAGGCGCAGGGCCCCCGGCAGCCCGACGCGGACACAGGGATTGCAGCAAGCTATGATATGAATGTCTTTGACGAATTCATTGAGCCTTTTGCAGTGGGGGATTACCAGGGTGCACAGGCCGGGGATGGGATCTTTTTCATCAATTTCCGCGCTGACCGGGCACGTGAGATCCTGGCCGCCATTGGTGATCCGGCGTTCGACGGGTTTGAGCGTATGCAACCACAGCTCAGCGCGCTGCTCGGCATGGTCGAATACTCCGACAGCCACAACACCTACATGACCACCGCTTTCCCCAAGCGCAAGATCGTCAACACGCTGGGCGAATGGGTTGCCAAGCAGGGCAAGACACAGTTTCGCCTGGCCGAGACCGAGAAATACCCGCATGTCACCTTTTTTCTGAATGGCGGCAAAGAGGTGCCCGAACAGGGGGAGGACCGCTACATGCCCAAGTCGCCCAAAGTGGCGACCTATGACCTGCAGCCCGAAATGTCCTCTCAAGAGGTTACCCAGCGGTTTGTTGCCGCGATCGAGGCTGGCTATGACCTGATCGTGACGAACTATGCCAACCCCGATATGGTTGGGCATACCGGGGATCTGGACGCGGCGATCCAGGCCTGTGAGGCGGTCGATAGGGGGCTTGGCAAAGTGCTGGAAGCCGTCAAGAAGGCAGGTGGGGCAATGATCGTGACGGCAGATCACGGAAATTGTGAAACAATGGTGGATCCTCAGACGGGCGGTCCGCATACGGCGCATACTTTGAACCCGGTGCCTGTCATCCTGTACGGTGGCCCCCGGGGCGCGCGCCTGCGAGACGGTCGGCTGGCAGATCTTGCACCAACCATCCTGGAATTGATGCAGGTGCCAAAACCTGGGGAAATGACAGGGGAGAGCCTGCTCGAGTCATGATCCGTGCGCTTGCCTTTTTGATTGCTCTTTCGGGTGCGGTGCACGCCCAGACGGCGGCGGACTCTGCCCAGTTCGCGGCAGAAATGCTTCAGGATGCGACCCGTAAGTTGGCCGAGGCTGATGACGCACGGGACCGGGTGGCAGCCCTGACCGAGACGATCAGAGGCTTTGAAGCGGGCCTTGCCGCATTACGGGACGGTGTGCGCGCCGCCCGTATCCGCGAGCTTGCGGTGCAGAAAGACCTGCAGCAGCGCGAGGCTGAGATTGCGCAGCTTCTGGGCGTTCTGCAGACGATCACGCGTACAGAGGGTCCGGCCGTTCTGGTTCATCCCGCGGGTCCTGTGGGGGCGGCGCGTTCTGGGATGATGGTGGCAGCTGTGATGCCGGGGCTGGCAGCGCAGGCGCAACAGGTGAAACGGGATCTTCAAGAAGTCAGCATGCTAAGGCAACTGCAAGAGGCGGCTGTCCAGCAGCTGAACCAGGGCCTGAACGGGGTTCAAAATGCGCGGACCAAACTCAGTCAGGCGATTTCGGAGCGAACCGACCTGCCGCGCCGCTTCACCCAGGATCCGATGCGCACGGCCATTCTGATTGGGGCAACGGACACCTTAGAGGCTTTTGCCAAAGGTCTCAGGAACTTGGCCGTAGATGACACAGGGAGCATCTTGCCCGGGATCGAGGCGCAGCGTGGTCGGTTGCCATTGCCAGTCGCCGGCCAGATATTGCGCGCCGCCTCCGAGCCAGATGCCGCGGGTGTTGTGCGGCCGGGGATCTTGGTCGCAACACGGGCGCAGGCCTTGGTGACAACGCCGGTCCCTGCGACGGTCCGCTACAGTGGCCCTTTGCTGGATTATGGATTGGTCACAATTCTTGAGCCACAGGAGGATACGCTATTCGTCTTTGCCGGTCTTGCAGCGGTTTTCGGTGCCGCCGGAGAGGTGCTGCCAGCCGGAAGTCCGGTTGGCTTGATGGGGGGGCAAGTGGCACTTTCGGACGATATCATCTCACAGTCTGGTGAAATAACTGGAAGTGCCCGCCCTGAAACGCTCTATATAGAGGTCAGAGAGGGCGACGGCACTGTAGATCCGTTGACCTGGTTCACGACCGACAAGGGATAACCAATGAAGAAATTCGTCATGGCCGCCGTGGGCGGTACTTTGGCCGGCATTGTGGCCAGCACGCAATTTGTCGGCCCGCTGCTGGCACAGGAAGGTACGCGGTCGGTCAGCGTTTATGAACAGCTGGATCTATTTGGTGACATCTTCGAACGCATCCGCGCGCAATATGTCGAAGAGGTTGACGAAGCGGACCTGATCGAGGCGGCGATCAATGGCATGCTGACATCGCTTGATCCGCATTCGAGCTATCTGTCGCCAAAGGACGCCGCGGACATGCGTGTGCAGACACGCGGCGAGTTCGGAGGCCTTGGCATCGAGGTCACGCAGGAAGAAGGCTTTGTTAAGGTCGTCTCGCCGATGGACGGCACCCCCGCGGATGCCGCAGGCATAGAGGCCGGAGACTTCATCACCCATGTCGACGGCGAATCGGTGCTGGGTCTGACCCTCGACCAGGCGGTTGAAATGATGCGCGGGCCAGTTGGCTCTGAAATCATTGTGACGATCGTGCGCGAAGGCGAAGAAGAGCCATTTGACGTGTCGATCATCCGCGACACCATCAAGCTGCAGGCTGTGCGCACCCGCACGGAAGGCGATACTGTTGTCTTGCGTGTGACAACCTTCAACGATCAGACCTATGCAAACCTGGAACAGGGCCTTGCCAAGCAGGTTGAGGAACTTGGGGGCATCGAAAACGTCAACGGCTTTGTCCTCGATTTGCGCAATAACCCTGGTGGTTTGCTGACGCAGGCGATCCGTGTCTCGGACGCGTTTCTTGAAAAAGGCGAGATCGTCTCGACCCGGGGGCGTAACCCGGCGGACGGTGATCGCTACAATGCGACCGCCGGTGATTTGGCGCAAGGCAAGCCTGTCGTTGTGCTGATAAATGGGGGATCGGCTTCTGCATCGGAAATTGTCGCAGGCGCCTTGCAGGATCACCGCCGCGCGATTGTTGTCGGGACGAAGTCTTTTGGCAAAGGGTCGGTCCAGACTGTCATGCCTTTGCGCCAGGATGGTGCGATGCGCCTGACCACCGCGCGCTATTATACCCCGTCGGGTCGCTCGATTCAGGCCCTGGGTGTGTCGCCGGACATCATTGTTGAGCAGCCACGCCGCGATCAGACAGCTGACGAAGATGAGGACGCGCGCGGCACCAGGTCCGAGGCGGATCTGCGCGGCAGTTTGAACAACGACAGCCTGTCCGAGGACGAACTTCGCCAGATTGAAGAGGATCGCACGCGGGCACAAGAGGCTGCCAAACGCCGAGAGGACGACTACCAGTTGGCCTATGCGATCGACATCCTCAAAGGTCTGTCGGCGCTGGGCTCCTCTGACTAGCCAGTGACAGATCTGATCTTTTGATCTTGTGAAAGGCCCCGCGGTCTGGCGGGGCGTTTCCTTTGTGGCCGGATGTTACGATGGGACGACAGTCGGACCGGGTTGCCGGGCAGGGCACGGATCTGGCTTTTGGCGTTCGGTCAGGCCGTGCGGCCTGACATATGGGGTCTGATCAGGCCGTGCCGCCTGACACAAGGTTCACCCCTTCACGGAACAACAGCAACGCGAAGACGACCAGCGCAAGCGCCAGGCCTCGCATCACAAAGGGATAGGCTCTGCCCGTCAACAAAAGTCTGTAGTGACCGACAAGCGTGGCCACTCCAGCCTTTGAGCCGACAAGCAGCAGGTAAAAACCGATGATGAAGCCCCACGGTGCCGTAACAGAAGTCTGCGCAGCCCCAAGCACGAAGGGCACCCCGACAGTGATCCAGAACAGATAGGGATGCGGGCTGAGAAAATTGGTCAAGATTCCCTTCCGAAGCGAGGCCGCCGCCGGCGCAGTGTCAATATCGCCCAGAGCTGTGGTTCTTGCTGTTTCATAGGCCAGAAAAAGCGCATAGCATGCTCCGATCAAACCCAGCACGCCCAGCACGGTTTCAGGCAGGTCGCGCAGCAGAAAGAACAACCCCAGTACAATCGGGATGTCTGTCAACAGTGGCGCGCAGGCGACGTAGATGCCCTCTTTGCTGCCGTGTCGAATTGTTTGTGTAATCGCCAGGGCCATCAACGGACCAGGGGCCATACCGGCCGCCAACCCCAATGTGATGCCACTCAATGTCGCCGAGACAAGGTCGGTCACGCTGCGCTCTCCGGTTCAGTCATCAGTAGTTGGTGCAAACTTCGGTCCCGCCCTTCATGCCCGTGTGTCATGCTGATGCCTTGCCACAAGCGATCGTTTGGTGCGCCAGCGTCTCTGGGTCGGACCAATGGATGCCCGGGGTGCTAAACCTTACCAGCGGGCAGGTTGCAATGGCTTTGTGCCACCGTGGTGCCGCGCTGTCATGACATGTGGTCCCGTCCCGTGGTTCAGTGCCGGGGCGTTCGGGTGTTTTGCTGGGTTCGGTCCGTACTCTCTGCGCTGTCGTCATTCCTGCTGCCTGCAGAGGCACTGGCCAGTGTCGGGATATGCCGGGGCCTTTCGTCTGAACCGATTGACAGTGCAAGGACCCATTCAGCACCGGGATCTGCCTGTTCAACACGGCCCCTCTGTGCGGACTGAGCGCCCAAAAGCGTTGGAAAAGACGGCCATCCCGGCTGGTTTGCCCCCGGGCAAGGGGATAGGGTGGCTGCAAACCGAAAGAGGCTGATCATGACCCCAGAAGAGATCGAACACCTGCCCTATCGCCCATGTGTCGGCGTCATGCTTGTGAACGCCGCAGGCCGGGTGTTCGTTGGCCAGAGGATCGACAGTGACATTCCGGCGTGGCAGATGCCCCAGGGCGGAGTGGATGCCGGAGAGGCGCCACGCGATGCTGCTTTGCGAGAGTTGTGGGAAGAGACAGGTGTGGGCGCCGATCTGGTCACGGTAGAGGCCGAAACGGCCGAATGGCTGCCCTATGACCTACCGCATGATCTGGTGCCACGCATCTGGGGCGGACGCTTTCGTGGACAAGAACAAAAATGGTTCCTGATACGTTTTCACGGAGGTGACAGTGACGTGACCATCGAGACCCAGCATCCTGAATTCAGCACGTGGCGTTGGTTGCCCGTCGATGAACTGGTCGCCAACATCGTCCCTTTCAAGAGAAACGTCTATGCCAAGGTCTTGCAGGACTTCCAAGACAAGCTCTGAGCCACGTTGAAACCGCGGCCACGCGATGTGCGTGCTGGTATCAACACCTTGGCGCCTGCCAGTGGTGGCTGAAAAGGCGTTCAGTATTTGGTTGTGACAAATCTGGTTGCGACAGTCCGGCCTGCGTGTCGGCGATCACCATCCTGTCCCGATCGGGAGGCTTCACGGCGAAAACAGGCTCTTTGCTGGCAGATGGGTAGCACAGTGGAATGTCCATCCACATCGTTGTGGTTTCTGAGTCTGTGTTTCCAATCCGTCGGTTTGCCAAACGGGTTTTGATTCAGTTCCGCACTGTCTGCGTCATCTTGCAAAGGTAAACCGGTGCCGTTCGGCGCGCCTTTGGCGCAAGAAAGCCCGCTTTGAGTTGCCAAGTCAGAGGGCCTCGCGTCTTGGTGCCGTTGTCGTTACGATCTCGGCTCAGGAGTTCAGTCCTCGGTCATCCTTTGGAAGATCACCGCCGCCGCAAAATGCGCCGCACCGGTGGCGGCCGGGGGACGTCGCACAGAGCCTCTGATGGTGTCACTTAGCGCGACTGCAATGGAACACGCCAATCCGTCCCCTCCTTTGAACCCGTTGTGCCTTGGCTTTTACGGGCCATGATCACCCGGTACGTCGCCTCGTTGTGTCTTTGTGCAATGGCATAGCGAATCCCGCCGCGACGCATATGGTCCATGTGGCGATCAATGCCGCATTCCTTTGGACTGCGGGCTTTGCGTGTCTCATTTTTTGTGATGTTCCGGGCGTTGAAAGGCAAAACCTTGTTACCATGAACCCATGACCTCTGTGGTGCGCACCACAGCCCACCCCAGCGGATTGTGAGGCAGTGACGGAGCGTCCGGAGCGCGTATCACCGCAACTCCTTCAGGATCCGCAACGAAGCATAGCCATCAGGCACCATGCCGATAGAGCGTTGAAACGCGCGGACGGCGGAAATGGTCAGCGGTCCAATCTTGCCATCCACGCCCTTGGTGTCAAACCCACGCCGGGTCAGCAGGCGCTGCATTTCCTTGCGCTCGGAAAACGTCAGAGCCCGGTCGGTGCGTGGCCATGCGGTTTGTATTGCGCCGCCGCCCTTGATTCTGTCAGCAAGATGTCCAACGCCAATCACATAGGCATCCGCCGTATTATAGCGCTCGATCACGTCGAAGTTTCGGAAAATCAGAAATGCCGCTCCCTGTGCGCCTGCCGGTAACAGGACCGAGGCCGCCCCATAGTCTGGCACCGGCTTGCCGTTCATCCCAACAACGCCAAGCTTGGCCCAGGCCGAGGGCATTTTCTTTGTTTTGCGATTGGCCTGAGCATAGTTGAAGCCGCGCGGGAGCCTGACCTCGATCCCCCAAGGTGCGTTTTTGCGCCAGCCGTAGCGTGCAAGGTAGGCCGCAGTAGAGGCCAGGGCATCCGTCGGATCATCCGACCAAATATCGCGCTTGCCATCGCCTGTGAAATCAACCGCCAGCGCCTGATACGAGGTCGGGATGAACTGGGTATGGCCCATTGCACCGGCCCAACTGCCGGTGAAGTTCTTGATCGTGACATCCCCATTTTGCAGAATGCGCAGGGCTGCAACCAACTGTTGTTCAAAGAACCGCCCGCGCCGCCCGTCATAGGCCAGGGTCGCCAGCGACCCGATCACAGGCTTGTCGCCTCGAAATGTGCCATAGGCGCTCTCCAGTCCCCAGATGGCCACAACCACCTCTTTGTCGACGCCATAGCGCGCCTCGATCCGGTCGAGGGTTTTCTTGTGTCTGCGCAGGGCTTTCTTACCATTGGCCACACGTGTCGCCGAGGCCGCGCTGTCGAGGTAATCCCAAATGGTCTTGGTGAACTCGGATTGGTTGCGGTCACGTCGGATGACCTCGGGGTCGTAGTGCACGTTGCGGAATGCGGCGTCAAAAATACCTGCACTGATCCCAGCCCGCAGGGCGCGCGGTCGAAACCCGCGGATCCAGGCCTCGAAGTCGGATTTCTTACCGGCAGGGATCACCGTGGCAGCTTTGCGATCTGCCTTTTTCTGGATGGATGTGACAGGCCGAAGAACCGGGCGTGCTGAGGTCACAGGCGCAACACGCGAAGCAGTGCGCGCTGTGCTGACAGCGGCAGGCTGCGCCGCCTCAGCTGCCACGATGGGGCGCACTTTGGGCCGTAACGAGGTTTCCACCGTGCTGGCCCAAGCCATCGAAACAGCACAAAGGACGGCGGTTGCCGCCGCAAGACCTGTGCCTACCTGCATGTCGACCCCACTGTTTTTCTGCTTTCGGTCCGGATCGCTCCATCTTAGCGCAGATCGGTTCAATTCCAAAGCCGTCAAGCGGTTGGGGGGCAGTCCTTCGCCGATTGCCTGAGCATTTTCATGTAGGTCCGCAAGAGCGGGATACGCTGAGGGCGAAAACTGTCTTGTGTCACTTCGAGGTGCTGCATCCTGTCCAGTCTGAAGGCACGGAAGTCTTTGCGCAGCAGGCACCAGGACATCACACAGTGGCTTGTTTCGAAATAGGTGATGGTCAGTGGCTTGACCGACCGCAGGGTTTGCGCGCCCTGGGCATCGCTGTATGTGAAGCGGACGATACGCTCTTGCCAGACAGCTTGCCGCAGGTCGTTTGGATCTATCGTGGGCCTTGGGGGTGGACGGACCCTGTGCGCGCTCAGCACGGCGTGCTGCAGACGGTGTGCCTGTCTGTCGGGAAGGCGGGCGCGCAGTTTGCCAAGAGCGGTTTCGGCGGCACGGGCCAGCCCCGGGTCCCCGACCTCGATCACCTCGCGCAGTCCAAGGACCAGCGCTTCCAGTTCATCGTCTTCGAAAGTCATTGGCGGCAGGCTGGCGTCTTCAATTAGCGTGTAGCCAAACCCAGCGGCGCCGTCGATTACGGCGCCAAGCCCGCGAAGCGTTTCTATGTCACGATAAAGCGTGCGCTCAGAGACGCCTGTTTCCTGCGCCAGCAGCTGGGCGGTTGCGGGTGGGCTGAGACGGCGCAAGGCCTGCATCAGCTGAAAAAGACGGCGGGTGCGTGACATGGTCTGGCAATACAAGCACATCCTGACAGAAAATGGCAGCAGGGCGGCAGATCTCCTGCGGCCTTCAGCTGCGCTGTGTTGTCAATGACCCAGGTTTCAGCGTTTCGGCCCGGCCCGGCTTGGCCATGGCGTGCAGCGCGCCAGAGTGCGGCATCGTCACAGCGCCGCCTTGGCCGCGGCATGTCATCGCCAAGCTCTGACAAGGCCATCCTCAGCAGGGTGGATCCCGAATGACGCTGTTCTTCAGGGCGGGCTGCATCGCTTGATGTCGCAAAGCAGGCCGCAGTCCCGTACAGTGCCAACCCATGACAGGTGGGTGCCGGTCAGATCACCCGCGGGACTTTCGTCTCCGTTTGACCTGGCTTTTGGCATCCTTTTTCTTGGCCCTCGCCAACTTGCGCTTGGGGCTGCCCTTGCGTGCACCGCTGCCTCGACGCCGGGGGGTTCCGCGCCCCTTTGGCAGGTCGGCGTCTTCCAATGTCAGCAACTCCAACCCGATGCCCCCAGTCACAGGAGCCGCATCGGTCAGTTTGACCGTCACCCGTTGTCCAACTGCAATCACGGTGCCGGTATCTGCCCCCATAAGAGAGCCCGTGTCACGATCGTACTCCCAGTATTCGTTGCCCAATCCACGCATTGGGATCAGCCCGTCTGCGCCGGTTTCGTCCAGTTTTACAAAGACGCCAAACTTGGCGATTCCGTTGATACGACCTGCGAATTCTGCCCCGATACGATCGGACAGATAGCTTGCCAGATAGCGATCTGTCGTGTCGCGCTCGGCCATCATTGATCGTCGTTCGGTATCGCTGATATGTGCCGCCGTCTGTTCGAGCTTGTCAATATCCCCGGGTGCGAGGCCATCGTCCCCCCAACCGTGTGCCGTGATCAGCCCGCGGTGGACGACGAGGTCGGCATACCGTCGAATGGGCGAGGTGAAATGGGCGTAGTTCTGCAGTGCCAACCCGAAGTGGCCAAAGTTCTTTGGACTGTAATAGGCCTGCGTCATGCTGCGCAGTGTCGCCAAATTGATCAGCTCGGCCTCTTCTGTTCCTGCGGCGTCTCTGAGCAGTTTGTTCAGATGTGCGGTTTTCAACACCTGCCCCTTGGCCAGCGTCAGGCCCGCGGCATTGGCTGTTTCCCGCAGGGTCTCTAGCTTGTCCGGAGAGGGATCCTCGTGAACGCGAAACAACAGCGGTGTCTTTTTGGCGATCAGTGTTTCGGCTGCGGCGACATTGGCCAGCACCATGAATTCCTCGATCAGCCGATGTGCGTCGAACCGGTCTGCAAAATTTACCGAGCTCACGGTTCCGTCGTCTGCCAAGCGGATCTTGCGCTCTGGCAGATCCAGATCCAAGGGTTGGCGTCTTCCACGCGCGGCGCGCAGGGCATGGTAGGCGGCGTAAAGCGGCCGCAGAACCGGCTCAAGCAGCGGTGCGGTCTTGTCGTTCGGACGGCCGTCAACGGCTTGCTGCACCTCTGAATAGGTCAAGGCCGCCGGTGAACGCATCAGCCCTCGTACAAAGCGATGCGTGATCTTGTTACCTTCGCTGTCGATGCGCATCTCGACAGCGATGCAGGCCCGCGGCACGCCTTCATGCAGGGAACACAGGTCGCCCGAAAGGCGGTCGGGCAGCATCGGAACCACTCGATCGGGAAAATAACTGGAATTTCCGCGCTTGTGCGCCTCTCTGTCCAATGCCGAACCGGGCCGGATGTAGTGCGCCACATCGGCAATCGCCACCCAGATCACGTGCCCGCCGCGATTGTTGGGATCCTGATCGGCCTGTGCACAGCAGGCGTCGTCATGATCGCGCGCATCTGATGGATCAATGGTGATCAACGGCAGCTGTCGCAAATCGGTGCGCCCGGACAGGCCCACCGGTTTCATACTGTCGGCCTGGGCCATGACATCATCGGGAAAGGCGTCGGGAATGCCGTGTTGATGAATTGCGATCAACGACACTGCGCGCGGTGCGCTTGGATCACCAAGCCGCGCCACGATGCGCGCTTTTGGCAATCCCAGGCGGCCCTTGGGGCCGGCCTGTTCGCCCTCGACCAGTTCGCCATCCCTGGCGGCATGCGTGGCCCCGGCAGCAACAATCCACTCTTTCGCGTCTCCCTTGTCGATAGGCAGGATCCGTCCGCCCTCGGCGCCTTTCCGGAAAATGCCCAGAATGCGACGTGGATTGGTGCCGATCCGCCGGATCAGGCGGGCCTCGTAGCTGTGATCGGAGCCTTGCACAGCCTGCAGTTTGGCAAGGATGCGGTCTCCCTCTCCCAGTGCTGGATCCGAGGCCCGTGCCACAATCAGAATGACCGGCTCTGCGCCGTTGCCATGCCATTCAAGCGGCCGTGCCAAAAGCTCGCCATCGGAATTGGGTGCCTGAACCTGCAGCATGCTGACCGGTGGCAGTCGATCAGGATCACGATAGGTCTTTTTGCGTTTTTCCAGGTGGCCTTCGTCCTCAAGCTCGCGCAGCATCCGTTTGAGATCGATGCGTGCTGCGCCTTTGATGCCAAAGGCCTTGGCGATATCGCGTTTGGCCGTCATCGTCGGGTTTTCGGAAATCCATTCCAGGATCTCGGACTTGGTGGGAAGGGTGCTCATGGGGCGTGCGTATCATGGACGGACGCCAACGTCATCGCGAAACTATGGGCAAAGGTCGGCCGCTGTATCGACGTCCCCGAGGGGATCGATCTTGGCGATGCGCAAACCGGGAACAGAGCGAAGTGTGTCCGCCAAGGCATGTTGGGTCGACCATCGGACATCGTTAAACAATGTGACGGGTGGGCGGGCTGTGCGTTTCATGCCGATCAGCCAGTAGCCCCCATCATGGGCTGGGCCAAACACCGCGTCATGGGATCCAAGTGCTGCAAAAGCGCGGGCAATATGGAGACGGTCGATGCCGGGAACATCTGCGCCGATAATGCAGACCGGACCGGGAGGCAGCCCGTTCAAAAGACGGCCCATGCGATCCCCCAGATCCCCATTACCCTGCGCGATGCGTGGCAGGTGGCCGGGCCAGACACGGCTTTGCAGCCCGGCGCGATCCGGACTGACAGCAAGGATCAGCTCCCATCGCGGATCCTGCAGGCGGCGCATCAGTCGGGTGCATTGGTGGCGAAACCACCATGCGGCGGCGACCATCCCTATATCACGCCCAAGGCGCGTCTTGACCCGTCCAGGCTGAGGCTCTTTGACCATCACCACCAGCTGCGCGCGTCGTGTCACAGCGCCATCTCCATCTTGCGATGTGGAATGCCGGCATCGTCATAAATTGGCCCCTTGGCCAAGAAGCCCAGCTTTTCGTAGAATGCCAAAGCATGCGTTTGTGAGCCCAGCTGAACCCGGGTCACGCCAGGCCGGTCGCGGGCGATTTCAACAGATCGGGTGATCAGTCCGGCGCCCAGGCCAGTGCCTCGGGCGGCTGGCGTGACACAAACCCGGCCGATCGTGATTACGTTGCCATCGCGCAGAAGGCGCGCCGTGCCGACAGGCTGCCCGTTGCGGGTGGCCAGAAGATGTGTCGCCGTTGCGTCCAGCTCATCCTGCTCCAGCTCGGCGGGAACACCTTGTTCCTCGACGAACACGCGAAACCGCAGATCAAGGCAGGTGTTCAGATCCTCGGTGATCTCGATTTCAACGGTCATGCGAAATAGTCCTTCAGAATGCGCGAATAGATCGACTTCAGCTGGGTGATCTGCGTCAGCTCTACGCGCTCGTCGACCTGGTGCATGGTTTTTCCGACCAAGCCGAATTCAACCACGGGGCAGTGGTTTTTGACAAAGCGCGCATCCGAGGTACCGCCGGTGGTCGACAGCACAGGTGTCACGCCGGTTTCTGCTGCGACGGCTGAGCTGACCAGATCAGACAGGGGGCCCGGAGGTGTCAGAAAGCTTTCGCCCGAGATTTTGACCTTCAGTGATGTTGTTGTGCCGAATGTCGCGTCGATCGCGGCGGCCTCCTCTTGCAACCATTTGGTCAGAGACGCCCCCGAGTGCGCATCGTTGAACCTGATATTGACCGCGCCCGAGCAACTGGCTGGGATGACATTGGTCGCCGGGTTGCCTGTATCGATGCTCAACACTGCAAGCGTCGAGGCGTCAAAGTGTTCGGTTCCGCTATCCAATTGGTGTGAACCCAGACGGTCCATCAGGCGCGCCATGGCGTTCAGCGGATTGTTGGCGCGATGGGGATAGGCGGAATGGCCTTGCTCACCCTCTACCTTGAACCAGGCCGTCATCGAGCCACGGCGTCCGATTTTCATCATCTCGCCCATGTGATTGGGGCAGGTGGGTTCTCCGACCAGGCATGCGGACATTGCCTCGTTGTTCTTGTCCATCCAGTCAAGAAGCGCAGTGGTGCCATCGATCGCCTCTCCCTCTTCATCGCCGGTGATCGTCAGGATGAGTGCGCCGTCCGGGGGCGTCTGTGTGACAAAATCGATGGCAGCCGCGGCAAAAGCTGCCACGCCGGATTTCATGTCAGTGGCACCGCGCCCATACAGATAGCCGTCTTTCACCTCGGCGCCGAACGGCGGCACTGTCCAATCGTCGGGGTTGCCCAGCGGCACCACATCGGTATGCCCGTTAAAGCCAAAACTGCGGGCATGGCCACGATCGCCCCAGCGAGCGAAAAGGTTGCTGACCTTGCCGCGATCGACACGGCTACACTGAAAGCCAGCCCGCTCGAGCTCTGCTTGCAAAATGCCAAGTGCGCCCCCCTCTTCGGGCGTGATCGACGGGCATTTGATCAAGGCGGCGGTCAGGGCAACGGGATCAGTGGTGGACATGGGGCCTCCGGTGTTCGTGATGCCTTTGCAATACACCTGCACTTTTGGTTTCGCAAACCGGCCGCTTAACCCTGAGGGGGATTCTTTTTTGCGAATGGGGGTGCTATAGCTCGGAAAAACAAAAGAAATCGCCATTCCGCGCAGGGTGGCCGGGCAGTGGGGAAAAGTGAACTATGGGCTGGATCGCAACATCCGGATTTCACGGCGCATGGTGCGCGCCCGATCTCTTTGACGGCTTGGCCCCCCACAGTGCGAGTCTTGTGACGCGCGGCACCCTGTTGATCGAGGCAGAGCTTCAGCGCAGCAGCCGGGCTGATATGTTGCTCGATCTGCGCCAGACGGGTCCATGGCCCGCACGCCTGTGCCTTGGGCGTCGCGGAGCCAGCACTGTATGGCTTTATGCCAATCTGGGTGGTGCGGAAATGGCCGCCGAACTGCCATTGACCGGCAGCGCGTTATGCGCCGGGCTGGTGCGCGTCAGCTTTGCATGGGACGCTCCGCAGCGCTGGGGGCAACTGAGCATTGACTTGCCCGAAACCGGGCGCGTGCAGGTGTGCAACACACCGCCCCCTGCGCCCCTGCGTCTGGCAGACATTGCACAGTTTGTATCGGACCGCAGCAGCACCCGGCAGCATGTTGGGCTGAACTGGTTCGCATTTGCAGACCATATTGCCCCGATTGGCCCAATGCCGGGCCTGTCCGGGGCCGCGCCGGTGGCGACGCCCGGTGGCTATCGCCCCGCGCGCGACCTGATGGCAGGGGATACCGTGATCACGGCAGCCGGAGACATCGTGCCCATTCTGCACAGTGTTCAGGTGACCATGCCGGCCTTGTCAGGGTTTCGGCCGGTGCGCCTGCGGGCACCGTTCGCTGGCTTGCAGCGTGATGTTGTCCTGGCCGCGCATCACCTTGTGCGGCTCGGCGGTACGGACGTCGAGTATCAGTTCGGAAGCGAAGCAGTTCAGGTGCCCGCTGGTCTGCTTATGGCCTGTGGGGTTGCCGGGGCCGTGTCAGTTCCGCCTGAAGCGTCGTATGTCAACCTGTTGCTGCCCAAGGCAGAGCCGCTTGTCGTGGCTGGACTGCCGATGCAAAGCCTGCGCGTGGGACGCCTGCATCGCCACAGTGCCGAACATGCCGCGAGCCTTTTGTGCGACTGTCCAAAGGCACGATTGCCCGAACATGGACCCGACACCTTGCCAACTCTTGACGCTGGCCAACTGCGTGCGCTTATGGCATCGGACGCCTTTGCCAGGCATGGCCGGCGCTAGTCATCCTTGTCGAAGAACGGCGTCACCTGCGCCACAATGACCGCGTTTTCAGCCAATGCACGGTCCATAAGCGCGCGTTCTTCGGCCTCTATCACGTGCCCCTGAGCTTCTCGCTCGGCCAGGGTTCCGTATCCCGTCACATCAAGCGGTGCCATGTCGGCCTGTTTAAGGATCGCCACGCTTTCGCGCACGGCTTCGGCTTCATCTATGCCCGAGGCATAGATCATGAGAGCCGCGCCTCTGGCGTCCCTGGGAAGGCCATCGCCGGTTTTTCGACCCACCTCGACCAACAGGGTAAAGACCTGCTGCCGTGACGGTTTCTTGTCCTTGCTCTTGTTCATGAACGGGGCCTTAGCCTGCGCCTGCGCGGCAGGTCAACTCTTGGTTCGGGGTATCTGGGGCAAAACCTTGTGACAGGCCATGCCAGCGGAAGCATGTGTGGGACATCCAACAAGGTCAAGGTCTCTGCCACAGACTAACCCGTCCGGCAGGGCGCCGAATTTCTGGTCTGACGCCAGGTCTGTCGCCAAGGTCCGTACGTTGCCTCGGCCGCGCGGCAGTAGGGTCTTTGATGCCTCCGACATGCCGGTAAAGGTCAGGTCATGCGCCTTCAGGTCTTGCGATTCTACGCGTGCCGGACCTTCGGAGCGGCACGCGGTTTTGTCGCCGTTTCGGCGCGACACGGTTGTTTCCAAGAAAAGAGGCCGCAGCCTATGACGCCGCGGCCCAATCGGTGTCTGCGCCCCGGTGATCAGTCGCGCAGCAAGTCATTGATCCCGGTTTTTGAGCGGGTCTTTTCGTCAACTCGTTTCACAATCACCGCACAATAAAGGCTGACGTTGTTTTTCGAGGGCATAGAGCCGGCCACAACAACCGAATAGGGCGGGACTTCGCCATACATCACTTCGCCGGTCTCTCGGTCAACGATCTTGGTGGACTGGCCGATGAAGACGCCCATGCCCAGAACCGAGCCTTCGCGGACGATGCAGCCCTCGACCACCTCAGAGCGTGCGCCGATAAAGCAGTTGTCTTCAATGATGGTCGGTCCTGCTTGCATCGGTTCCAGAACGCCGCCGATTCCAACGCCACCGGACAGGTGCACGTTCTTGCCGATCTGTGCGCAGCTTCCAACCGTGGCCCAGGTGTCAACCATGGTGCCTTCATCGACATAGGCGCCCAGATTGACAAAGCTGGGCATCAGGACAACGCCCGGAGCAATGAAGGCCGATTTACGGACCACACAGTTTGGAACAGCGCGGAAGCCGGCAGATTGCCAGGTATCTGCGCCCCAGCCCTTGAATTTGCTATCGACCTTGTCCCACCAGCTGCTGCCTTGCGGGCCTCCGTCCTGGGGCTCCATATCCTTGATGCGAAAGCCCAGAAGAACGGCCTTTTTGGCCCATTGGTTCACGTGCCAGTCGCCAGTCTCCAGTTTTTCCGCAACGCGCAGCGTACCACTGTCGAGTGCATTGAGCGTGTCTTCGATGGCTTCGCGTTGCTCGCCGGTGGTGGCGGGCGTGATGGTATCGCGCGCCTCCCAGGCGGCTTCGATGGCGGTTTCAAGCTGAGCGTTGGACATGGGGCATCTCCGTCAAATGTCCGCAGCGCTATAGCCTTCAGCGACCGCGGGCGCAATCACCCGCGCCCTGCTTGGGTCTGATCGATCGCCGCTTGCGCCTGCCTTGACGTCATCCCAGGGGATCTGGCGCCACGTTGCCACCGCACAGCAAGACGGCAACCCGTTCCCCCGGTGCTGGCGTGTAGGCGCCTGACAAAAGTGCGGCAAGCGCTGTTGCACCGGCAGGTTCTACCAAGATCCGATGGCTTTGCCACAAGAGCGTCTGCGCCGCCAGGATCGCTGCGTCCGAGACGAGCACCGAAGCGGCGTTTTGTCTGACCGCAAGCTCAAAGCAGATCTGGCCGATCTTGCGCGCGCCCAACGCATTGGCCGCCACCCCAGAGACAGTCACGTCAACCGGGGCGCCTGCGGCAAGGGCGGCATGCAGCGCGCAAGAGGTTTCGGGCTCTACCGCGACAACGCGGCGTCGGTCCTGCAGCCAGGCCAGTGCCCCGGCAATCAGACCGCCACCACCGACAGCGATCAAGACAGTGTCAGCCTCTAGGCCCTGCGCGTCCCATTCGCGCATCACGGTGCCCTGCCCCGAGACCGTCGCCGGCGCGTCATAGGCGTGGATTTGCTGTGCCTGTGTGCGGGACTCATAGTCCTGTGCCGCCTCAAGCGCATTGGCGTATTCGCCCGAGACAACTGTCAGGTCTGCGCCGCAACGCTCAATCAGGCCGATTTTGGCGGGTCCCGCCAGCTCTGGCACAAAAACCTGCGCCTTGTGCCCCAGCGCATGTGCGGCGAATGCGACTGCCGCGCCATGGTTTCCACCAGACGCCGCGACAATGCCGGCTTTTGGCACGTCCGATGCAAGAAGCGAGTTGAAGGCACCGCGCGCCTTGAAGCTGCCGGTGTGTTGCAGGTGTTCAAGCTTGAGATCCACGGACATTCCCGGGATCAGCGCCGTGCTGGTGATTGCAGGCGTCTGTTGAACATATCGCCCGATCCGGGCGGCCGCACTCTCAATTTCGGCGGGATTTGTCACCTGGGCATCTCCGTTATTGGCGTCCTGGATCCGCACGCTATAGTGAGGGTCGGTGAGGAACAAGGACACACACATGAAAGATGACCGCCGCAGCCTGTTTCGCGATGCACATACCGATGTGGACTCGGCAGAACATGTGCCCGACACAGAGCAGACGCGCTCGCCGGTTTATCGGCTGGCTTTTGCAGACGAAGATTTTTTGTGTCGCGACGAGTTGCGCCCTGTCCGCTTGCAACTGGAACTGCTGAAGCCGCAACTGATGCTGGATGAGGCGGGGATCACCTCAACCATCGTGTTGTTTGGCGGTGCGCGCATCCCTGACCCTGTTCACAAAGATGCGGCGCGCACCAAGGATCTGGCCGATTTGTCGAAATTCTACGACGAGGCCCGTGAGTTCGCGCGCTTGATGACACAGGAGTCCCTGAAGTCCGGTGGCCGCGAAAATGTCGTGGTGACAGGCGGTGGGCCGGGCGTCATGGAAGCGGGCAACCGCGGCGCAAAGGATGCCGGAGGTCAGTCGATCGGGCTCAACATCGTATTGCCACATGAGCAAGCGCCGAACGCCTATGTATCCCCGGCCTTGTGTTTCAACTTTCATTACTTCGCGATCCGAAAGATGCATTTTCTCATGAGAGCGCGGGCATTGTGCGTTTTCCCTGGCGGTTTTGGAACGTTGGATGAATTGTTCGAGACGCTGACCCTGATACAGACTGGCCGTATGAGCCGCATTCCGGTCTTGCTGTTTGGCCGCGATTTCTGGTCCACGATTGTGAACTGGCAGGCGCTGAGCGACGCTGGAACGATCTCGGCCGAGGATCTGGATTTGTTTCAGTTTGTTGAAACCGCGCAAGAGGCAATAGAGGCGATCGACGCCTGGGGATCAACCGAGGTGCGCAGTTCAATCCCTGGACGATAAGCCCGGCCCCAGATGTCTGTTGACCGTCAGACGCGTTAGACCGTGGCGTGTTCCGCCACAGTCTTGCTTTGCTCAACCCAGCGGCTGATGACCTGTTTTGCAGCGTCTTCATCGCGCAAATCGACAGCGTGGCGCAGCTCCTTCAGAGCTGTCGCCATTTCGATCTCGCTCAGGAAGCTGTCCTGGGCACGCAAAATCTTGTTGTGTGGCGTCGTCAGCATATCGGGCGAGATCAAAAGCTCTTCATGCAGTTTTTCCCCGGGACGCAGACCCGTGATCTGAATTTCTATGTCGCCTTCGGGATGGGCGTCATCGCGAACCGTAAAGCCGGCGCCCTCGATCATCTGACGTGCCAGTTTCTTGATTGGCACCTGCTCGCCCATGTCCAGAACGAATACGTCTCCGCCGCGCGCAAAAGATCCTGCCAACAGCACCAACCGTGCCGCCTCTGAAATCGTCATGAAATATCGTGTGACCGACCCGTGGGTCAATGTTACCGGACCGCCGCGGGCAATCTGCTCTTCGAACAGGGGGATCACAGATCCGCTGGATCCCAGCACGTTGCCAAATCTGACCATCGAAAACCGAGTGCCAATTGCGCGGGTTGCCAGGTCCTGGATGACCATTTCGGCCAGACGTTTTGACGCCCCCATCACATTTGTAGGCCGCACTGCCTTGTCCGACGAAACAAGGATGAAGCGTTCGACCCCCGCATCGCGAGCGGCGTCGGCCAGCACCTTTGTACCGATCACGTTGTTGACCAGGCCGGCAATCGGATTCGATTGGACAAGAGGCAGATGTTTATAGGCCGCCGCGTGCAAGACAACATCGATATTATGATCCGCCAAGACGCGTTGCATCAGGCCTTCGTCGCAGACGGACCCAAGAACTGGTATGATTGCCAGGGTCGGCGCAACTTCACGCAGTTCCTTGTCAATGTTGTAAAGCGCCAGTTCTGAATGATCGAGAAGCACGATGCAGCTTGGGCGGCAGGCGATCAGCTGGCGGCACAGTTCAGACCCGATCGAGCCCCCCGCTCCGGTAATCAGCAAACGACGACCGGAATAGGCATGTGTAACACCGGGCAATTCGCTTTCAAGTCGGCTTCGCCCAAGCAGTTGGTCCAGAGAGACAGGCGCCGATTTGGCCGAGATTTCGCCATCCCGGATCAGCTCAGCAAAAGATGGCAAGGCATGCACCTCGCAGCCCATTTCGCGTAGTTTATGGGCAATGTGCGTGCGTTTCACATGGCTCGATGATGGCATGGCCAAGATCACACGGTCCACGCGCTTGGTCGCCACCAGGTCCTTTATTTTGCTTGGAGCATGTACCGGCACGCCTGCGATCACCATGCTTTGCAACGTTGGGTTGTCATCTACAAAAGCAACAGGAAGGATCTCGTCGTCGGTACGTAGGGCTGCGATCAGCTGCTGGCCGGTTTGCCCTGCACCGTAGATAAGCACGCGCATCCGGCTTTGTCCGCGGCGGTACAGCGACACGACATACTGCCGCAACACAACGCGCCATGCCGCGCATGCCACCAAAAACAGAGATGCAAAAATGACAAGAACCGCAATCGGCACAGTTGGCGCGATCACTCCGTTCAGAGCAAAGCCTGTGAAGGCTGTGACTGCGGCATGTGCGGCTGTGCGGGAAATGCCACGTGTTTCATAGGCGTTCAATTTGATATGGGGGATGCCAATGTAGATTGAGAAAAGGGCGCCCACGAAGGCCATGGATGCCATCAACGGGAGTGTCGCCAACAAACTTTCTGTTGTCACCGTGGTTGAGGCATTGAGCATCATCGCCATGGCCATCATCGCAAATACAACAGCAACGTCCATCAGAACAAAAATGATACGTTTTTGAGTTCGGTTAAGTCGTGTTGCGAACGTGTATATAAGATCCATTGCACCCCCGTGCCGAAAAAAAATGCAGCCGGTCGTCAGCTAAAATTACGTATCACACATCAAAGGCCATAAAGATAAACTGGCACAAAAATACAGTTGTTTGGCAGGATAGTGCTCTGACCCGTGGCCCGTTTATTACGCTCTTGCATATGGATGAGGCAAGACTTGTTTTCTGCGCCTGCAAAAATTGGCAGAGTTCTTCTTGTTCCGCTCAGACGACCTCAGAGCAGATTTTTTGCGTTTTTATCCAAAATAATTGCGTTTTGCTCAATGACGGAGCCCTAACGGCGGTGTTTGGTTTTGTTGAAGATGGGAAACGGTTGTGTTTCGCACATGTGCCTGAACAGGATCTGGATCCCTTGCACCGGCAAACCACAGTTCTTTGGTCAAACCGCAGATGGCTCTTTTCCCCAGACCGTCTCTGCGCTATGGACCGACCGCCGCGCTAAGTCGCGCAAGATCCCAAGATCCAAGGAGACCCCTGATATGGGCTACAAAGTCGTTGTTGCCGGAGCCACAGGGAACGTGGGCCGTGAAATGTTGAATATTCTGGCGGAACGCCAGTTCCCCGTGGATGAACTTGCTGTATTGGCAAGCCGCAAATCCTTGGGAACAGAAGTCACATTTGGAGACACGACACTCAAGACGAAGGATCTGGACACATTTGATTTCTCTGGCTGGGACATGGCGTTGTTTGCTGTCGGGTCGTCGGCAACAAAGGAATATGCCCCCAAGGCAGCCGCTGCGGGATGCGTGGTCATCGATAACTCGTCTTTGTATCGGTATGATCCCGACGTGCCGCTCATTGTTCCCGAGGTGAACCCGCAGGCCGTCCATGGGTATGACAGGAAAAACATTATTGCCAATCCCAACTGTTCAACCGCTCAGATGGTTGTCGCGCTTAAACCGCTGCATGACCGCGCCAAGGTCAAGCGTGTTGTCGTGTCAACGTACCAGTCGGTATCGGGATCGGGCAAGGACGCGATGGATGAACTGTGGGAACAGACCAAGGCAGTGTACAACCCAGTCAACGACGTGCCGCCGAAAGTCTATACAAAGGAAATCGCCTTTAACGTGATCCCGCACATCGATGTGTTTCTGGACGATGGCTCGACCAAGGAAGAATGGAAGATGGTCGCCGAGACCAAAAAGATCATCGATCCGTCCATCAAGGTCACGGCAACCTGCGTGCGTGTTCCTGTCTTTGTCGGACACTCGGAATCGATCAACGTTGAGACAGAAGACTTTCTTGATGAAGATGAGGCACGTGACATCCTTCGGGAAAGTCCGGGGATCATGGTGATCGACAAGCGAGAGGATGGCGGCTACGTGACACCAAAGGAATGCGTCGGGGACTTCGCCACATTCATTAGCCGTTTGCGTCAGGATTCAACGATCGACAATGGGCTCAATTTCTGGTGCGTCAGTGACAACCTTCGCAAAGGCGCAGCGCTGAATGCCGTTCAGATCGCCGAGCTTCTGGGACGTGAAGTGCTTAAGAAAGGTTAGAACCAAGTCGCTTTGGGTTTTTGCAAAGGGCGCCCTTTTGGGGCGCCCTTGTCCTTTGTGGTCCAGACGTCTTCAATTGTGGCGCGATTTGATACTGTTAGCGCTGGTCAGGCATGAAATGGGTCCGAACCGGCCCTCATGCTGCCCAAAATGCAGTCAAACCTCGTTTGGTCAACGAGGACCCAGCCATGATGATACACCAAGATTTCATGAACGCGCGCCATGCGGCACTGCCAGCGCCGATCGACAGTGAAACGCGCGTTTTGCTGTATAGCTTTCTGAGCCCAATCCTGGAAACCGCAGAAAGCTGGTCGGACCTGCGCGCAAAGCTGGCTGCCAAGGGCTATGATGTGACGTTTCGTGCGGGCCGTATGGTGCTGACCAGGGCCGATTCGGGCGTGGCAGTTTGCACAGGCCGCGCAATGGGCACCCCCTTGCGCTCTCTCGCAGCGCGCATTGGCCGTCCCTGCATTAAGGTTAATGCGGATGGCGTGTCCGGAGATCTGTCCTACGCGCGCGATATGTCCTGACAGGTTTTCCAGATCTGTCGTATGGTTGCAGCCCATAGGTCAGCATGCGGGTTTGCGCCGTCCGTCCCGGGCAGATCCTGCCCATGGCTAAGCAAAGGCGCGGCTGCACACCAAGGGTGGTCCGGATTGTGCATGATGATCAAGACTTGCTGCAAATTTGCTGAGAATTTCCAGAACGTGGGATAGCGCGCCTAACGATTTCGGAACACTCCGTTGCCAAGATCCTCCTCAGGGTTGGGAAATGGAACGGGAACAATGCAACAGGGCGTGCACATTTTGACACTGCGGGAACGGCCAAGGTATGACGGCTCTCAGATTGAAGCACTGAAACAGCAACTTGGTGGTCCAGCCGCCGAAGATCTGGTTTGCCGTGCGGCAGAGGAACTTTCGCTTCGGATCAGCGCGTTGGAACGGTTTCACGCGGCCGGGGATGATATCGGGGTGCGAAAAACGGCACGTGGCTTGACGGGGATTGCCTATCAGATCGGTCTTCACGGTGTGAGCGATGTGGCAAGTGATGTTGAGCATTGCGCCGCACGCGAAGGTTTGGCGGCTCATGTTGCGCAGGCGGCCACTCTTGCGCGCCTTGTTCGGGTGGCGGAAACCTCATTGATGAAAATCTGGGACATCGGAGAAGAGGTGCCCTAGGCTGCATCCCATCCGCAGGTAAGGCACTGTTGATCTCTGCCGGTCACTTGCGCGCAGCACCGCGTTGGATCAGCTGGGGGGCTTTGCCGCCAACCCCCTTGCAGAGGGCGCTGTAACCACTAGGCTTCGTGTCGACACGAAACGCCATGTGAGAGCCCATGCCCCTGACCTTTGCTGTACCCAGCGCAGACGCGCTGCCCTTGACCGTCCTGTCCCCGTCAGACGTCGATACATGGCTGAGTCAGGCCTCGGATGCTTCGGCGGCCTGGGTGAGAGCCACAGGTTTTTCCGGCGCGATCGGAGAGGCTGTCTTGATTCCAGGGGCCTCTGGCGCGCCTGTTGCCGCGCTCGCCGGCATCGGATCAGAGCGTCATCGGGATCGCACGCGCTTTGTGCTTGCTGCATGCGTTTCCCATCTGAAGTCGGGCACATATGTATTGCAGCCAGAGGGATTGACTGGCCTTGATCTTCAGTCTGAAGCGCTGGGCTGGTTGCTGACCGGGTATGCCTATGATCGCTACAAAGCGCAGTCCGGAGCCAAGGCGCAACTTGTTGCTCCTGACGGTGTGGATGCGGCGTTGGTCGAACGCTTGGCCGCAGCCGAAGGTCTGACCCGTGATCTGATCAACACACCGGCCAACGATATGGGCCCGTCGGCGCTGGAAACCATGGCAACGGATCTGGCACGGACCTTTGGCGCGACCTGCGACGTGACACGGGGGGATGCGCTTTTGTCGGCAAACTTTCCGATGATCCATGCAGTCGGCCGCGCCGCCTCGGATGCACCGCGACTGATTGATATGCGTTGGGGCCAACACGGTCCGACGCTGACGCTGGTGGGCAAGGGCGTGTGCTTTGACACAGGCGGACTGAACCTGAAGCCCGGAGGCTCCATGGCCTTGATGAAAAAGGATATGGGCGGCGCAGCAAACGTTTTGGGTCTGGCACAGATGATCATGGCTGCAGATCTGCCAGTGCGCCTGCGTGTCTTGATCCCGGCAGTTGAAAACAGCGTCGCAGGGGCCAGCTTTCGACCCGGTGACATCCTGAAGAGCCGCAAGGGTTTGACCGTCGAGATCAACAACACAGACGCCGAAGGCAGGCTCGTTTTGGCCGATGCCCTGACCCTCGGCGATGAAGAGACCCCCGATGCGATGATCTCCATGGCGACGCTGACCGGAGCGGCGCGTGTGGCAGTTGGGCCTGACCTTGCCCCCTTTTTCACAGATGCCGAAGACGTCGCAACTGCCCTGATTAATGCCGCACCGCGCATGGCAGACCCGGTTTGGCGCATGCCGTTCTGGTCCCCCTACGAGCAGATGATCGAGCCCGGCATCGCTGATCTCGATAACGCGCCGGGTGGCGGGCAGGCTGGTGCGATCACCGCCGCACTCTTCTTGCGACGCTTTGTTACCCATGCGCCACGCTACGCGCATTTTGATATCTACGGGTGGCAGCAACGCGCCGCACCCGGACGCAGCAAAGGTGGATTGGGCCAGGGCGCCCGCGCGATCTTTGCAGCCTTGCCGCAAGTGCTGGGGCTGTGACGTTCGATCGGCGCATTTGGCCGGTTAACGACCGTGTCGTGGCTTATTGGCTGGCAGACCGTTTTCCAGGAAGGATGCCGGTCCGCCCCGCTGATCACATCGTCTCGGTTCCTGTTCTCGACCTGAGCTTGTCGCCTGGCGGGCGTCGCGATCGACAACTTCTGTATGGATGGTCCTTTGCCGTCCTTGAACGCTGCGATGATTTTGCTTTTGGCCTCTGTCCAGCGGCTGACTATGTCGGCTGGGTTGCCGCAAACGCGCTGTCGCCTTCTGACAACCGGACACCAGCGACCGCGGCGGTCCTTGGCAGGCAAACCCATGCATATGAACGACCCGACATGAAATCCCGTGATGTGGCCGCGCTGCCATTTTCGTCTCTTGTGGTCAAGGGTCGGACGCAGGGACGTTTCGCGCAAACTGAAATTGGCTGGGTGCCAGTCTCTCACCTCGACGGAAAAAGATTTGAGGACCCAACACAAGTCGCACGCCTGTTCTTGGGGGCCCCGTACCTTTGGGGCGGGAACAGCGCTTTTGGGATCGATTGTTCCGGCCTGGTGCAAAGCGCAATGAACGCCTGTGGCCTGTCTTGCCCAGCAGACAGTGACCTGCAAGAGGCCGAACTCGGTCACACTCTGCCCCCTGGTACGCCATACGCCGCCAACGACCTCTTGTTCTGGAAAGGTCATGTGGCGCTGGTCGTTGACCCCGTGATGCTCATCCACGCGAACGCGTACCACATGGCAGTCGCATACGAACCGATCACACAGGCCATCGCTCGGATCGAAGCACAGGGCGATGGTCCCGTCACCCGCCACGCCCGGATTGACCTGGCCGGCTGCAATCGCTCAATTCCTGCCAAACCTTTTCATCTTTCCAAAAATACTCACAATCCAGACACCCGAAATCACGCCACCCCCGCAGGAGACAGAGCATGACCAGCGATCCGTTTTTTCACCCGGTTTCCGGCATGGACTTGCCTCGGTTCGCGGGTGTCCCCAGCTTCATGCGTTTGCCGCATGTTGCTCCATCGCATGCCCGTTTTGCAGAGGTCCAGCTCGGCATTGTCGGCGTGCCATGGGACAGTGGCACCACCAATCGGCCCGGACCGCGCCACGGTCCTCGGCAATTGCGCGATGCCTCAACCATGATCCGCGCCCAGCACCCGGTCACCGGGGTGCGCCCGTTTGACATCGTGTCCTGCGCCGACTTGGGAGATGTTGGACCGAACCCGGCGGATATCCACGACAGCATGGCCCGTATCACCCGGTTCTTTGACACCCTCGCCGAGGCCGGGATCACGCCAATGACAGCCGGTGGCGATCATCTGTGCTCTTTGCCGATCCTGCGCAGCCTCGGACGCAAGACGCCACTGGGCATGATTCACTTCGACAGCCATACCGATTTGTTTCACTCATACTTCGAAGGCACCATGTACACGCATGGAACGCCCTTCAGACGTGCTGTTGAGGAAGGGCTGTTGGATCCCAAGCGGGTTTGCATGATCGGTATCCGAGGGTCCGCCTACGATACTGAGGACCGTGATTTTGCAAACAGCGTGGGGATCCGCGTCATCCCGATTGAGGAATTCCACGATCGTGGCGTCAAGGACGTTATGGCCGAAGCCCGCGCGATAGCAGGATCCGGGGAAACCTATATCAGCTATGATATCGATTTTGTGGATCCGACTTTTGCGCCGGGCACCGGCACACCCGAGGTTGGGGGGCCGAACAGCTATCAAGCCTTGCAAGTCGTTCGGGAACTTGAAGGTGTCAAAATCGTCGGCGCCGACATGGTAGAGGTCTCGCCTCCTTTCGACACCACGGGTAACACTGCGTTTCTTGCTGTCTCGATCATGTTCGAACTGATGTGCGTCATGGCACCGCAAATCGCCCGGTCCTGACGCAGGTCTGGCGAAGTCCGCCTGCCCCTCGCCCCCTCGCTGCCAGGGTCGAGCAGATCAGCGCCGAGGCACGAGGGGCAAAAGACCGCTTCTTGCCTCAGTCAACATGTGCCTCAGGTAGCATGTGCCTTAATCAACCGAGCGGATCAGTTTGCGCTCGAGAACGCGCAGGACTGCGCGCAAGTCGCTCCCGCGTTTCAGCACTTGGCCATCCATGCCGATCACGGCATATTGGCCCTGTCGGTTGCGCAGCTTGGGTCGTTTCTCGATTTTGTACAACGGATGTTCAGCGGTGCGCCGAAAAATCGAGAACACGGCAACATCGCGCAGGGCCGATATTCCATAATCCCGCCATTCGCCTGCTGCGACCATACGGCCATAAATCGGCATGATGACGTTCAGCTCTGTCCGGTGAAACGAGACCTGCTCCGGTGCTCCGGGCCTGTCGGGAAACGGGGTCAAACTGTTCATGCCATCAGCGTGACGCTGTTTTGTCGACATTTCAAGCCTCGGCTGCGCTGCTGTGCTGTGTCATATGCGCATATCTCGGCGAATGAGACCCGTCTGCCGCGGGATTGAAGCTGCCCCAAGGCCGCGGCGGCTTGTCTGTATCTCGCACCTTGCACGCCGCACCTTGGGGATGGCGGGTGCGGGAAAGCGGGCAGTCCTTTCCATTCCGCTGTCGGGGTCAAGCGGCGATCGTGGAAGAAACGCGCCGGGGCCCGGTGCGGTCGCTTGCCCCGAGGGCCCAGTCCTTATACACGAGGCCGCGAACCGTTCCGGAACTGGATCCTACCGATGGCCAAGCCCAAAAAGACCCCCCGCCCCAAGGCCCAAACCCCCAAGGGTTTCCGTGACTATTTCGGTGCCGAAGTCAGCGAGCGCGCCGAGATGCTGCAAAGGATCGCCGGGGTCTATCATCGATACGGGTTTGAGGCGTTGGAGTCATCGGCTGTCGAAACTGTTGAGGCACTGGGCAAATTCCTGCCAGACGTTGATCGCCCGAACGAAGGTGTTTTCGCCTGGCAGGATGAAGACGACAGCTGGATGGCATTGCGATACGACCTGACTGCGCCGCTGGCCAGGGTTTACGCACAGCACCGCAATGCTCTGCCGACACCTTATCGCCGTTTTGCGATGGGGCCTGTTTGGCGCAACGAAAAGCCGGGTCCCGGGCGGTATCGGCAATTCTATCAATGCGACGCCGACACTGTGGGCGCGGCCAATGTGGCCGCCGATGCCGAGATTTGCGCCATGCTCAGCGACACGCTCGAGGCGGTGGGCATTCCCCGCGGCGATTACGTGGTGCGCGTCAACAATCGCAAGGTTCTTAACGGTGTTCTGGAAACCATGGGCCTTGATGATGCCTCCCAGCGCGAGGCCGTTTTGCGCACCATCGACAAGTTCGACAAGGTGGGCGAAGGCGGTGTTCGCGACCTGTTGGGAAAGGGACGTCTTGATGCCTCGGGCGCCTATATCGATGGGGTGGGTTTAAGCGACGCGCAGGCCGATCCGGTGGTTGCTTTCTTGACCTCAAAGGGCGCAACGGCATCCGCAACCCTGGCCAATCTGCGTGACGCCATTGGCGGCAGCAGCATCGGCGCCGAGGGCGTGAACGAGCTGGAGACAATCGCCACCCTGCTTGAGGCCGGTGGCTATGACGCGGCGCGGATCGATATTGATCCGTCGGTCGTACGTGGTTTGGGATACTATACCGGGCCGGTCTTTGAGGCAGAGTTGACCTTTGAGATCCTCGACGAAAAAGGACGCAAACGGCAGTTTGGATCGGTCTCGGGGGGCGGGCGCTATGATGATCTGGTCAAGCGCTTTACCGGACAAGAGGTGCCCGCGACCGGTGTGTCTATCGGGGTCGACAGACTTTTGGCCGCGCTTCGCGAAAAAGGGCGCATTGCGTCTCAAGAGGTGGGTCCGGTGGTTGTGACCGTGATGGATCGTGATCGCATGGCAGACTACCAAGCCATGGTGGCAGACCTGCGCAATGCCGGCGTTCGTGCCGAAGTATACCTCGGCAATCCGAAGAACTTCGGCAACCAGCTGAAGTATGCGGACAAGCGTAATGCGCCGGTGGCTGTGATCGAAGGAGGGGACGAAAAAGCCCGGGGCATCGTGCAAATCAAGGATCTTGTGCTGGGTGCCAAAATTGCTCAAAGCGCAACGCTGGAGGAGTGGAAGGAACGCCCCAGCCAGTTCGAAGTGCCGCGCGACCAGTTGGTCTCTAAGGTGCGCGAGATCCTGGACGCGCAATGACCATCTCCAACGCTGTCAAAACCCGCGCCGCCGAGTTGAGCAGGTTCTTTGAGGACGCAGGTGCCTTGCCTGTTCAATGTGATATTCTTCAGCCCGCCGAAACGCTGCTGGAGCTCTATGGCGAAGACATTCGCACCCGGGCTTACGTCACATTTGATCCGGCGCGTGGCGAACAGATGTTGCGTCCCGATTTTACCGTCCCCGTTGTGCAGATGCACATGGAAAGTGGTGCAGAACCGGCCCGATATACCTATGCCGGCGAGGTGTTTCGCCGACAGGAAGACCACCCCGAGCGCCCCTCGGAGTATCTGCAGGTCGGCTATGAGGTTTTTGACCGGTCAGCACCTGCCGAGGCGGACGCCGAGGTTTTTGCGCTGTTCAATGCTGTGCTTGGGCCGTTGGGCCTGAGGGCTGCAACCGGGGATATCGGCATTCTGACGGCCGTTGTATCCGGGCTGAAGACGACACAGGCGCGCCGCGCTGCCTTGATGCGGCACATTTGGCGACCACGACGCTTTCGCGCACTTCTGGATCGATTTTCAGGTCGGACCCCGCTGCCGGAAACGCGTGCTGCCCTTTTGGCGTCTGACGCACCGCAGGATATTGGCAGCCCCTCAATCGGCCTGCGCTCTGACGCCGAAATCGCGCGCCGCATACAGGCATTGCGCCACGACGCTGCAGAGCCCCCGATATCGACCGAAGAAATTGATTTGCTGGACGCGGTCATGGCGGTGCGGGAAACCTGCCCGTTTGCGCTGGAAAACCTGCGGGATCTGGCGGTGGACCTACCGGCGATGCGTCCTGCGGTCGATCGGTTCGCAGACCGGTGTGCGGCCTTGCAAAAGCGCGGGGTTGATGTTGCAGCCCTTGAGTTCGAAACCACCTATGGTCGAACTTCGATGGAATATTACGATGGATTTGTGTTTGGGTTTTACGCAGGCCACCGCCCGGATCTGCCGCCGATCGCATCCGGAGGACGCTATGATGCGCTGACCCGGGTTTTGGGCCGGGGGACAGAAATTCCCGCTGTCGGAGGCGTGATCCGGCCTCATCTCGTGGTCGAGTTGGAGGGCGCGCAATGAGTCTCAAGCTTGGTGTGCCGTCCAAGGGACGGCTGATGGAAAAAACGTTTGATTGGTTCGGAGCACGCGGTGTTCGTTTGTCGCGAACCGGCTCTGATCGTGAATATGCAGGGGCAGTTGACGGGGTTGAGGGCGTCAGTCTCGTTCTGCTGTCAGCCGGAGAGATCCCGCGCGAGTTGGCCGCAGGCCACATTCACCTGGGCGTCACGGGCACCGATTTGGTGCGTGAAAAGCTGGTGCAATGGGATCAAAAGGTGAAACCGCTGGCAGAGCTGGGCTTTGGCCATGCCGATCTGATCCTTGCGGTGCCAGCCTGCTGGGTTGATGTGGATACGCTGGATGATCTGGACGCCGCGGCAGCGGCCTTTCGGGCACAGCATGGATTTCGGATGCGTATCGCCACGAAATATCACCGGCTGATCCGGGATCATCTGCGCCAGGGCGGCGTGGCGGACTATCAGTTGGTCGACAGTCAGGGCGCGACCGAAGGCACAGTCAAGAACCTGACGGCCGAGGCGATTGCCGACATCACCTCAACCGGCGAGACACTGCGCGCCAACCACCTGAAGATCCTTCAGGATGAACCGGTGTTGCAGTCACAGGCAACCCTGTTCAAAAGCCGGGTGGCGCAGAAATCCGATGCCGAGATGCAGGCGCTGACCGATCTGACCCGCAAGCTTGGGCTGGACGGCTAGCCAGCTAATTCTTCGAAGCAGAAGGTGTTGCCAGATCCTTGGTTCAACCAACATGATCCGTTTGGCACCTGGCGGTACTCGGCGTCATATTCGCGGAAGGCGTCTGACCCGTTGACATAGGCCCAGACGCTGGCGTGTTTGTAGTCTTCGACAACCACGGTTTTGGATCCGGATGGCCAGGTGAAGGTACGAACTTCGCTTCGAACCACGTCTTCCGAGGTGGTGGTCAGCAAGGCCATCTCGCAGGGTTCCAGATCCTTCTGCACCTGATCGCGCCAAACCGAGCAGATGCCCTTGGCCTGGCGTTCTTCATCCGGTGCGGTCAGGTCCAGAACCGAACGCACCTCGATCACGTCGTCCCGACTGCGGGCAAGGTCCCGCAGGGCCAACCGATTGTCAAAGAACATGGACGAGGTGATGATCTGCTCGGCTACATCCCATGTGATCGAGGCGATGCTGTCGCGTCTTGGATTGGTGACGGTCAATGCGTCAAAGGCACCGCGCGTGTCCTCAAGCAGATCGATTGAACAACTGTGCCAATTGCCCTCGTCGCCAAAACCCGAAAGGGTCAGTCGCTCTCTGCCGTCATCAGGATTTTTCTCCCTTTGCGGGCTGATGCCGAGCCGGTCCGTCGCTACGGTGCCGAACACTGTCTGAAAATCCGGGTCGACGCCCTGCAAATAGGCAAAGTTCTTGGTGCAGGCATTGGCGGCCGCCAGGGCCGAAATCTTGTCGGGAAAGACCGTCCCGACTACGGGAATGTTCAGTCGGCCCGCATCAATGGTGGTTTCGACAAAGGTCATTTGCTCGGGCGGTGTGGTCAGTATCGTGGTCAGTAGGCTGTCGGGCAGCCACCAGGCGTTCTTTCGCTGGCTGAGCGCACCCAGACCGGCAATGGCGATGTTATAGGCCAGCTCAATCTGGGCTTTGGTGAACTGGCCATCGGCGACCACCAAAGAAGGCGCATGAAACCCAAGGCGCGCCGTGGCGTGCATGGCGCGGTTGGGTCCCAGCAAACCGTCACCGGTGATCATGGACGTCCCTGACAGAAACAGGACCGCTCAGGCAGACTGACAGTCCGCATCCCGGGCAACCGCGGTGCCTATGGCGTAGGCATGCAGGATATCGCCCATACGAATGGCCTCGCTCAAACTGCCGCCGGGGCTATTTAGGCAAAGCCTGAAGCCATCGAATTGAACCGAGGCAGGAGCATCCCACGTGTAGCCGTAAAGCTCTGTCAGTGCGGCGGCGACGTCCAGCCGCAAATCGGGCAACATGGCCTCTAGCTTGTCAGCATCCCCTTTGACGATTGGCCCGCTAAGGGTGGCAATACAGCCCATGAAGTCATCGCGCTTGCGTTCAATCTCGGCTGCGTGCGCCGGTTCGATCAGAAGCACAAGCGCGAGTAAGGCCAGAAAACGTTTCATGGTCCCCCCTTAATTTAGTCTGAGGGTTATGCAGACCATGAAAAGCAAAGAAGGTCAAAGGCCCCGCGCAAATCCGAGGCCTTTCTTACGCTGCCTATTCTGCCGCTTCGAGCTTGTCTTGGGTCTTTGTGTCAAAATCGCTTGCGTCGTGACGTTCGTGCAACTGCATCTCCAGGTCGCCAAAGGCGCGGTTCACCATGCGGCCGCGCTGGACGGCGGGGCGGGCGTCGATCAGTTTGGCCCAGCGGACCACATGTGTGTAGCTTTCGACATCAAGGAACTCGGCAGCGCTGTAGAGCCGGCCCAGGACAAGCTGGCCGTACCAGCTCCAGATAGCGATATCGGCGATGGTGTAGTCATCGCCCACCATGAACGTCTTGTCGGCCAGATGCCGATCCAGCACATCGAGCTGCCGCTTGGTTTCCATCGCGAAGCGGTCGATCGGGTACTGCCATTTTTCGGGTGCATAGGCGTAGAAGTGGCCAAAGCCGCCGCCCAGATAGGGCGCGCTGCCCATCTGCCAGAAGAGCCAGCTGAGCATTTCGGGGCGTTTGTCTTTCGGGCCCAGGAATTTGCCAAACGTCTCGGCCAGGTGCAGAAGGATAGATCCGGATTCAAACAGGCGGATCGGTGTTTCGCCAGAGTGGTCCATAAGCGCTGGAATCTTGGAGTTTGGATTGACATCCACAAAGCCGCTTCCAAACTGATCTCCCTCGCCAATGTTGATCAGCCAGGCGTCGTACTCGGCGCCACGTTCACCCGCGGCCAGCAACTCTTCGAGCATCACAGTGACCTTCACGCCATTCGGGGTCGCGAGTGAATAGAGCTGAAACGGATGTTTGCCAACGCGCAGCTCTTTGTCGTGTGTCGCCCCGGCGATTGGACGATTTGTGCTGGCAAATTTGCCACCGTTTTCGCGATCCCACGTCCAGACTGCGGGAGGAGTATAAGTATCGGTCATTTTGCAAGGTCCCATATTCCGTTCCTGCCTACCTATGCGTTCGCCGGCAAATTGCGAGCATTTCAGATAGATTTCCTCATCCAGCGATACAGGCTGCGGCCGTCCAAACCTATCCAGACGGATAGGTGGGCTATTCTCAAGCTTCATTGCGACCTGGCTTTGCGGTCAGTTACGGTAAACTCCTTCGGTCATGCGAAGTGTGTGCATCAATAGTATGGTGAAGAGTGAAAGAGCAGGACCGCAGACAACGGCGGTAATGAGTATGTCCACTAGGACAGAGTTTTGAGGGGGAGCGCTGCTCCCCCTTTTTTTTCGAAGCGCGGCGGTTCTACAACAGGCCAATATCGGCCAGCGCACCTGCAAGGTCTGGCGGCAGAGCTTGCTCTGCGGCGCGATCGCTGGACAAGTCGGCCGGGGCGTCATCGGGGGACAGGTACCGCCAGCCTTGAAACGGTCGGCGTGGGGCTGCGGTGGTTCTTACGATCTCTGGGTCAAGCACCATGGCGCAGCGCCGGATGCCGTCCTGGCCCATGACCTCATCGAGGCGCAAAATCCGTTGCCTGCATTGTATCACGCCTTTGATCACCCAGTATATCGACCCCCCGTTCAACACGTCCGCCTCGCGCCGGGGCCACATACGGGTGACATGCCGCGGCAGGCCGTCTGGCGTCTGGGCGCGGCGCATGTCCTGCCAGGCCTGCACTGTTTCGATGCTTTCGCTGCCAACGCTCAACTTGATCAGATGTGTGACTTTGCCCACGGATTTTCCTCGTCTACCAACATGTATGGTAGAGGAATTGCAGGGTCCTTCAAGGTGTTCAAACACGGTGTTCCAACCATCTGTGGTCACCGGCTCGTCTGACGATGAAGGTGTCTTCTGCAGGCTGGGTTCTTGGTCGGCCCCGTGCAGATCACGAAAGCAGATACAGACGCGGGTGCGGGCGCCAATGTGCAATGTTGCCGGTGCGGCGCTGCCTGTCGCGGCAACCGGCCGGTCCGGACAGGCCCCGAATGTCAAAGCGGATTGGGTGCTCGGGTGGCGCTTTGCACACAGTGTCGTTGCCGGGTCTTTTCAGGCGCGGCATCCAATCCCTTGAGAGAGATCAACATCGGCGATACCTTGGTCACCCGCAGTTCTTATTGAGAATCATCGCCATGACCCGCTTTGCCGCCCCCATCGCCGAACAGATCTGGGACATGAAGTACCGTCTTAAAAAGACCGACGGCACGCCCATCGACAGGACCGTCGAAGAGACATGGCGTCGCATCGCCCGGGCACTTGCGGCTGAAGAGGCGGAGCCAGACGTCTGGGAAGATGTCTTTTTCGGCGCGCTTGAGGATTTCAAGTATCTGCCCGCGGGTCGCATCACAGCAGGATCAGGCACAGGGCGGTCCGTCACGCTGTTCAATTGTTTCGTCATGGGGACAATTCCTGACAGTATGGGCGGCATTTTCGAGATGTTGAAAGAGGCCGCGCTGACGATGCAGCAGGGCGGCGGGATCGGATATGATTTCTCGACCATTCGGCCCACCGGTGCAGACGTCAAGGGTGTGGCAGCCGATGCATCTGGCCCATTGTCGTTTATGGATGTTTGGGATGCCATGTGCCGGACAATCATGTCTGCGGGGTCCCGTCGGGGGGCGATGATGGCGACGATGCGGTGCGATCATCCCGATATTGAAGATTTCATCGCGGCGAAAGCCGACAGTGCCCGGTTGCGCATGTTCAACCTGTCGGTGCTGGTTACAGATGCGTTCATGTCCGCGGTCAAGGCTGACGCCAGTTGGGACCTTGCCTTCGAAGGCAGGGTTTATCGCACGGTGCAGGCGCGAGATTTGTGGAACAAGATCATGCGTGCGACATACGACTACGCTGAGCCCGGCGTGATTTTTATCGATCGCATCAATCAGGCCAACAACCTCAACTATGTAGAGACGATAGCAGCCACCAATCCCTGTGGAGAACAGCCTTTGCCGCCTTACGGCGCCTGTCTGCTAGGATCGGTCAACCTCGCGCGGCTTGTGCGGGATCCCTTCGAAGACGGCAAGGCCCATGTCTGTGAGGCCGCCCTTGATGATTTGGTCGCCGTGGCTGTGCGCATGATGGACAACGTTGTTGATGCCAGCCGTTTCCCGCTTGAGGCGCAGCGCCAGGAAGCGCAGGCCAAGCGGCGGATCGGGCTGGGCGTAACCGGGCTGGCAGACGCCTTGCTGATGGTGGGGTTGCGCTACGGAACTCAGGAAGCCGCCGATCAGACCGAGGTCTGGCTAAAACGGATTGCGCGCGCCGCCTATCTTGCGTCGGTTGAGCTTGCCAAGGAAAAAGGCGCCTTCCCGTTGTTTGACGCCGAAAAGTTTCTTGCCTCGGGGACGATGCAGTTGATGGATAACGAGGTGCGCAGCGCGATTCGCGAACATGGCATCCGCAATGCGCTGCTGACGTCGATCGCACCGACGGGGACAATTTCGCTTTATGCTGGCAATGTCAGTTCGGGAATAGAGCCGGTCTTTGCCTTTGCTTACACGCGCAAGGTGTTGCAAAAGGACGGCAGCCGAACCGAGGAAGAGGTGGTGGATTACGCGGTTCAGATGTGGCGTGACCTGAAGGGGGATGCCCCCCTTCCAGATCATTTTGTGGATGCACAGACATTGGCGCCTCTTGACCATGTGCGCATGCAGGCGGCTGCGCAAAAATGGGTCGATTCCTCGATTTCGAAAACGATCAACTGCCCTGAGGATATCTCGTTTGAGGACTTCAAGGACGTCTACATGGAGGCCTGGGATACGGGCTGCAAGGGATGTACGACCTATCGGCCAAACGACGTGACGGGCAGTGTTCTAAGCGTCTCGGAAAATGAAACCAGCGATGTCGCGGCCGATGCAGATGGGGCCGAACCCATGCGTCCGCATGGTGATGTGATCTATATGTCCGAGCCACTGGACCGCCCGCAAGCCCTTGAGGGCAGTACCTACAAGCTGAAGTGGCCAGACAGCGAACATGCGATCTATCTGACGATCAATGATATTGTCGTTGGGCAGCAACGTCGCCCCTTTGAGGTGTTCATCAATTCCAAGAACATGGAGCATTACGCCTGGACGCTGGCACTGACCCGAATGATTTCGGCGGTCTTCCGACGAGGCGGGGATGTCAGCTTTGTGGTGGAAGAGCTGAAGGCTGTCTTTGATCCGCGCGGTGGGGCCTGGGTGCAGGGAAAGTATATCCCCTCTATCCTGGCTGCGATCGGAGGCGTGATCGAGCAGCATATGGTGGCCATCGGCTTCCTTGAAAGCGAAGGGATGGGGCTGAAGTCGGATCCCAAGGCTGCGATCGTCAATCTGGATGCGCCTCGCGGCAAGGCCTGCCCGTCCTGTGGCCAATATGACATGCGGATGGTCGAGGGCTGTATGACCTGTGCCAGTTGTGGTTATTCCAAGTGTGGCTGATCTGATCCCACCCGCGGTCGATGCTGTGGAAGCCAGCAACAGTTTGCAATTTGACCAGCTTAGACTGCAATTCTGACCACTAAAAGTTTGCCACCGCTCGATAGGTGCGGTGGCGTTTGCTAATACAATTTTTTGGGTATGCTTAGGTTTGTTCTATTACTCACCAAGACTCGTGCCTCAGATGAGACTTGCCACCACATAGGCTGCCAAAAGAACAGTGGAGATCCCTAAACGCCATAGTGCGCTTTCCATCTTAGGCGTGGTAGCAGCGCCGAAGCTTGGATAACAGGATTGATGCGAGCAGCATGCCGACCAGCCTGTTCAATAATGGTGCTTTTGATCAAGCGGGGGTGGATACGGTTGTAGCAGGAAGCAAAAAAGTGTTTGGCGGGGTCTGGCCACTCATCCCGGTGCCCTTGGTCGACCTCGAGAAACTTTTTTGTGCAAAACACTACCAGATCGGAAAGTTGAATCATCGGGTGTTTCCGTGAGTCAATCGAGTAACTAAATTCTACAACGTGTTTCACACGATGAGCTCGGGTGACCTCAAACCTGCGAAAACGGGTGATGCATGCCACATCGGCCTCAAACTGCTCTTTCTCGTCGATGATAATGATCCCCCGTGCAGACTTACCAAGCTTTGATCGAACATGTTCGTTTACCAAGGTGGTTAGGTAGTCAAACCCAAGTAAGTAGGGAACGAGGCAATTGAATGATTCATGCTCTGTTCCATCGGCTGTGTCATTCAATTGCCTCTTTGATAGTTCGACATAGTGAGCGTGATGGCCTCGTTCATCGAGCAAACCTAAGAGGTCGAGTGCTAACTGGTTTCGACGCTCTCTGTCATGACCTGCGAAGCAGCCCTCTCCGTTAGGACTGAGTAACTCACTTGAGTGTAACTAGAAGTCTGGGGGCACAGCCTCGGGCTGAAAGTAATCCGAAACAACACGCTCGAAAGCTTCGGTGGTCCTTACCCAACCTTCATCTCTGACAGATACGCCGCCTAAAACGAAAATTGGTTGTTCGACTGCGTTCAAATCGGCGCCAGTGCATCCGGCCTCATCCAAATAAAAGAAGTGCATTCAGAAGTTTACCTTCACTAAGTGTTGTGAACTGCTCTACCGGGTCGTCCCGGTAATGATATCTTTACTCTCACTTAATTTCTAATTTTGGCCCACAGCAAGTTTGTGCTTAGAGCCATTTGGCATTCTCAAATTTGGCCTATGCGTGTTTGGCGAGTTCTGGATCAACCAAATGGGCGAAAGAGATGAGACCCTCAAGATGGCTCCTTGGACCGAAAACATTTTGAAACTGGTTCTTCTCTGCGTGTTCGACAGGACTGATCGCGTCACAAAAGTCACTGTACGAATTGCCGGGCAGGATCAGACTATGTCTGGGGATGGTTGGGGAATGGGCGCGCGTGATCCAAAGCGCATACATGGCTGACTTTACAGCGGCTCGGTTCACGGAAAAATAACTTGTGTGTCGGCGCTGTGCGCAAACGCCTTGCGTGCTGGCCGTGTGGGTGTCGATTGTTTCGGGACGCGTCAGACCGGGTGTGCATTTTGGGCCTATGTGATCGTGCCTTTCGATGCCGTTTGGGTCAGACCATGCAAGATCAATGGGTCATGCTATGCACAGGGCAAAGACACGCGGGCATCCTGCCATTCATGGCAAAACGGCCTCTTTGCCTATGGCGTTTGCCCCGCTGCGGGTGGATCGTCATCATCCCTAGAAATCCGTTTCCAGACGATTCCTGATATGCTAAGATTTCTGTAATAAAAACAACGAGCAGGCACGGGAACCATGGGCGCTGGCATCAAGGGCACCTTTGTAATTTCGTGGTCACAGACAGAAATCGATGGGTTTGAAGCGGCCCGTTTGGTCGCCCTGACCGTAGGCGCGACCTGGCGCTGGACAGGCTCTGCCCTGCGGGTTGATGGGCCGATCGATGTTCTTGTCTTGGACCAGCCGTTAGGGCAGGCAGAGTTGCGACAGCGTGCTGCGCGCGCGGTGCGGCGTCTGGTTGGTGCAGCGGTAGCAGGTGAGCGGCTGTCTGATGCCTCGGGTGACGATGATGCCCCGTTGCGGGATCGCAGTTTCATCGTGACAAACGGCATGAAGACCTTTGCGGTAACGCTGATTGACGTGCCAGAGCATCCCCGTCCGCTATTGATGTTTACAGATGATATGCCTCCGGCCGACACAGACCTTTGGGTTGTCAAGCGCAACCTGTCGCAGCGCCCTTGTCAGGATCGGCCGTTGGGTGTGATCTGCTTTACCCCTGACACCCGGATCGCAACGGCCAAGGGTCATGTTCCCGTGCAACATCTGCGCGAAGGCGACCTGGTTCAGACCAAGGACAACGGATTGCAAGAGGTGCAATGGCTTGGTGCCAAGCGCATGACGGGCGCGCGTCTGTACTCGAGCCCCGATCTGCGCCCCATCCGCATCCGTGCCGGGGCTTTTGGGATCGACAGGCCAGATCAAGAATTTCTTGTGTCGCCTGACCACCGGCTCGTGATTTCGGGATCCATCGCGCGGGCGCTGTTTAATACGTCAGAGGTGCTGGTCGCGGCGCGCGATCTGGTCAACTGGACCACTGTAAGTCGGGATATCACCACACCAGACGTAACCTACATCCACCTGTTGTTGCCCCAACATGATATCGTTTTTGCCAATGGTGTCGAAACCGAAAGCTTTCATCCAGGCAGCACGGACTTGGGATTGATGAGTCAGATAGACCGGGCGCGGCTTTGCGGTGTTGTGCCAGACCTGCCGAGTGATCCGATGGCTTATGGTGGTTTCGCGCGCCGTCGTCTCAGCCGGTCAGAGGCCGCACTTCTGGCGCATCGGGCGGCCTAGTCAGTCGCGCAATTCATCAGGGCGCACGCCCCAAAGGGACTCTTTGCGGGCCCAGCCACGATATCCCGAAATCTTCAGCTCGCACCATTCGGGCAAGCAATCCCCAAGCCTTGCGATGACACCAGCCTGAAGCCGTGCGCGCACCGGTGTTCGCGGATCCGGGCGGACGTGAATTTCGAGCAAATCCGCTTCGACAATCACGGTTCGCATGCCCGACAGCAAAGAGTAGTGAACCCAGCCGCCCGCGCCATCCAGATCGCGCACCCGCCGCCAGTGACCATATTCCGCGGTGATCTCAAGCGGGATATCCTGTCGTTTGTAGATCCAGTCGATCCGGTGGGTCAATGACGGGCCGCGACGCACATTTCCTTCGCTCGCCTTCAGTGAAACGAACCGCGGTATGGGCAGGTTCGTCACTGGACCGCGCTCGCCAGCGTCTGCAGCTGCTGAGCCACCCATCAATACCGCGATCAATGCAATGCGCACTGTTATTGCCAACATGCGTGTCATTCCTGCCCGAGTTTTTCACGACCGGGTTCTTGTGCCCGTGCCTGTCTTGGGACACTGTGCCCACAAGGCGGGCGGGTGAAAAGCGAGGGTTGTGAACAATGCCATTAAATCGTCTGAGTGTTGTCGTTACGCGACGCTTGCCCGAAGTGGTGGAAACCCGTCTGACCGAGCTTTTCGATGTGCGCTTGCGCGACGATGATCTGCCCATGACGCGGGCTGAACTGATTGACGCGATGCAAACCGCTGACGTCCTGGTGCCAACCGTCACCGACACCATCGACGCCGGCATGATTGGGCAGGCCGGTGATCGGCTGAAACTGATTGCCAGTTTTGGGGCTGGTTTCGACCACATTGACGTCGCCACCGCGATGCAACGCAATATCCTTGTCTCAAACACGCCAGGGGTTGTGACCGAAGACACCGCGGACATGGTGCTTGCGTTGATGCTGGGTGTCACCCGCCGCATTCCCGAGGGCCTGTCGATGATGCAGGCTGGTGCGTGGACAGGCTGGGCACCCACGGCGCTGCTGGGCGGGCGTTTGGGTGGGCGTCGTCTTGGTATCCTTGGCATGGGCCGGATTGGACAGGCGGTGGCCCGTCGCGCGTCGGCGTTCGGAATGCAGATCCACTATCACAACCGCAAACGCCTGCGTCCCGATGTCGAAGAGGCGCTTCAGGCCACCTATTGGGAAAGCCTTGATCAGATGGTGGCGCGGATGGATGTGATTTCGGTCAACTGTCCGCACACACCGTCGAGCTTTCACCTTATGAATGCGCGTCGATTGAAACTGATGAAACCATCGGCGGTGATCGTGAACACCTCGCGCGGTGAGGTCATCGACGAAGCCGCCCTGACCCGTATGCTGAAGGCCGGAGAACTGGCCGGAGCAGGGCTGGATGTGTACGAGCACGGGACAGAGGTGAACCCCGACCTGCGTGATCAGCCCAACGTGGTTCTGTTGCCGCACATGGGATCGGCGACTGAAGAGGGCCGGGTCGAGATGGGCGAAAAAGTGATAATCAACATCAAGACATTTGCGGATGGCCACAGGCCGCCCGATCGGGTGCTGCCGTCGATGTTGTGATTTGGCGAGGCCTCCTTCACGTGGTTGCAGCACCTCAATGAGGAGCAGCGCGAGTAAGATTTAAAGCCAAGAGCGCCAACCAGGGCGGCAAGGTCCCGGAGCGCGCCTGACTTTCCTGCATCACCCGTTGGTGCGTTTGCAAAGCGCTAGGCGGTATTCCGTTCTCCGCGATCTATGTGAAACGGGTGTGAGGTGCAGGTCCGCTGACCCTGATGGATAGCTGCGCGACAGCCCTGATATCGCCACCTGAATAGCCTACGGAAACGAAAAGGTGGGCCCCTCTTGTGAGATGTGCCTTGCAAATCGCCAGCCGGGCAAGGGGCGAACTGGAAAACGCTGAACCGGATCTGCCGCGAATACGGGTTAGCCCTGTGTGAATGTCTGAAAACCAATGTCCACCCCGCAGGGGCCAAACCAGACATGGTCGCGCAAAGTCATGTCGGATGCGCTGATTGACAACATTGTATCTGACGATGTCTTTGTCACTCCTGAGCCAAGCTCAAGCGCGTTCTACCGGATGCGGTGTTCCGATAGTCATGCTTTGATTGGACGGCCTGAAATGCCAGATTGTGTCATATACGAATATGAAGTTAGGGATTCATCTGACAACTGTGTAAGCCCCTAGAAACGCCTTCAGTTTCGACCCCGTCGGGGTGTAAGGCGACTACAGGGGGCTGGCCAATCGGGGCTTGGAATGGACGTTGCGCACGTCATTGAACGGGGCGGCAAAGTCGGTTCGCATAAGATGGCATCAGACAAGCCACTGCAGCATCGTCTGGTCGAAAGCAACAATGGTCGAATACGCAGAGCCTGTAATCCCAAGCGTACTCACTCCGGCCTCGCTGGTCTGGCGCCGCAAAATTACGGAAACCGATCAACGAAAAACCAAAAGCTGAATAACCTGAATGCGGGAATTCTGAAGGGAGCAGGTCCAATCGCGCACATCAGTGGTCTGCACTTTGACCGAATGTCCGGCAAAACATGCACTGGAACCAAAGCGTCGGTGCCGGTGCATGCCCATGGGAAACCCGAGGATCAGGCTTTCCCTTCGATCAGACGTCCCCCGGGGAAACTGTTGCATGGCGTACATGCCGACTTAAGGTGACAAGACCCGCAATGGTGGCGCATGGCAGACGATGGTCCGCCATGCGAAGCTGTGGATCAGACGTCGCGATAGCTGATCTCGCGTGTGTCGGCACCGGGGCCCACTTTCTTGCGACGCACGATCAGCCTGTTCAGCGCTTGTACATAGGCTTTGACAGAGGCGACCACCGTGTCGGTATCAGCTGACTGGCCTGTGGCAATGACACCGTCCTCCTCAAGCCGCACAGAGACAGTGGCCTGTGCGTCCGTACCCTCTGTCACCGCATGAACCTGATAAAGCTGCAGCTTTGCGGTGTTCGGATGTATCGCACGCACCGCTTTGAAGCTGGCATCGACCGGTCCGTCGCCTTCGCATGTTGCAGTGTGTTCCCGTCCATCGGCGTCCATTTCCAGCTCGGCCCGCGCGGGGCCGCCGGTGCCGCAAATCACCTTGAGGTTCACCAGTTCCAGATGTGTTTCTTCGTCACCCGTGGTAGAGACCAGCGCCAGGATGTCGTCGTCAAAAACCTCTTTCTTGCGGTCCGCCAGGTCCTTGAAACGCACAAAGATGTCTTTCAGCTGGTTGTCGCCCACCTCAACGCCCAACTGCTTGAGCTTGGCCCGCAAGGCCGCCCGCCCAGAGTGCTTGCCAAGGGGCAACGAGGTGCCTGCAAGGCCGACGTCCTCGGGGCGCATGATCTCGAAGGTTTCAGCATTTTTCAGCATGCCGTCCTGGTGAATGCCGCTTTCGTGGGCAAAGGCGTTCTTGCCGACGATGGCCTTGTTGAATTGTACCGGAAACCCCGAGACAGTCGCGACGCGGCGCGAAAGATGCATGATCTTTCTGGTATCAATGCCAGTGAAATAGGGCATGATATCGCCGCGCACCTTCATCGCCATCACCACCTCTTCGAGCGCGGTATTGCCGGCGCGTTCGCCCAGGCCGTTGATGGTGCACTCGATCTGGCGGGCTCCGCCAATGACAGCCGCAAGACTGTTTGCAGTCGCCATACCCAAGTCATTGTGACAGTGGGTTGCAAAGATGACGTCATCCGCACCCGGCACGGTTTCAATCAGACGTTTGATCAGATCGGCGCTTTCTTCCGGTGCGGTGTAGCCCACGGTGTCGGGTATGTTGATCGTCGAGGCGCCGGCCTTGATGGCGATCTCGACCACGCGGCACAGATAGTCCCATTCGGTCCGCGTGGCATCCATCGGTGACCATTGCACGTTGTCACACAGGTTTCTTGCGTGGCTGACGGTTTCGTGGATGCGGTCAGCCATCTCGTCCTGGGTCAGGTTGGGGATGGCCCGGTGCAGCGGTGATGTGCCGATAAAGGTGTGTATGCGCGGCTTGGCCGCGTGTTTCACCGCCTCCCAGCAACGATCGATATCGGGCAACTGTGCCCGGGCCAGGCCGCAGATCACAGAGTTGTTTGAGCGTTCCGCGATTTCGCTCACGGCGCGAAAGTCGCCCTCTGAGGCAATTGGAAAGCCGGCCTCGATGATGTCGACACCCATATCGTCAAGCAGCTCGGCGATTTCAAGCTTCTCGTCGTGGGTCATGGTCGCGCCGGGGCTTTGTTCGCCATCGCGCAGGGTTGTGTCAAAAATGACGACGCGGTCTTTGGATGTATCGGTCATAAGGTCAGGTCCGTGAGGTAAAGTCCTTGGCCACGGGCGAAACGCCGCTGTCGCCAGTGTTGGGTTCGCCGGTGATGTTGATCCGTCTTCTACAGGCAATTTGTCCAAGGTACAGGCGGTCCAGGCCATTGTTGCTTGTGCCTTGAGGATGTTCTGTGACCATGGGGTGTGCCCCGGGCGTGTCGCCCAGTTTCTTGGGCATGGCGCCTTGTGTCCCGGCGGGGGTGATCCTGTTCATATCGTCTCTCCTAAGCTGTCGCGGAAACGGCGCACGCATGACCCCTCTGAGCGCTGGCGCCGTTCCGGCGCGCTCAGAGGCGGCTTAGGAATAGAAAAACGGCATCATGAACGACGTTATTCCGCCGTTTCGTCATTAAGATTTCTGCCGTATATGCCATGATCGGGACTATAGGACGGCGCTTTGCGGTTGAAAACCCCGTAAATCAGTCTCTGACAGGCGAATGGCAGTAGGGGGGCGTCGTCCCCACTGGCTTGATATCAGTCGGGCAGCGGCTATCTCTGCGCCATGGAAAATGCATTGATCATAGGCGCGTCGGGCGGCATCGGGCAGGCGTTGACACGCGCACTGAAAGCACGCGGAACAGTGGTCCGCACGTTGTCCCGCAGCGCTGACGGGTTCGATGTCACCCAGCCCGAAGCCGCAACAGCGATGTTGGATGCGATTGAGACTAGGTTCGACCTTGTTCTGGTTGCAACGGGCGCGCTTGTCACCAATGGCCACCGTCCAGAAAAACGCCTGGTGGATCTTTCGGCACAAGCGATGATGGATCAATTCGCATTGAATACGGTTGGACCCGCCCTGGTCCTGTCCCGCTGTGGCCGTCTTTTGCCGCGTGATCGTCCCGCCGTCTGCGCCACTCTTTCCGCGCGTGTCGGCTCCATCGGAGATAATCGTTTGGGCGGGTGGTACAGCTATCGTGCTGCCAAAGCGGCGGTCAATCAGGTCATTCACACTGCGGCAATCGAACTTGCCCGAACCCACCCGCTGTTGGCCTGCGTTGCCCTGCACCCTGGCACTGTCGCAACGCCTCTGACCAAGGCCTATGCCAATCGCCACCCCACGGTGTCACCGGATACGTCGGCCAGCAACCTTCTGTCTGTTATTGATGGGCTGTCTGCCACAGACACTGGCAAATTTTTCGACTGGCGCGGTGAGCCGATCCCCTGGTAGCAGGGCTGGGGTCGCGCTGTGTTCTTGTGGCAAGCGACTGGTTTCTGCCGATGATTTGCAAAGCGCCCGGTCCCGAAGCAGAAACAACTGGCTCTTCATGAACGGTGTCGAAACGGCTGGTGTCTGGGTCCGGCAGGTCCGGGGCGCGGGTAAAGCACCCCCAGCGCGTCGGCATCACTGACAGCGGTTATCCGTCTGTCAGTGCGCCATTTTCCCAAGTGCCAGAGCTTTCTTGCCCATCGACATAGGTCATGGTGCCCTGTCCTTCGCGTTTGCCTTTCTGGAACTGGCCTTCGTAGATGTCGCCGTTGGCATAGGTTGCCGTTCCAAAACCGTTGATTTCGCCCCGTTGCCATTCGCCAACATAGCGGAACCCATCCGCCATAACGATTTCTCCGGCACCGTCGCGCTGTCCGTCCTTGAATTGTCCGGTATACACCGTGCCGTCCGAATAGGTCGCGGTGCCCTGGCCGTGGCGTTGCCCGTCTCGCCAATCGCCTTCATACTTGTAGCCATCGCCAAAAGTCATGGTGCCGAACCCATCGTTCCGCGCGTTCTTGAACTGGCCGACGTAGACCAGACCGTTGGTATAGGTCGCCTTGCCTTCGCCTTCGATCACGCCGTTCACCCAATCGCCTTCATAGGTGGCCCCATCCGGATAAACGATCTTGCCGATCCCATGCGCCAGGTCTCCAAGGAATTCGCCGCTGTAAACCGAGCCGTCTGGATAGGTGACTTCGCCGTCCCCTTCAATCTGGCCGTTGGTCCAGTTGCCTACATAGCGGTATCCATCGGCGCCTTCGAACGTTCCTTGGCCATGTCGTTGATCATTCTCAAAGGCGCCTTCGTAGGTATCACCATTGGCATAGGTCACTTTGCCTTGTCCGGCACGGCGCCCATCGGCCAGTTCGCCATCGTAAACGTCGCCATTGGCCTGGCTTAGCCGGCCCAGACCGTCGATTTGCCCACCGCTCCAGGTGCCTTCGTAGATCAGCCCGTCGGCCATGGTCAGCTTGCCCTGGCCCGCGCGCAGGCCCTCGGCGATCCGACCGATGTAGACAGAGCCGTCCGGATAGGTGATCTTGCCAGAGCCTTCTTTGACGCCATTGACCCAATCGCCGTCATAAACGTAGCCGCCCGGGCTGGTCATCGCCCCCTTGCCATGGTGCATCGCATTGCGAAACGCGCCTTCATAGCGCACCCCGTTGGCGTATATGGCAACACCCTGTCCGGTGATCTTGCCTGCAACCCAGGTGCCTTCATAGGTGCCACCGTCCGTAAAGACGATCTTGCCGACCCCATCGGGTTTGCCCTTGGAAAAACTGCCTTCATAGACCGAACCGTTGGGGAACCGTGCGACCCCGTCGCCTTTTATTTCGCCCTCGACCCAAGTGCCCGTGTACTCATAGCCGTTTGGCAACCGATAGGTTCCCTGACCGTGCTGAAGCCCGTTCAGAAAGGTCCCCTCGTAGACGCCCCCGTCGTCGTATTGCTTTGAGATAACCTCACCATCCTGCGCGACAGCGATGGTGCCGCAGAGCGACAATCCCAGAACAACTGGAAGCATGAACCTGGCTGGTGTCATTTGTGTGCCTGTCCTTGTTGTGCGCCCTCCCCGCGGGCTTGCCGCAATCTAGTAAATTGGGACCCAAGAAACAATGTCTTTCCGGGGGTGGTCGGGCTTCCCCTCGGCGTGCGTTCTGCTAAATGTCGCTGCAGTGCAACAGGAGGGATGATCTTATGGGCGATCGGTTTCGCGTGACGCTGGCCCAATTGAACCCGACGGTCGGCGATATCGCTGGCAACGCCGCTTTGGCGCGCGCCGCATGGGAGCAAGGCAAAACCGCAGGGGCTGATCTTGTCGCCCTGCCTGAAATGTTTGTCACCGGCTACAATGCACAGGACTTGGTCATGAAGCCGGCCTTTCACACGGCAGCAATGCGCGCGGTGCAGAACCTGGCTGCGGACTGCGCAGACGGACCCGCCTTGGCCATTGGCGCCCCCTGGGCCGAAGGGGCAGAGTTGTTTAACGCCTATCTGATTTGCAAGGGCGGTCAGATAACTTCCCGGTGTCTGAAACACCACTTGCCGAATGAAACAGTGTTCGACGAAGTGCGCATCTTCGACGCCGGCCCACTTGGCGGTCCCTACAGCGTTGGCTCCACCCGCATCGGATCTCCGATATGCGAAGACGCCTGGCATGAAGATGTGGCAGAGACACTGGCCGAGACTGGCGCCGAGTTTCTGCTGGTGCCCAATGGGTCGCCTTACTATCGCGACAAGTTCGAGACCAGGCTCAATCATATGGTTGCCCGCGTTGTCGAAACGGACCTGCCGTTGATTTATCTGAATATGGTGGGCGGTCAGGACGATCAGGTGTTCGACGGTGGCAGTTTTGTGCTGAACCCCGGGGGCCAAATGATGGTGCAACTGCCCGCATTGGAAGAAGCGGTTGTGCATGTCGACCTTGAGAACGGATCTCAGGGGTGGCGGGCTCTTGAAGGGCCGTTTACCAAGCACCCGGACGCGATGGAGCAGGATTACCAGGTAATGGTCCTGGCGCTGCGCGATTATTTGCGAAAGGCCGGATTTTCAAAGGTTCTTTTGGGTCTGTCGGGCGGCATCGACAGCGCCATTGTGGCCACCATCGCCACGGATGCGATCGGGGCGGATAACGTACGATGTGTCATGTTGCCTTCCGAGTACACCTCGCAGCAGTCACTTGAGGATGCCAAAAGCGTTGCTGAAAATTTGGGGTGTCGATATGATTTCGTGCCGATCTCGGAAGGCCGCGCCGCGATCACCAACACGCTTGCACCGCTGTTTGAAGGCATGGCGCCCGATCTGACTGAGGAAAACATCCAGTCGCGTTTGCGCGGTCTGCTGTTGATGGCCTTGTCAAACAAGTTCGGCGAGATGTTGTTGACCACTGGCAACAAGTCTGAGGTCGCGGTCGGTTATGCAACCATCTACGGGGATATGTCGGGTGGATACAATCCGATCAAGGACATGTACAAGACGCGCGTCTTTGCAGCCTGCCGTTGGCGCAATGGCACCCATCGTGACTGGATGAAAGGCCCAAGTGGCGAGGTGATCCCCGTTCGCGTGATCGAGAAACCACCGTCTGCCGAGTTGCGCGAAGATCAAAAAGACAGCGACTCGCTGCCGGATTATCCGGTGTTGGACGGGATTCTTGAAATTCTTGTCGATGACGATGGCTCGATCGAGGATTGCGTGGCTGCGGGATTTGACCGCGCGGATGCCAAAAAGGTCGAGCATCTTCTCTACATCAGCGAGTACAAGCGCTTTCAGTCTGCACCCGGTGCCCGTTTGTCGAAAAAGGCGTTTTGGCTGGACAGGCGCTATCCCATCGTGAACCGCTGGCGCGATACCACCTAGGATAGGGCCTGCCGGGCGGGTCGCCACATATCGGGCGCCTGCGCTCTGGTGCGACCGGACCGGCGTCATGACCTTTGGTCAGGGCAGACAGCACCCGTACATCTGGCGTGGGTCTGATGGGCCACTCAATCGGCATGCGTGGGGCATAAGCATCATCTCGTCCCGGCCGCTGCGCGTATGTCTGGCACATGCTACGTGCCTGAAGCCTGTCAGATCCTGGTGGGGTTGCACAACGGCGCCAGTGTCTGGACCAGCTTTGGATCACACAGGCGGGTGGCTTGGGTGGTCACCGCAGAGGCCGCAGTTGCAACTGCCAGGCGCAGGCAGTCTTCGGGTGCATCCCCACGCGACAGAGCGAAGGTGAAAGCCCCGACAAAACTGTCGCCAGCCCCGACCGGGCTGACCACGTCAACCCTTGGTGGCATTGCATGCCAGCAGGTCGTCGGGGTCGCCAGAACAGAGCCGTCCACGCCGCGCGCAACGATCACGTTGCGTGCGATGCCCCGCGCAACCAGGCTGCGGGCGAATTCGGCTGTATCTGCACGGGTGGTCAGGGACCGTCCTGCGAGGCCCTCGGCCTCTTCGTCATCCATGCGCAGAACAAACAAGGCCTTGTGCGGATCTTCGATGAGGCTGGTCAAGGCTGGCCCCGATGTGTCGACCACCAACCGGGCCTGACGGTCTTTCAGGTGATCTGACAGAATGGCAGGGAAGGTCTTGGCCACACCGGGCGGCTGGCTGCCCGACAGCACCACCAGTGTCTCGCGGCCTGTGGCCTGATCAATGGTGTCCAGGGCGCGGCGCAGGTCGTGCTTGGTCCATGACGGGCCAGGCAGGACAAACCGAAACTGTGCGGCATCAGCTGTCGAACTCACCGAGAGACTTTGCCGGGTTTCACCGGGCCCCTGGAAGCCCACTGTGGCGATCCCTTCTTGGGTCAAAAGCTGCAGCAACCGTGCGCCGTTGTTGCCTCCTATCGCGACAAGTGCCGCAGAGCGTCCTCCCAAAAGCTTGATCGCCCGACTGACGTTTATGCCGCCGCCGCCCGGATCAATATGCGGTTCGGCGCAGCGCAGTTTCAGCCCCGGCTCAAGCTCGGCGACGGATGTGGCGTAATCAACGCAGGGGTTCAAAGTAACAGTCAGGATATCTGGCATGGGCGGCGGCTCTGAACAAAGGGTGCGCCGCAGTATGCGTATTGAACTGCATCGGTCCAGTATTTTCTGTTAGCGCTCACAAGTCATTCCCACCATCGATCGATGGTGGCGATATCCGCGTCTGACCAGCCGAAATGATGGGCAAACTCGTGGACAGTGACATGGCTGACCAACCGTGTCAGCGACACGTCCCCGCGGGTGCGCCATTCATCTAGGATCGGCTCTCGGTACAGCCAGACTGTATCCGGCAGGGGGGCAGGATCGCTGATGGATTTGCAGGTCAGCGGAACACCGTCGTAAAGCCCGGTCAGTTCCAGCGGATCGTCGATGCCCATCTGCTTCAGGACATCTGCTGGTGGCCAGTCGGACACGCGCACCAGAACGTGTTGGGCAGCCACGAGGAATGGCTCTGGAAAGGCAGAAATCGCGGTGATCGCCGTGTCGTGGAACCAGCATAAATCGGGGTCGGACATGCCACAGACTATGGCATGCCCGCTTAGGTGCCGAAACATGAATTGTCGGCTTTATCCCATCAAAAGCTGATAGCTATGCGGGACATAGTGAAAGCCTTCACCACGTGTTTCCACATACCCTACGCCCGGGAAGGGCATGTGATACCCGACAAAGGGCACGCCATCAGCGGCCAGCATGCCCAGGACCTTGCGCCGCGCCGCTGCAGCACCTGCCTTGTCCATATCGAAGCGCACCTCCCAATCGGGATGTGCCAGGGACCAGACGTAGTGGTTGGCGAGATCCCCCACCAACATCAGCTGTTGTCCGTCACTTTCCAGCATATAGCCCATGTGCCCCGGCGTGTGCCCAAAGGCGGCCATGCCCGTCACGCCGGATGTCACGGCGTCTTGATCTCCGATAAAGCGCATTTTCTCGGCCAGTGGGCGCACATTGCTCTCAAACCGTTCGTCGTCGCGGGCGGCCCAGGCATCAAACTCAACCTGGCCAGTGATATAGGCCGCGTTTGCAAAGGTTGGCGCGCCATCTGTCATAAGTCCGCCAATGTGGTCGCCGTGCATATGTGTGATCACCACATGGGTCACTTGATCGGCGCTGTACCCGCCGCCACGATGCCAGCCCCATTCAGCCCCGTGTCAAACAGGATCAGTTCGGACCCTGTATTCACCAAGGTTGGCGTAAAGAAAAACTGTGCTTTGTCTGCCGGGATATGTGCGGCGGCCGAGGCTGCGGCGAATTCGTCGGGAGAGACGTTCATCCCAAAGATCCCCTGTGCGCCCTCGACTGTGCGTGTGCCGACCAACAGCGTCGTGACCTCGAAGGCCCCGACTTTCATCCGGTTTGCGCGCGGCACCTGGGTGCCCTGCATCGGAGCCATGGCCTGGGCTGAACCAGCCAGACTTGCAGCCATTGGCAGGACCGCTGCCCCAAACAATGCCGTACGGCGGGTCACATTGGTTGAATTGGTCATCAAATTCCCTCCCTTTCTTTGGCCCGACCTAGAGTGGTCGCGGAGGCCGGCCTCATTTTTCACGGGTTTGTGATGTTTTGAATGCAACCAATGGAATATTATAACGCGACCGCGTTGCTTGGGTGGTCATTGGTCCAAAGGAAAGTCGCAAATATGTTGGCGTGAACGCGGCATTCAACGGTGCGTCTGGGCTTGGTCATTGCTGGCCTCATGCGCCACCGATACCAAAAAGACCGGCGCGCCCGACGACCCAAGAAACGAGGCATCGCCAACGATATGCCAGCGCAACACGTGCAGAGCGACATCGTCACACCGTCCCAGCACCCGACGATCAATCCAGTCTGGCACTTTGCCTTCGCAGCCTGCGGCGCTACGGTTTCGGCATGATCTCGATTCTCCGCAATCCGACCTATGCCAAACTGCTTGCCGCGCAGGTTGTGGCCTTGGTGGGCACCGGGCTTTTGACAGTCGCGCTTGGCTTGCTGGCCTTTGACCTTGCCGGGGCCAATGCGGGGATTGTACTTGGGATAGCCTATACGTTGAAAATGGTGACTTATGTTGGATTGTCGCCGTTGATTCAGGCCTTGGTGGTGCGACTGCCGCGTAAGGGAGTGTTGATGTCCGCCGACCTTGTGCGGGCGGGGGTTGCGCTGTGCCTGCCCTTCGTGACCGAGGTTTGGCAGATCTACGTGCTTATATTCACACTTCAAACGGCCTCGGCTGTGTTCACGCCGACCTATCAGGCGCTGCTTCCGGACGTCTTGCCAGCCGAATCCGAATATACGCGCGCCTTGGCTCTGTCACGGGCTGCATATGACATCGAAAACGTGACAAGCCCTGTGATTGCCGGACTGCTGCTGAGCGTGACCGGATATTCGGTGTTGTTCCTTGGCACCGTGATCGGGTTCGCCGCCTCTGCCGCGCTGGTTTGGATCGCTGCATTGCCACCCCAAGCGCGGGGCGCGTCCGAGCAACCTTTTCTGCATCGCGCGTCCCGAGGTGTGCGCTTGTACTTGGCGACACCCCGATTGCGCGGATTGCTGGCATTGTCCTTCATCGTCGCTGCGGTGAGTGGTTTTGTCATTGTGAATACGGTGGTTCTGGTGCGGGATCTGTACAGCGGCTCTGAAACAGACCTCGCTTGGGCGGTTGGGGCCTATGGCGCCGGCTCACTGACTGCGGCGCTGACGGTGCCCATGTGGCTTGATCGGATCGATGACCGGTCCCTGTTGATGCCATTGGGCGTCATTCTGGCTGTGCTCATGCTGGGGGTGGCGACGTTTGTCGCCTTTGGTGCCTGGCCGCAGTGGGCGGTCTTTTTGCTGATCTGGGCGGTCTTTGGCGCGCTGTACTCAGCCTTGCAGACCCCATCGGGTCGTTTGATCCGCCGGTCTGCCTTGCCGCAGGACCGACCCGCATTGTTTACAGCGCAATTTGCACTGAGCCATGCCTGCTGGCTGGTCACCTATCCATTGGCTGGTTGGGCAGGCGTCATGTTGGGACAGGCCGGCGCACTGGCGCTTCTTGGGGGCCTGTCTCTGGTCGCCGCGGGTTTGGCGGCGTTTCTTTGGCCCCGCGCGCAAACAGGCGAGGTGGCACACGAACATCCCGAACTGCCTGACGACCACCCGCATTTGAAGGGCACGGGCCACATTCATGCCCATCCTCCACGCCAGGACGGACTGCATCGGGACTGGCCACGGCCTTAACTGGACAAATACCCCTCTGTATGACAAAGGGCGCAAGACCAGGAGACACCCCGATGACCACCACTCGTTTTGCCCCTTCGCCTACAGGCTTTATTCACGTGGGCAATCTGCGCACCGCCTTGTTCAATCACCTGATCGCCCGAAAAGCGGGTGGGACGTTCATCTTGCGGATCGACGACACCGATCCAGAGCGTTCGAAAGAAGAATATGTTGACGCCATCAAGCGGGATCTTGAGTGGTTGGGCCTGACTTGGGATCGCATCGAACGGCAGTCCGAACGCTTGGACATGTACGCCGAGGCCGCCGACAAACTGCGCGAGATGGGGCGCTTTTACGAAGCCTTCGAAACCCCGACCGAGTTGGATCTGAAGCGCAAGAAACAGCTGAACATGGGCAAGCCGCCCGTCTATGACCGGGCCGCGCTTGGACTTGGCGAAGATGAAAAGGCGGCTTTGCGGGCTGAGCGCGGTGACGGCGTCTGGCGTTTCAAACTGGATCAAGAGAGGATCTCTTGGGTGGACGGCATCCTCGGAGACCTGTCGATTGATGCCGCCAGTGTCTCGGATCCGGTGCTGATTCGTGCGGATGGCCAAGTGCTCTACACCATAGCCTCTGTCGTAGATGATACTGATATGGGCGTGACCCATGTGGTCCGCGGCTCGGATCATGTGACCAACACCGCCACGCAGATCCAGATCATAGAGGCGCTGGGTGGCACAGTACCTGCGTTCGCGCACCACTCATTGCTGACCGGTCCACAGGGCGAAGCCTTGTCCAAGCGTCTGGGGACCTTGGCGCTGAGGGATCTGCGAGAGCAGGGCGTTGAACCCGAGGCTTTGTTAAGCCTGATGGCGCGGTTGGGATCCAGTCAGCCGGTGGAATTGCGGATGTCGCTGGACGAGATTGCCGAAGGATTTGATCTGGACCATTTTGGCAGCGCCCCAACCAAGTTTGATGAACAGGATCTGTTTCCCTTGACCGCGCGCAAGCTTCAGGGGCTCGAGCTGGCGGATGTGGCTGACGAAATCGCGGCTCTTGGCATTCCCGCCGAACTGGCCGGGCCATTCTGGAATGTGGTACGGGACAACATCACCATTCGGAACGATCTGGGGGACTGGTGGTCCGTGTTTCGCGATGGCGCCTCTCCTTTGATTGACGATGACGACCGCGCCTTTGTGGCCCAGGCTTTTGAACTTCTGGCCGAGCCTCCCTATGCGCCCGAGGCCTGGAGCACATGGACCAACGCCGTCAAAGAGGCGACTGGCCGCAAGGGCAAAAAGCTTTTCATGCCTTTGCGCAAGGCAGTGACCGGCCGTGAACGCGGTCCGGAAATGGCGGATGTTTTGCCGCTGATGCAGGTGAAACCCGGTTTGAAAAGCTGACACACCCGCTGCGCCGACGCGTCCCACGCGGGGTCGCTTTGATCGAAAAGCCAGCGTCGGCAGACCGGCCAGTCCGGCCACACGCTTGGGTGGGGTCGCCTTGAAACCAGGAGTAGCGGTCATCCCGGACCGCCGCCCCCGCATGTCTGCACAAGGCTTGTTTGGTTGTGATGACCTGTGCGCGCTGGATTACTGGCGACGGTCGTGACACAAGAGTGAACGGACTACCGACAGGCGCAAGGCGTATATCATGGCAGATGCACAGGCAAAATTTCTGACAGGCAATCTGTTTCGGCATGTTTCGACAATGTCCCTGGCAGCCTCTATTGGCTTGATGGCAATTTTCGCTGTGGACTTCATCGATATGATTTTCATCTCGATGCTGGGCAACGCCGCATTGGCGGCTGCGGTTGGATATGCCGGAGCGATCTTGTTTTTCACCACCTCGTTCAGCATCGGCATGGCGATTGCTGCGGGGGCCTTGGTGGCCCGTGCGCTGGGCAGTGGCGAACATCTCACAGCCAGCCGTCGCGCCGCGACGGCGCTATTGTACGGCATTGTCTTTGGCTCTCTTTTTGCTGCCCTGGTCTGGTTGAACCTGGCCCGGCTGGTTGACTTGCTGGGCGCAACCGGAGCCACAGCTGATCTGGCGGTGAATTATTTGCAGATCATCATTCCCACCCTTCCGGTGATGACAGCGGGTATGATCGGAGGCGCGATTTTACGAGCTCATGGCGATGCGCGGCGGTCCATGATGGCAACAATTATCGCCGGCGTGGTGAACGCGGTCCTTGACCCGATCTTGATCTTTGGTCTGGACATGGAGCTGACGGGCGCCGCGCTGGCCTCGGTCGCGGCGCGGTTTGTGATGGCCTACGCATCGCTGGCCCCGGTGGTCCGGCACTATGGCGGGTTTGACAAACCAACATCTGCGGAATTCCGAATCGATTTCCCCGTGATCATGGGGATCGCCTTCCCGGCAATTCTGACGCAGTTTGCAACACCATTGGGGCAAGCGGTTGTGACCCGCTCTATGGCTGAATTCGGTGAAGCGGCCGTTGCGGGAATGGCGATCATTGGCCGTCTGACGCCGGTGGCCTTTGGTGTCATTTTTGCCTTGTCGGGCGCAGTCGGGCCGATCATTGGCCAAAATTTCGGGGCAAATCAGCATGACCGCGTCAGAGGCGCGTTTAACGCGGCTGTCATCTTTGTCGGGATCTTCGTCGTTGCAATGACCCTTTTGCTGTTTTTGGTGCGTGGCCCGATTGCAGCTGTCTTTCAGGCTGACGGGATCACGCTTGAGCTTCTGTTCTTGTTCTGCGGCCCGCTTGCGCTGGCGTTCTTTTTCAATGGCCTGCTGTTTATTGCCAATGCTGCGTTCAACAATCTGAACCATCCGTTCTATTCAACCTGGCTGAACTGGGGACGCCATACATTGGGCACAATTCCCTTTGTGCTGCTTGGTGCCGCCTGGTTCGGTGCGCCCGGCGTGTTGATTGGGCAGGCCGCAGGGGGCGTGATTTTCGGACTTCTGGCCTGGGCCTTGGCAGCGCGGATCATGGGCAAGGACCATGATCCAAAGCCCAAGGATCTCTTTGCACGTCAGGGGCGTCAGCTGTCGTTGTTTCATCACCGCCGCTAGACAGGCTCAGGCGGTGTCTTTCAGCAGGCGACATCCCAAACCCGCCAGAGCGCTGTCGACATAGGCCCTTTCATCGTCTGCTAGCGGCTGAGCCCGGCTGTACCTAGGTTGGGCGCGGTCATTCAGAATGGGCGCTTCCCATCCAGATGTGGTCGACAAGAAGCGGTCTGCACCGGCGGTGCCATATTCGTGCAAATAGCCCTGCAGGACCACGTCGATATAGCTGAGCAGGACAGGGTGGTCGCCGTCAGGCCGGTTCAGCTGATTCTGGGGAATGGCATAGATCACAACCTGCGCCTCTTTGCTGCCAGCATGGCTGACATCCTCTGAGACGCATAGTTTTTCGTAGGCCCGTTCCCGATCATCAAGGGCGCTCCATTCGTGGGCGCAAACGCCAGCGACAAGCCCTTCGATTTCACAAGAACCATCAGGAATCACGGTCAAGAACGCAATTTGGCGGTCCTGTGTGAACCGCCAGGCCCGCCGCCATCCCCGTATGCTTGCAGGGTGGGCCTGCGCATAGGAGTGGGTTTGCCGGTTTACCAATGAGCCATAGCCAAAGAAATATCCATCGATCATGCGAAGACGTTCTCATGTGTGGTGGTGCATATCAAACCTCATGTTGGAATGCTGGGGCAACCCATTCGTCTGATCTGGGGCTGGTTTGCTGTTTTGCATACGGCCTTGCAAACTGTCGGGTGTCTATCTTGTCAACGATGGTGAAATCCCCGCTGCCGTGGCCGGTCGCCCGCAATGCCCTGCGGGCAACAGAAGGCTTGCCAGCTCACAAGGCTTGCACTAGAACCGGCCACATCGCGATGGGAGAACTGGCATACCGCTGGTGCCGAAGGAGCAACCGCCCCGGAAACTCTCAGGCTAGAAGGGACCGTTGCGATGGACAACACTCTGGAGAGTGGCGTTTTGGGCGCCCGCCGAAGGGATAACGATCTCAGGCGAAAGGACAGAGGGGGCATTCTGGGCGTGGACTGATCCGCGCCTTTGGAATGCCGGTCGCCTGCGCTAAGCCAGCCTTGCCCCGGTCAGACACGGGGAGGCGACATGACAGAGGCGTTGAAACGCACACCGCTTTACGAAATGCACCTGGAACTGGGGGCCAAGATGGTGCCTTTTGCAGGCTATGACATGCCGGTGCAGTATCCGCTTGGCGTTCTGAAAGAGCACCAACACACCCGCGCAAAGGCGGGTCTGTTCGATGTAAGCCACATGGGGCAGGTTGTCCTGCGGGGCGCGGACTATGAAAGCGTGGCGCGAGCGTTTGAAACGCTGGTACCTGTCAATGCGTTGGGACTGAATGAGGGCCGTCAGCGGTATGGATTTTTCACCAACGAAACCGGCGGAATAGAAGACGATCTGATGTTTGCGAATCGTGGCGATCATCTTTTTGTTGTTGTGAACGCCGCCTGCAAAGAGGCTGACATCGCTCGTATGACCTCTGCCCTTGCCCCTGATATCACTGTCGAGGTGATCGAAGATCGTGCTTTGCTTGCCCTGCAGGGACCGGGAGCGGAAGCCGCTCTGTCCCGTTTGAACCCGGCTGTGGCTGACATGGCATTCATGGATGTTGCAACCGTCGACCTGGGGGGGGCATGTTGCTGGGTGTCTCGCTCGGGCTATACCGGTGAGGACGGATTTGAGATTTCGGTGCCCTCGGCTGGGGCAGAAGACCTGGCGCGGTCATTGCTTGCGATCGAAGAGGTCGAACCGATTGGGCTGGGCGCCCGGGATTCGCTTAGGCTGGAAGCGGGACTGTGTCTCTACGGGCATGACATTGACGCAGAGACCTCTCCGGTTGAGGCTGGATTGACCTGGGCCATTCAAAAGCTGCGTCGTGCGGGTGGATCCCGCGAAGGCGGATTTCCCGGCGCAGATCGGATCATCAGTGATTTGGCTGAGGGGGTGGCGCGCAAGCGTGTGGGTCTCAAGCCAGAGGGCCGCGCCCCGATGCGCGAAGGTGTGCCGCTGTTTGCGGAGGAAGATGGCGGTGAAGCCATCGGTCAGATCACTTCGGGTGGGTTTGGTCCAACGGTGGGAGGCCCGATAGCGATGGGGTATGTTCCCGCCGCCTTGGCCACAGAAGGAGCAATCGTGTATGGCGAACAGCGTGGCAAGAGGGCCCCTTTGCGGGTGGTCAAGCTGCCCTTTGTCCCCGCTGGTTTCAAACGCTGAGCAACAGGAGAGAACGAATGAAATACACTGAAGAGCACGAATGGCTGCGCGTCGAGGATGATGTTGTTGTCGTCGGGATCACCACGCATGCTGCCGAGCAACTTGGCGATGTTGTCTTTGTCGAATTGCCAGAGGAAGGCACCGAGGTCGCCCGCGACGACGAAGTGGTGGTGATTGAAAGCGTCAAGGCTGCGTCGGACATTCTGGCACCATTGGATGGTGAGATCACCGAGGTGAACGCCGTGTTGTCAGATGAGCCGAGCAAGGTGAATGATGACCCCGAGGGTGAGGCCTGGTTCTTCAAGATGAAGGTTGAGGACCTGTCGGTCATGGACGATCTGATGGATGAGGCTGCCTACAAGAACTTTATTGGCTGATCGCGGCGGCGGGGTGGTTTCCGCCCTGCGCCTTTTCTGCGGGCCTGCGCTGTGCGTCAGGTCGGGCAGGGTGAGTATTTTTGGAAAGATGAAGGGGCCGGGGGGTCTCTTTTACCTGCGGAGGTGCGCATGACCTATGAGCCTATCGACTATTTGCCTTATGACTTCGCCAATCGACGTCACATTGGGCCGTCACCAGATGAGATGGCAGCGATGTTGGACATGCTGTCTGTGGATGGATTGGAGCAGCTGATCGAGCAGACGGTTCCCGCGGCCATCCGGCAGAAGCAGCCGCTGGATTTTGGCAAGGCCAAGTCTGAGCGCGAGTTGTTACATCATATGCGGCGAACCGCTGCAAAGAACCAGGTTCTGACCTCACTGATTGGCATGGGGTATCATGGCACGGTGACGCCGCCTGCGATCCAGCGCAACATTCTTGAGAATCCGGCTTGGTATACGGCCTACACGCCCTACCAGCCAGAGATCAGTCAAGGGCGGCTTGAGGCGTTGCTGAACTATCAGACAATGGTCAGCGATCTGACGGGTCTGGAGATCGCCAATGCGTCGCTTCTGGACGAGGCGACAGCCTGTGCAGAGGCCATGACCATGGCGCAGCGTGTGGCAAAGTCGAAGGCCAAGGCCTTTTTTGTAGATGAAAACTGCCATCCGCAGAACATTGCGGTTATGAAAACCCGAGCTGCGCCGCTGGGAATCGAATTGATTGTCGGTGCGCCGCAGGACTTGCAGGCCGATCAAGTCTTTGGTGCTATTTTTCAGTATCCGGGAACCCATGGGCATGTGCGTGATTTCACGGCTGAAATGGCGGCGCTTCATGCAGCCAAGGCCATTGGTGTGGTCAGTGCCGATCCGCTGTCGCTGTGCCTTTTGAAGGAGCCAGGGGCCATGGGAGCGGACATCGCGGTGGGGTCAACCCAGCGATTTGGAGTACCGATGGGGTACGGTGGCCCACATGCCGCGTATATGGCGACGCGTGATGCTTTCAAGCGTTCGATGCCGGGGCGGATTGTCGGCATTTCTATTGATAGCCATGGGAACAAGGCATACCGGTTGGCGTTGCAAACACGCGAGCAACATATTCGCCGCGAGAAGGCAACTTCGAACGTATGCACAGCGCAGGCACTTTTGGCGGTCATGGCTGGCTTTTACGCCGTTTTCCATGGGCCCAAGGGGTTGCGGGCAATTGCACAACGCATCCATCGCAAGACGGTTCGACTTGCCAAGGGGCTTGAGGCAGCAGGTTTCTCTGTAGAGCCCGAGGCGTTTTTCGACACGATTACCGTGGATGTCGGGCTTTTGCAGCGCGGGGTTCTGCAAGCCGCGGTGCGCGAGGGATTGAACCTGCGCAAGGTGGGGCGGACCAAGGTTGGCATCACCTTGGATGAACGGACCCGCCCGGCAACGATCGAGGCCGTCTGGCGCGCATTTGGGTTGGTGCAGACCGACGATGACTTTGAACCGGACTACCGTCTGCCCGATGGCTTGGTTCGTCAGAGTGGCTATCTGGAACATGATGTCTTTCACATGAATCGCGCCGAGACCGAGATGATGCGCTACATGCGCCGTCTTGCTGATCGCGACCTGGCATTGGACCGGGCCATGATCCCTTTGGGCTCATGTACGATGAAGTTGAATTCAGCTGCCGAGATGATGCCGGTCAGTTGGCGCGAGTTTTCGATGATTCATCCCTATGCGCCGGATGATCAGGCCCTGGGGTACAAGGAGCTTATTGAAGATCTGAACGCGAAGTTGTGCCAGATCACCGGGTATGACGCGATCTCGATGCAGCCGAATTCTGGAGCGCAAGGGGAGTATGCAGGTCTGCTGACGATTGCCGACTGGCACCGTGCGCAAGGCCAGGGGCACCGAAACGTCTGTCTGATCCCGATGTCGGCACATGGCACCAACCCGGCCTCTGCGATGATGGTCGGCTGGAAGGTTGTTCCGGTCAAGTCGGACGAAAATGGCGATATCGATCTGGGGGATTTCCGGGCCAAGGCCGAAAAGCACTCGGACGTATTGGCGGGCTGCATGATCACCTATCCCTCAACCCATGGCGTGTTTGAGGAAACGGTGACCGAGGTTTGCGACATTGTGCATGCTCATGGTGGTCAGGTCTATGTCGATGGGGCAAACATGAACGCCATGGTGGGCTTGTCTCGTCCCGGCGACCTGGGTGGTGATGTCAGCCACCTGAACCTGCACAAGACCTTTTGCATTCCGCATGGCGGTGGCGGTCCCGGAATGGGACCGATCGGTGTCAAGGCACATCTTGTGCCGCATTTGCCTTCGCATCCGCTTTCGGGCGAGGGCGCTGGTCCTGTCTCGGCGGCGCCATTCGGGTCACCCTCGTTGTTGCCGATCAGCTGGGCATATTGCCTGATGATGGGCGGTGAAGGTCTGACGCAGGCGACACGTGTTGCAATCCTGAATGCCAATTACATCGCTGAACGGCTGAAAGGGGCCTATGAGGTGCTCTACACCGGACCTCAGGGTCGGATTGCGCATGAGTGCATTTTGGATGTTCGGCCCTTTGCGGACAGCGCGGGCATCACGGTCGAGGATATCGCCAAACGTCTGATGGACGCGGGCTTTCACGCACCAACCATGAGCTGGCCCGTTGCGGGAACACTTATGGTTGAGCCGACAGAGAGTGAGACCAAGGCTGAGCTGGATCGATTCTGTGAGGCAATGTTGGCTATTCGCGATGAAATCCGCGACATCGAAGAGGGACGGATGGATCCAGACAACAATCCGCTTAAGAACGCACCGCACACGATGGAAGATCTGGTGCGCGACTGGGATCGTCCCTACTCGCGCGAGCAAGGCTGCTTTCCACCTGGTGCGTTCCGGGGTGACAAGTACTGGCCATCGGTCAATCGGGTCGACAATGCCTATGGCGACAGGCACCTGATCTGCACTTGCCCCCCGATGGAGGACTTTGCCGAAGCGGCTGAATAAAGCGACCTTGTCGGTGATGAAAGCGGATCGGAACCAATACCGGTTCCGATCCGTTTGTTTTGTGGGCAAGTCAAATATGCCTCATGCGTTCAGACATGCAAAGACGTCACGGACCCGGTTCCAAGTATGCTCGTTGCATGCGCAGAGCAGAACACCAGAGCTTTGCTCGGCGGTATATTCACGGCCATCCAGCATGGCGACATGACCGCCAGCCCGTTTCACGATCAGGGCGCCGGCGGCGTGATCCCAGGGTGTCAGGTTGCCTGACATCATGAAATCGACATGACCCTGGGCCATCATGCGGAATTCATGGCAGGAACAGCGCAATGATCCAACCCGTGCAAACTGCGGGCACAGCGCTGCGACTGCGGGGCGCGACGCTTCGGGCAGATTGTAAATCGGCACATAGCCGCTTAGCGTGTCGATCTCGCCGCCTGCGGACACCGAAAGGGTTCGAGGGGCCGATGGCCCTTGGCGCACCATCTGCACGGACGAGCGTTCATCTGCAATAATGACATCATCCATCACCGGATCGTACAGCAGCCCCAGCACAGGCCGTCCGAAACGCAACATCGAGACAATGACCCCAAAGGTGGCAAGGCCTTTGGCAAAGTTCCACGTCCCGTCCACCGGATCGATGGTAAAAGCCATTTCGGCTTCAGGAATTTTTTTCAGCACATCGGAATTCGACGCAACATCCTCTTCGCCGATGATAAGAGCGTTGGGAAACATGTGCAGGAGTCCGCGCGCCAGCATCTTCTCGGCGGCGAGATCGGCCTCGGTCACCAGATCCTGGTCATCACGTTTGGTCTGGATGTCGCTGGACTTCAGGTTGCGGAACCTTGGCAGGATCTCGGCCCGTGCCGTCCGCCGAATGAGGTTAAGCAAAGTCACCCGCTGGGACGGTGTCAACGGGGCCGGGATCGGCATCGGAAGCGTATCGTTCAATTGGCCTCTCCCTTTGGCAGAACCTTGGCCCGTCCCAGATGCCAGCCTGCCGCAGCGCTTGCAAGGGGACTATTCGCGTGCGCGCAAAACATGTGCTGGACGCGCTGCAAGGGGTCTCCAGGCAAAGGCCAGCCCAGCCAGCAAGGTGGCGCCAATGCCGCCCGTTATGATGGCAAGGGCCGAGTCCCAGATTACGGCATAATCGGTTTCCATCAGGAAGGTGCTGACGGCCCAGCCACCCAGGATGCCGGCGATCAATGCGACCGCTCCTGCGCCGGCCCCCAAGAGCGCTGCGCGCAAGGCAAAACTGCGCAAGATCTGCCCGCGTGCCGCCCCAAGGGTCTTGAGAACAGCCGCTTCATAGGTCCGCGCTTGTTCGCCTGCCGCCGCCGCCCCGATCAGGACAAGGAACCCGGTCAACAGGGTCGCTGCCGCGCCCCAGCGCGTGGCGTCTGCAATGCCGGTTAGCAGGTCGCTGACCTGGTCGATTGCGTCCCGCACGCGGATCGCGGTGATGTTGGGATATGCTGTTGCCAGGTCGCGCAGGATCTGGGCCTCGGCGCTTTGCTCGGCGTAGACGGTCGAGATGAAGCTATGGGGCGCCCCCTGCAGAGCCGTCGGGTTCATCGACATGATAAAGCCTATCCCGGCGGTCGAAAAATCAACTTCGCGGAAACTTGTGATTGTGGCAGTGATATCCCTGCCCAGAATGTTCACGGTCAGAGCGTCACCCAGTTCCAAGCCCATTTCGGTGGCTTCTTCCTGTGCAAAGCTGATCTGTGGCGCGCCTGAATAGTCTTTTGGCCACCAGGTTCCGGCAGTCACCGTGGTTCGCGCACTTGGGCTGTCGGCATATGTCACGCCTCGGTCGCCGCTAAGCACCCAATGGTCGCCTGCGACCTCGGCTGCGGGTTTGCCGTTGATCCTGGTGATGATGCCTCGCAGCATGGGCGCGCTGTCAATGCGGCTTACCGCGGCGTCATTTTCAAGACGGTCGAGGAAACCTGGCATTTGATCCTTCTGGATATCAACAAAGAAATACGACGGCGCCACATCCGGTAGATCGCGTTGAATGGCGGCCCGCAGATTGCCATCAATCTGGCCGACTGCTGCCAGCACGCTGAGCCCAAGTCCCAGCGACAGCACCACCGATCCGGCTCCCTCGCGCGGTCCTCCGATCGCCCCCAAAGCCCACCGCAAGATTGGCCGTCCCCGCGCAGCAGCTGTGCTGCGCCGCGCCAACCATCGTATTGCCGTGGCTGCGGCGGCCAGAATGATCAGGGCTCCAAGAATACCAGCCGCCGTCCAAAGGGTCAGCCAGACCGTTTCGGAAAACCAGATCGCAAACCCCAACAGAGCTGCCAGCAGTACAAAGGTCGCCATCAGGTAGGCGGGCGCTGGCAACAGACGCGCGCTATCAAGGGCTTCCCGGAACAACGTGGCCGCACGGACCTCTTCGGCGCGGGCAAGGGGCCAGAGGGTGAAGATGATGGCCGCCAGTGCGCCATATATCGCGGCTTCGATCAATGGCCCCAAATGAAGGGTGAAAAGCACGGGCAGGGGCAAGGCGTCCGAGATCAACGGCGCCAGCAGAAGTGGCACACCCGCGCCTAGCAAGATGCCGAGTGCGATGCCAAGAATGCTGAGCGCTCCGATCTGGAGAAAATAGGTTTGAAAAATGATCCGGCGGGTTGCTCCGAGGGTCCGCAGCGTCGCAATCACCGAGGTCTTGCGCGCCAGATAGGCGCGTACTGCGGCCGAAACGCCAATGCCGCCAACCGCAAGACCCGACAGTCCAACGAGGATCAGGAAGGCGCCCAGACGGTCCACGAATTGCGCCACGCCGGGCGCGCCATTTCGCGCGTCGCGCCAGCGCAGTCCGGTATCGCGAAATTTATCTGCCGCGTCGGACTCAATGGCTGCCAGGTCAGCATCGGGAAGCCGCAGACGGTAACTGGTTTCGAACAGGGTGCCAGGTTCCAGCAAACCCGAGTTGTCCAAAGCACGCGTCCGAACCAGGGTTCGAGGGCCCAGTGCAAAGCCTCCGGCGGCACTGTCAGGTTCGCGTTTCAGAAGCGCATTCAGCGTGAATTCCTGTGTCCCCAATTTAAAGCGGTCCCCCGGTTGCAGCGCCAACCGATCTGCGAGGATTGGGGCCATGACCGCGCCAAAGCCGGACAGCGCCTGGGTCAGCGGCATCGGGGGATCAAGTTCGACCTGACCGATCAGCGGATACAGGTCATCAACCGACTTCACCTGTGTCAATCCGCGTTCTGTCGTGCCATTCCGCGCCACCACTGCCATGGAACGGAAATCCGTCGTTTCGGATACCGCCTCAGCCACGCTGTCCATCCAGAGGCGTTCATCCTCGGTGGCGAAACGGTAAGTGAAGCGCGCCTCTCCGTCACCACCCAGAAGGACAGCGCCCTGGTCTGCCAAACCGGCCTCGATGGCTGATCTGACCGAGCCCACGCCCGCAATCGCTGCAACGCCCAGGGCCAGACAGGCCAGAAAGATCCCGAATCCCCGCAGGCCACCGCGCAGTTCCCGGCGGGCGAACCGGGCTGACAGCACCAGGCTCATTCCGCCGCCCGTGTGTCTTGATCAAGCCGCCCATCCGTCAGCCGTACTACCCGGTCACAGCGCGCAGCGAGGCTATGTGAATGCGTCACCAGAACCAAGGTCGCCCCATGTCGGTCGCGCAAGCCAAACAGCATGTCCATGATTGCCGAGCCGTTTGCACCATCCAGATTGCCTGTCGGTTCATCTGCCAGCAGGATCTGCGGGCGCGGCGCGGCGGCACGGGCCAGGGCGACACGCTGTTGCTCGCCGCCGGACATTTGCGCAGGGTAGTGGTCTGCGCGATGCCCCAGGCCGACGGCCTGCAGTTCCGCCTCAGCCCGATCAAAGGCATCACGGTGCCCGGCCAGTTCAAGCGGCGTGGCGACATTTTCCAAAGCGGTCATTGTTGGGATCAGGTGAAAGCTCTGGAACACGACGCCCATATGATTGCGGCGAAAGCGCGCCAATGCGTCCTCACCAAGGGCTGACAGGTCATGGCCCAGCACCGCGACCTTGCCTGTCGTCGCCCGTTCAAGGCCGCCCATGATCATCAAGAGCGACGATTTTCCAGATCCGGATGGTCCGATTAGGCCAAGGGTTTCGCCTTTGTGAACGGAAACGTCGATGCCGTGCAGGATCTCGACCAATCCGGCATTGCTCTTGAGGCTCAACGTGACATCTTGGAGGGAGACAACGGTATCAGGCATCGGGGGTCCGGGCGCATGTTTCAATGGGTCACATATGGGGTTGTACAGGTCACGAGCAAGACCGCACTGGCGCTTTGTTCGCTTTGGGTCAGTGTTGCGTCGGCTGAACAGGTCACAGTGCTGGCTTTGGGGGACAGTCTGACCCAGGGCTATGGGCTGCCGCTTGAGCAGGGATTCGTGCCGCAACTGGAAGGCGCACTGCGGGCGGCAGGGCACGATGTGACGGTGATTAACGGAGGTGTGTCAGGTGATACCACGGCCGGCGGTTTGGCCCGGGTTGCATGGTCGCTGACACCAGATGTGGACGCCATGATCGTGAACCTCGGGGGCAACGATCTGCTGCGTGGGATTGCTCCTGAAGTGGCCCGAAGAAATATCCGAGGCATCCTCGAGGTCGCGGCGGAACAGGATGTTGACGTCTTGCTGGTCGGCATGCAGGCACCAGGCAACTACGGTCCTGACTACAAGGCCGCGTTTGAGGCGATCTTTCCAGACCTTGCCGAGGAATTCGAAACGGGTTTCGTCGACAGTTATTTCGCCGGTACCTTGGATGCGGCTGGTGGTCGGCTTGCAGAGGCAGCCCGGTATTTCCAGCCAGACGGCATCCACCCGTCGGCAGAGGGGGTGCGTTTGAACGTTGCCGCGATGGTGCCAAAGGTCGAGGCACTTTTGAAGCGCGTCGGAAACTAGCAACCTGGTTTTCCAAAGCCGGAAGGCAATGTGAAACCAGGTTGCCAGCCCGTACGCGTAACGCCGGGCTGATGCGCCGCTGCAATACGGCCAGGTTTGGAACCCAGGTATTCCCCTTGCCCCTCGTGTGCGGAACAAGGGAAAAGCGCTTATGCCAGCGCGATGTTCACTGCAGACTCGCGTCCGTCGCGCCCGGGCTCGAGATCGTAAGTCACTTTCTGGTTGTCAGCCAGGCCTGTCAGGCCTGAGCGCTCTACTGCAGAAATATGTACAAAAACATCTTTGCCGCCGCCTTCGGGCGCAATAAAGCCGTAGCCTTTGGTAGTGTTGAACCATTTGACGGTGCCATTGGCCATCGTCACTCTCCTGTAAAAGTCTGCCCGCGGAAGTGCGGCAGGTCGGCAAAGTCAGTGCAAGATCGAATGACTGGGCCTTGAAGGAGCAGTGGGTCGAAAATGGTAACGTCGCAGGCCGGATATGATCAGAAGCGCGCCGGGGATCAAGAAAAATGTGCGCGCCAGTGGCGCAATCAGCCAATTGTGACAGCCTTGACCCAGATAGACCTGACAATAGCCCATAACAGCGCCCCAAATGCAGACAGGAAATATATCGCGATGCACATTGCGATGTCAGCATCCAAGACCAACCAAGCCGCTGCCGCAGCTGCCGCTCCGAAGAGACTCCCAACAATGAGTGCCACACCAGCCATGTTGATCCTCTTTGGCGTCAGGTGTCTTGGGGAATCGTTAATATTTCGTAAACTCTCTTCAAAGTCCCGGCGTTATCCGCTCTTCGAAATCCGGCTACGCCGTATTCCGTTTGGCCGTGAGACTGCGCCAAACATGGCGGGGCGCGCGCGCCAGTGCAGCACGGGTGATGGGGCCGTATTCGGTTTCGCCAGCAAGAAGCCGCATGTAGTCGCGCCGCAGCCGGGTGGAGCGCCGAAACCCAGCCACAAACCCGTCTCGCAAGAACGGTTGGAACATCAACGGACGGATCAATCGTGCCTGCCTGAGCGCCCGGTGAATGGGACGCATCGACCTGGTGTAGAGGCCTAGGACCGTGTCCGGCTTGCCGATTCGAAGCGCCTCTTGTGTCGCCAAAGCCGCCAGCTGACCGCTTTTCATGGCATAGGCAATCCCTTCGCCTGTGATCGGATCAACAAGCCCCGCCGCATCTCCGGCCAAAAGAATGCGGCCGGCCCCGGGGGTCTTGCGAAATATGCCGCCTGGCAGGAACTGACCTTTGATCGCTATATCGTCCGGCAGACCCAAATCGTTCAGGTACCGACGCAGTGCGGCTTTCATGTCGGGGTTTCGCGCGTTGATGCCACCGACGCCGATGGTCACCCCATTGGTTTTGGGAAACTGCCAGCCATAGCCCCATTCGGCAGCTCCGAAATCGATGCGCAGCGGCAGATCTTTTTCCGGGCGCTCGATTTCAAGGGCAAAGGCGATGGTTTCCTGGTCAAAGGCCTTGCCGAAGAGCGCGCGTGCCGTCGGGCTGCTGACACCATCTGCTGCAACAATCACTGGCGCATGGAGCCGGGTGTCGCCAAACGAGACCTCAGTGTTCCCGATGTCAAGCGCGGTGCTTCCGACGCCGGTGTAATCCGCAGCGCCAAAGTCAAGTGCCGTTGCAAGCAGATTATTGTCCAGATCACGCCGCATCATCATGCTGATCGGTGGAATGTCTGTGTAGTGGCTCAGCACCTCTCCGTGCGCGCCAAAGACCAAATCCCTGCTGACCGCTGTTGGAATATCGGGCGCCTGTCGTCCAAAGATGTCCTGATAATATGCCAATGCACGGCCTGTGAACCCGCCTCCACACAGTTTGTCCCGTGGAAACGCACGCTTGTCGACAATGGCCACGCGCAGCCCTGCCCGTGCCGCGGTTGCCGCAGTTGCACTGCCGGCTGGGCCAGCGCCCAGAACAATCAAGTCAAATTTCAACATCAAATTTCGTAAACCTTGGTCTGTCACAATACCGTGACGATTGTGCCAATTGGAACCCGTTCATAGAGGTCTTCGACGTGAGCGTTAATCATCCTGATGCATCCGTTGGATACCGACCGCCCGATGGAGCGCGGCTGGGTCGTTCCGTGAATGCGGAACATCGTGTCACGCCCGTTTTGATACAGATACAACGCCCGCGCGCCCAAAGGATTGTTGCGTCCGCCGGGCTGGCGGTAAGTGTTGTCGACAAAGCGCTTGTAGGTCTTTGGTTCGCGCTGAATCATTTCGTCCGTTGGGCGCCAGTCCGGCCACTTGCGTTTTGCGCCCACCTTCGCGGTTCCAGTGAACTCCAGCCCCGCGCGCCCAACGCCAACCCCATAGCGCCGAGCGCGGCCAGGTTCGGTGATCAAGTAAAGAAAATGAGCCTTTGGAAGAACCAAGATCTGACCAGCGCCGTAAGTTTTTGTGATCCCGACAGTTTGCGGCACATAGATTGGATCCAAGGCGAAGGCCGCGCGCGCGACAGACGGGGCAAACAGGCTGGCAGTGCCAGTGGCCAATAAGGTGCGTCGTGTCAGCATGCTGTGCTCGTCTGCTTGGGATATCCGGGCATGGAAGTGTCGCATTTCAATACAGGGGTGCAAGTTGCCAGATCGTCAACGCGGTGCTTGCGTTGCCAAATTACGCCAGATCTGGACGGGCATTAAGGTCATCGGGGTGCGTGTTTGCAGCCCCAATCATCTTTCGTTCCCGGCCGGAGGATGCCATTCTTGGACGCCTTCCATGACCAAAGAGGCCTGTCATGCCCAATCACTTCATCATTAGCGCACATCCGAATCCCAAGTCATTCATAGGGGCATGGGCTTCAGCCAGTGCGCGGGCTGCGGCCGAATTGGGGGCCGTCGCCGTGTCTGATTTGTATGCGATGCAGTTCGATCCGGTTGAGCGAGCTTCCAATCCGCTTGAAACCCAATACAGGGCGTCGGCCGGGTCGGCATGGGCCGACGATGTCGCGCTCGAGATTGACAAGATTCGTGCGGCCGATGTGATCGTTTTCCATTTCCCGATCTGGTGGTTCGGGGCCCCTGCAATTCTCAAGGGTTGGCTGGATCGGTGCTTGGTGCATGGTGGGCTTCATGACGTTGATCACCGCTTTGACAGAGGGTTTTGTCGGGGCAAGACCGCGCTGTTTTGCGTGTCTACGGGCGCCACAGAGGTCGAGGTCGGACCCGCTGGAAAAGAAGGGCGTTTGGATTTGCTGCTTTGGCCACTGGCCTACACCCTGCGCTATTGCGGCTTCGAGATAGCCGACCCGGTGGCCGTACATGGCGTCCACGGCTACTGGGAAGGGGCACAAAAGGCCGCGTTGGAGGCGCGCCTCACACGCGTGCTGGATGGGCAGCCTGCTGTGATCCGCACTCTTGCCGACCGACGTCGCTGGCGCTTTAATGCCGACACGGATTTTGACACCGCAGGTCAGTTGCATCCCGATGCCGAGAGGATCTGGCCCTTTATAGCCTAGGGCCTGTGCCGATTGGCAGCTGGTTGATCAAGCAGGAAGGTGGGATCAGGTGCTCAGGTCCGGGCTGCAGTCAAGAAACGCCCGAACACGTGGCGCGGCATCCGTCAGGTCTATGGTGACCGAGGTGTCACCGACCGTAGCGATTGCCACTGAATTCAACGCAACCCCGGTCAGCACATTTCCAAAACCCCTGTCGGTCACCGTAAGTGCACTGCCTGAAACCTGGTGTCGCCGGGTTGAGATCACCGGGCCCACCGGTTGGAACGCCATTGCGAACACTGGTCCCTGCGACCAACCCTCGGGGCGGGTCAGAGTTATTGCGTATATACTGCCGTCATAGGTGATTGTGACCGAGGTCTCGGCCGTATGGTCGAGACGGCAGATAGGCTGCGCTGAAAACTGCCAGGCAGCGGCAGGTGTGGCAACAAGCCAAGCCAGGATCATAACATATCGCATATGCAGTGACTTAGTGCTGAGCGCTGATTGCGCCAGTTCATATTGTGCGGCTGTTTGCCCAGACAGCAGTCAGAAAACTGCCAGAGATCCGCATGCAATCTATTTTGGCGTCCTTTGCTGGCTGCGGTGATGTGGTGACCCGCTTGTGCCAATGAGCTCAAGCGCTTGTATGGCAGGTCGCTGTCGAGCAAGTGCAAGCGACATGGCTGGCGCCTTGGACGTTCTTGTGACGACGGGCACAACGGGCCTTTGCGCAAACACAACCTGCGCAGGTATCGACCAGGCGCCTTGTGCACTGCAACCGGGGCATCATGAAAACACAGGGACACCTAGCGGCCGCGTCGCTTGACATTCCCGCCGCGCTGACCAGCGCGCCCTGCCGTTGATCGGCCGCGCGATTTCACCGCCGCCTCCGAAGCGGCCTCGACCGCGGATTGACGGGCGAGAGGGTCATCAGACACAGCGAGATCCACGGCTTCGAGGCGCTTGATTTCATCCCGCAGGCGCGCGGCCTCTTCGAATTCGAGGTTCTCGGCCGCTTTGCGCATGTCTGTCCGCAACCCGTCCAGCACCGCACGCAAGTTCGATCCCTCTAGCCCCTTGTCGATCTTGGCTGTGACCCGCGCCTGATCGGTGTCGCCCTGATACAGACCTGCGAGCACGTCTTCGACGTTCTTTTTGACGGTTTCTGGCGTGATCCCGTGTTCCTCGTTGTAGGCGATCTGCTTGACGCGGCGGCGGTCGGTTTCGGCAAGGGCGCGTTCCATAGAGCCCGTGATCTTGTCGGCATACATGATCACCCGGCCTTCGGCGTTTCGTGCAGCGCGTCCAATCGTCTGGATTAAAGAGGTTTCAGAGCGCAGAAAGCCCTCTTTGTCAGCGTCAAGTATGGCAACAAGCCCGCATTCTGGAATATCCAGACCCTCGCGCAGCAGGTTGATTCCGATCAGCACGTCAAAGGCACCAAGGCGCAGGTCGCGCAGGATCTCGATCCGCTCGATGGTATCGATGTCGCTGTGCATGTAGCGCACCTTGACCCCCTGTTCGTGCATGTATTCGGTCAGATCCTCTGCCATGCGTTTGGTCAATGTCGTAACCAGAGTGCGAAAACCCGCAGCCGTCACCCTGCGCACTTCATCCAGCAAGTCGTCGACCTGCATTTCGACAGGCCGGATTTCCACCTCTGGGTCCAAAAGGCCGGTCGGACGGATGACCTGTTCAGTGAAGACACCTCCGGACTGGTCGAGTTCCCACCCGGCGGGGGTGGCTGAAACAAAGACAGACTGGGGGCGCATGGCGTCCCATTCCTCAAACTTCAGCGGACGGTTGTCCATGCAAGACGGAAGCCGGAACCCGTGTTCGGCCAGCGTGAACTTGCGTCGGTAGTCGCCTCGGTACATGCCGCCAATCTGGGGGACGCTGACGTGGCTTTCATCGGCAAACACTATGGCGTTGTCAGGGATGAACTCGAACAACGTCGGGGGCGGTTCACCCGGCGCGCGCCCGGTGAGGTACCGCGAATAATTCTCGATCCCGTTGCAGACGCCGGTTGCCTCAAGCATCTCGACATCGAAGTTGGTGCGCTGTTCCAGCCGCTGTGCTTCCAGCAGCTTGGCTTCTCCGACCAGTTGGTCAAGTCGCTGGCGCAGTTCCTTTTTGATGTTCACGATGGCCTGCTGCATGGTCGGCTTTGGCGTCACGTAGTGTGAGTTGGCATAGATCCGGAGGCGGTCAAAACTGTTGGTCTTTTCGCCCGTCAGCGGATCCATCTCTGTGATGCTTTCAAGTTCTTCTCCAAAGAACGAAAGCTTTACGGCCCGATCTTCGAGGTGGGCAGGCCAGACCTCAAGGCTGTCGCCACGAACGCGAAAGGACCCACGTTGAAAGGCCTGATCGTTGCGGCGATACTGCTGTGCCACAAGGTCTGCGATGATTGCGCGCTGATCATAATCGTTGCCAACGTGCAGATCCTGGGTCATCGCTCCGTAGGTCTCGACCGAGCCGATCCCGTAAATGCATGACACCGAGGCAATGATGATCACGTCGTCGCGTTCAAGCAAGGCCCGGGTGGCAGAGTGGCGCATCCGGTCGATCTGTTCGTTGATCTGGCTTTCCTTTTCAATGTAGGTGTCAGAGCGCGCGACATAGGCTTCGGGCTGATAATAGTCATAGTAACTGACAAAATACTCGACGGCATTGTCGGGAAAAAACCCTTTGAATTCGCCGTAAAGCTGGGCCGCAAGTGTCTTGTTCGGCGCCAGAATTATGGCCGGGCGCTGAGTTTCCTCTATGACCTTGGCCATGGTAAAGGTCTTTCCCGTGCCGGTCGCGCCCAGCAGCACCTGGTTCTGTTCCCCCTCCAACACGCCCTGCGTCAGTTCGGCAATCGCCTTGGGCTGATCCCCAGCAGGTGCGAATTCGGTCTCCATCCGGAATTGCACGCCCCCTTCCAGCTTTTCGCGCTGTCTGACGTCGGATGCGGGGGCGTGTAGGACCTGAGGCAATTGATCGGTCGGGGCATGTGACATGGTTGGAGACTCGCGTTTGGGCCAAGCATCAGAGTTGTTACAAATGGCCGAATGTTCAAGAGGTCCAAACAAGCCTGCTGACAGAATGCGGCGTGGGCTTTGCCCCGTTCTCGCCTCGACTTTGCCTTTTGGTCGGTCTGAAAACCGCCAAAGTTTTAGTCAAATGTGATCGCTAAAGGGGCCAGGCGGTCTCTGAGATGACATCAGAACTTAGAGCGGAGACCGCAGCGTGCAGAATGTCGCAAGCCAGCAAGACGACTTTTACGGTGATCGGATGACTGCGCAAGTCGCGCGCTGGGCAGAGGGAATAGCTGCGGTTCTTTCGCCGGATGAGTCCGCAAGTGCCCTGCAGCTTGAGCGTCTTGGCGGGCGCGACGGCCGCGCGGTCTACAAGGTTGTTTGCGGAACCCGCGTCGGTGTCTTGAAACTCTTTGACCACTCCCGACCGGCGCTGCGCGACGCCTACCTCCGTGAGCGTGACATGTTGGTGCAGCTCAAAGGGTGGTCCCGTACCGCGCGGCACCTCGCACATTGTGATGCGGGCGGATTTGTTCTGACCCAGTATCTGCGCGGAACCCCCGTCAGTCAGTATGCAGAGCGCCACGGCGCGCTGTCTGTGGCCCGAGCCGTCGGGGTTTGGCTAGGCGGATTGGATGCGCGCATGATCACACGTCCGGCGTTCGCATCCTGGAGTGATTACCTTGCTTCGGTCCGCACTGGCCTGCCCCAAAGCGCCGTTGACGGTGCCGATGCGGCACTTGGGTCACTGCCGGTGCGGGGCATGGCCTTGGCGCGCAATGATGGCAACTTGTCGAACTTCGTTATGAATGGCAGCGGTCATTGTCTTGGCTTCGATTTCGAACGGGCCCGGGTGAAGCCACGCGGCTGGGATTTTGTTCTCACGGCCCTGGAACTGACCGCGCAATCGCCAGGACCCGTCGACCCGGTTCTAGATCGCCTTGCAGATGGCTTTGCCTCGGTCCGGGATCAGAACACATTGGTCCAAGACTTGCGCGACGTTGTTCGCTTCCTGTTCACGGAAATTTCGGCTCAGAGCCACAAGATGGAGGGTTGATCGATGGCGGTCGAAGTTCTGACGATTGCGCTTGATGGCCAAGACAAGGTCAAGGGCAAAGACCTGATTGATGGCAACAAGAACGACAATCAGATTGTCACTTTCACCGATGGCGGCGCGGTCGAAGAAGAAGATCCCATCATGATCGAGTTCTTCGGCAAGGATTCCCCGACTGAACCCGGCGCGGGGGATGGCGGTGATGACTACTTTTACCTGACGCTCAATCAGTTCGATGACGATTTCGCGTTTGAAGTCAAAAGCTTTGACGAAGGTGATACTTTTGCGATCCGCGGTTGGGATACACTGAACATCGTCGGTGACATCTACTATTACACCTACACAGGCACAGATGGTCAGGAGCATACGTTCTGGATCGATCCAGTATCCAAGAACGGCACCGGCACCGTGCAAATCGTGTGTTTTTGCCGTGGAACGCGAATTGCAACGCCGGGGGGCACGCGCCCTGTAGAAACCCTGGCGCCGGGCGATCTGGTAGAGACGCTGGACAACGGTGCCAAGCCGATCCTGTGGGTGGGGCAGCAACACCAGAGTTGGGATGCAGAGCCAGATGCTGGCAAGCCAATCGAGATTTCGGCACATGCATTGGGGCGGGACATGCCGGAACGGGATCTTCGGGTTTCACCTCAACATCGCATTCTTGTGCCTGATGGGGCCTCTGACGCTCTGGTCGCGGCACGACATTTGACCGGCCTATCCGGGGTCCGCGTGATGCACGGCAAACGCGAAGAGGACTATTTTCATCTGTTGCTGGACCGACACGAAGTGTTGATTGCCGAAGGCATGCCTGCAGAAAGCTTCTATCCGGGGGCAGACTCCGTCGCGGCATTGTGCGCAACCGATCGCAAGGCACTTGCCAAAACGGCGGTGACCCTGATCGAGGACAATGAGGCAGGGCGGGCGCGTCCTTTCATGCCCGGTCCCAAGGCCCAGCGCCGTTTTCAGGGCGCGCGCACAGTTTGGTCAGACCACCGGGGTGCTCAGCTTTTGTCTGGGCCCAGGCGCGCCAAGGCAGGATGAGATCCGGGTAAGCAAAGGGCGCGGCAAATCGCGTGGTCTTGGC
>JAKVCP010000006.1:74646-87692 GCA_022448925.1 Paracoccaceae bacterium
GGCAACCAAAGGAGTTCTGTCGATGCGCGCGCGAATTTATCAGCCAGCCCGTAACGCCATGCAGTCGGGGGCTGCCAAGACCAAGCACTGGGTGTTGGAGTTTGACCAGACAAGCGCGCGTTCGGTCGATCCACTGATGGGGTGGACATCATCGGCAGATACTCAAACTCAGGTCAAGCTGCGGTTCGACAGCAAGGATGCAGCGCTGGATTACGCCAAGGACCATGGCATCGAGGCGCAGGTGATAGAGCCGAAAAAGCGCAAGGCGAATCTGCGCTCGCGTGGGTATGCTGAAAACTTCGCCGTCGACCGTCGTGGTCCCTGGACGCACTGATACCTGAAATTCCCAAAGAGTTCGGTGGGATGATCTTGCTGCCGCGCGGCTGCCATGGCAGGACAAGACAAGGCCGCGTTTTGAGCGGCAAGTTGAACAGGTGCCCGCCCTTTGCGTCCGACTTCACGTACCCTGACCGAGCGTTTGTTGGCCATTTTGGCCTGTGGTGTCGCACTGGTCTGCGCTTTGCCCTACGCCGGTGTCGTGCTTGCGGCCGTAAGTGAGCCGTCAGACACCCTGCTCCATCTCGCGGATACTGTCCTGTGGCGCTATATCAACACGACTGTCATCTTGGTTATTCTTGTCGCCATCGGGACCTTGGCCATGGGCACAGGGGCGGCTTGGCTGGTCATTATGACAGAGTTTCCGGGGCGGCGATTTCTTGAGATTGCCCTGGTTATTCCCCTGGCCTTTCCGGCCTATGTGCTGGCCTATGCCTACACCCATGTTCTAGATCATCCGGGTATCGTCCAAGCCACGCTTCGCGACATTACCGGGTGGGGCCCCCGTGATTATTGGTTTCCGGAAATTCGTTCTCTTGGCGGTGCGGCCGCGATGCTGGTGCTGGTGTTTTATCCCTATGTCTATCTTCTGGCGCGTGCAGCTTTTGTCGGACAAAGCGCGACAACGTTTTACGCGGCGCGTGCTTTGGGGCGCAGCCCCGGTCTGGCGTTTCTGACAGTTTCGCTGCCGATGGCACGCCCTGCCATTGCGGCAGGTGTGTTGCTTGCGTCGATGGAAACCATCGCTGATTATGGCACTGTCAGCTATTTCGGGGTGCAAACTTTTGCGACCGGGATTTACACCAGCTGGTTTTCGATGGCAGACCGAGCTGCCGCTGCTCAATTGGCGCTGGGCCTGCTCAGCTTCGCTCTGCTGATGTCGTTTCTGGAACGTACCAGCCGAGGGCGTGCACGCTATGATGGGGGCAAGCGCAACGAAGTGATGTCGCGCATGCAATTGAAAGGAAAGCGCAAGTGGTTGGCGCTCGTCCTGTGCCTGATTCCGTTTGTCCTTGGTGTTGTCGTTCCTGTGATTGCCCTGACGACCATGGCCTTGGGTTCGGAACAGGATCTGCTAAGCCGCAGATACATCGCGTTCACCCGCAATTCGTTTACGCTTGCCTGTGTGGCTGCCCTTGTGACAGTGGTCGCGGCGGTTCTGCTGGGCAGTTTCAACCGGATGGTGCCGGGTCGTGTGTCACAAGCCGCGCAGTACTTGGGCCGACTCGGGTATGCGGTGCCCGGAGGGGTTATTGCGGTCGGTCTCATGGTGCCTTTTGCTGCGATCGACAATGCATTCGATGCCTGGATGCGTCAGACATTCGACATCTCTACCGGCCTGTTGTTCACCGGATCGATCTGGGTGCTGGTCGGCGCTTACATGATCCGTTTCCTGGCTGCGGCAATCGGCGCGTTCGAGGGTGGAATTGCAGCTGTAAGCACCAACATCGATGCGGCCTCGCGGGTGTTGGGGCATGGGGTTTGGGGCACCCTGCGACGCGTGCACTTGCCTTTGCTGACACCCAGCCTGCTGACGGCAGCCCTGATTGTTTTTGTTGACGTGATGAAAGAGCTTCCTGCGACCTTGATCATGCGCCCCTTCAACTTTGATACGCTCGCGGTGCAGGCGCATCGGCTGGCTGCGGACGAACGTCTTGAAGGTGCTGCAGTGCCAAGTCTTGTGATCGCCGCCATCGGATTGGTCCCTGTGATCTTGCTGTGCCGGCAGGTCGCTTTGCGCCGACGATAACGTGTTTCAGGCCGACTTTCTGGCGCTATGCCTGCTGGCAGAGGATACGGTCGGTCGACCTGCCAGGCCTGGCATGACAGCAACCACCGGTCGATTGAATGATGGGATGACACAAGATGAGCTTTGACATACGCCCCGCCTGTGCAGCAGATGCTGTGTCCTGCGCCGATATCGTCAACACCTGGATTGACGGCACATCGTGGTTGCGGCGCATGCACAGCTGCACGGCGATCACAGAGATGATCACCCAGGCTATTGATCTGCGTGAATTCTGGGTCGCCGGTGATCCGGTGGTTGGCTATCTGTCATTTAACACAGAGACGTCGCAGATCATGGGGCTTTATACGGCACAGCCCGGCAACGGGGTCGGCAGGGCGTTGATGAACCGGGTTAAGCACGGGCGCACCTGGCTGATCCTGTGGTCCCACGCTGCAAACCTGCGTGCCCATGACTTTTATCGACGCGAAGGCTTTGTCGAGGTCGGTCAGAAACGCGATGGCGCCGATGGCATTCCAGAAATATGCATGGAGTGGCGGCGCGTGGCGGCGTAACCTTCCAAAAAAAACGCCGGTCAGGACCGGCGTTTTTCAATAGCAAGACAGACGGGTCTATTCCCAGCCGACCTCGTTATAGATTTTCTGGGCGGTGGGGATTTGTTTGGCAACAGCTGACAAATCCACATCATCCGGCTTGAAAAATCCAAGTTGCGCAACCGAGGCGCTGAGGGCGACACCGGGAACCGCCGGGTATTCATCATTGCCCGCCGAAAAATACTTTTGCGCCTGGTCGCTGGCCAGGTATTCAAGGAAGGTGATTGCGTTTTCCCGGTTCGGTGCGTTCGCGGTTACACCGCCACCCGACAGGTTCATGTGCGCGCCGCGGCCGTCCTGATCAGGAAACACCCAACCGATTGTTTCGCTGCTGTTGGTCAAACCCTTGACCTCTTTGCGGATGGAGCGCGCAAAGTAATATGTGTTGGACAGGGCAATGTCACACTCGCCTGAGATCAGGCCGCGCAGCTGGTCGGTGTCGCCCCCCTGCGGATCACGCGCGAAGTTGTCCTTGACCGCTTGCGCCCAGGCCTTTGCAGCCTCTTCACCGTCATGCGTGATGATCGAGGCCAAAAGCGTCTGCATGTAGACGTTTGTCGAAGAACGGATGCAGATCATACCGCTGTATTCTGGTTTGGCCAGATCGGCATAATGCATCGGCGGGTTGGCGACATCAGCCTTGTCATAAAAGATGATGCGCGATCGCTGGGAAAACCCGAACCACTGGTTGTCGGCGTCTTGAATATAGGCCGGGATCCGGGCCTCAAGGACATCACTGTCAATCGCCTGCAGAACGCCCGCATCTTTGGCACGCTCTAGCCGTGAGGTATCGACAGTCAGCAGAATATCAGCCGGCGAGTTGGCGCCCTCGGCCAGCATCCTGGCAATCAGCTCGTCGGCTTTGCCTTCAATGCGGTTGATGGTGATGCCTGTGGCTTCCTCGAAGTCCGAATACAAGCGCTCGTCCGTGTCGTAATGGCGCGCGGAATAGAGGTTCACGACCCCCTCTGCCATAACCGGCAATGAAGTTGTGACAACAGCCGCTGCGGCCAGCGGAAGAATGCAAGAGAGACGTTTCATAGGGGACTCCGATCTCGTTCCTTAGTATTTTTGTCAATTAGCATGTGCACCATTTAAAGCAAGATACTTGAGCGTATTTGTCAGAGATTCAGCGCCGATCTCTTGTGCGTGCCATGCCTCGCGCCCGGATGTGGTGTCTGCCAATTGCGCTGTCTTTCTCACGGGCACCTTCGTGTGAGCGCCTAAATTTTGGGCAAATTCTGCGCCTTTGCGTTCGATTACTGAGGAATTGCACTGATCCGTGGCCGCCGGGCAGGATGTCGTCTTGCCGATCAGAGAGGGCGCGGCCAGTGTTGGAGACAGCAAGGAGCGATGGTCATTCTGGACGTGTTGAGCATATCAAGCAGTCCGCCTGCGCAAAGGGCGCGTGGCGCAGCGCGCGTGGTGGCCCGTGCGGCTGGCGCTGGTTCGGTTATTGGTGAATTGCGGCAATCAGGATCGTCCAAACTGTTGTTTCCCCGGCCACGCGGCCGGTCACTTGACGTTGTCACCTTGAATACCGCCGGCGGTGTTACCGGTGGCGACGAGTTCGAGTTGGCGGCAGGCGCTCCCGACGGGGCGCAGATGACAATTTCAACGCAGGCGGCAGAACGTATCTACCGCGCATTGCCCGGGCAAACTGGCCGTGTGACGACTCAATTGCAGTTGGGCGACGGTGCCCGGCTGAATTGGTTGCCTCAAGAGACCATTTTGTTCGACGGTGCTGCGCTGCGCAGGTCATTGCGCATTGATATGGCCGCAAGCGCGCAGCTTTTGGCCTGCGAAGCGCTGGTGTTCGGCCGGACTGCCATGCAAGAGCGGGTGACCGATCTCTGGTTGCGCGACAGGATTGATCTGTTTCGCGACGGACAGCTGGTATTTTTCGATCGTTTGCGTTTGGACGGGGATGCGCAGTCCTGTTTGACGCAGGCCGCGGTCGCAAATGGCGGTCTGGCGATGGCGTCGGTGCTTTGGGCGGCCCCTGATGCTGAGACCGCGCTTGGCGGGATCCGCGCAGATTTGCCTGAAACGGCTGGTGCAGGCAGTCCTGTCAGAGACCTGGTCTTTGTACGCATCGTCGCGTCTGACAGCTTTGAGCTGCGCAAGACACTCGTGCCGCTTCTGACGCGTCTTTCAAACGATCCACTGCCCCGAACCTGGACAATCTGACATGCAACTGACCCCCCGTGAAAAGGATAAATTGCTTGTGGCGCTTGCGGCCGAGGTGGCGCGCAAGCGGCTGGCCCGCGGCGTAAAGCTGAACCACCCCGAGGCGATTGCCTTGATCACCGACGCCGTGGTCGAAGGCGCACGTGATGGCCGGTCTGTTGCGGACCTGATGGAAGCCGGGGCGCAGGTGGTCACACGTGATCAGTGCATGGAGGGCATCGCGGACATGATCCATGATGTTCAGGTTGAGGCGACGTTCCCCGACGGCACCAAACTGGTCACTGTCCACAATCCAATCCGTTGACCCCTTTTGCAAAAGGACCCCAGGTGATGAAATATCTTGCTGCCATACTCACTCTGACTGCAGCCCCCGCCCTTGCACACCAGGGCGCACATGTTCATCCGCATGCTGCCGATGCCTGGATTGGCGTCGCTTTGGGATTGGCGTTGATTGCTGTCGCGTTGTCAGGCGCACGCGGTTTGGCCCGGGTGCGCTCATGATCCCCGGAGAGGTGTTTCCCGCTGATGGCTCGCTCGAGTTGAACACAGGTCGAGAAAGAGTGATTCTGATGGTTGCCAATACCGGGGATCGGCCCGTTCAGGTGGGCAGTCACTATCACTTTGCCGAAGCTAACAGTGCATTGAATTTTGACCGTGCAACCGCGCATGGCATGCGTTTGGACATTGCGGCAGGCACTGCGGTTCGCTTTGAGCCGGGACAGCGTCGCGAGGTGACCTTGGTACCAGTGGTCGGGGATCGCCGCATTTTCGGGTTTAACCAAAAGGTCATGGGGGCGCTTTAGGCGCCCCCCGTGAAACGCCGGAAAACCGTGCATTTTCGTCATTTGCGACTATAATTTCTGCATTGCAGCATTTTTATGCTGCACTTGCATTTTCGTTGGCTATACTTGTGAGCGGCATCACCAGTTAGCGGAGTTGCGCCACGTGTTCGATGTGTCGGACCTCACCATGAAGTGCAGACAAGCGCGGGCAGGGACTGCTCTGCAAATGTCGGACTGCCTCGCTTTGGCCACGGCTCTAGAGTCCGCTTGTGTGCATCCATTTTCCCATCGCACGGGTTTGTTGGTGCAGACTTTTCTTCAGACCTCGTTCCGATCTCAGAGAGGGGCATCGCCGAAAAGTTCTGCAGCAGCTTCGCCACAGAGCAGACGTGTTTACCAGTGGTCAAAGAGGCGGGCTGTATCCTCGCACCACATGCGCCGTCCGAGTGGCGACCTGCGGTTGGTCCGGCGCCGTGTGACACAAAAGTTAAACTGCCCCAGACCGGTGTCATGTCTTGTGCGTGGCAGCGCGGGGCTCGGCTACGATCTGATATTTGGCAAGATGAACAGGCTCGGTTGAGCCTCAGGAGTGGAAGTATGAATATAATCACCCAACCTTTTGAGTTGTCGACAGCCTATGTACGGCTGGCAGGGGATATGTGGAGCTCTAACCTGAAGGTTCTGCAGGTTTTTGTAGATGCCACCGTGAAAAGCAATCTGGCCTATATGGGCCTGTCCGCACCGTCGTCCGTGACCGCACCCGCACCGGCAAAAAAGACCGCTGCAAAGCGGTCTACGTCGAGGAAAACTGTTGATGCCAAGACCAAGGCATCGGCAAAATCAGCTGGTGTTTCCAAGACGGCCAGGAAAGCAGCCGCCAAAACAACACCAGGAGGGGGCAAAGAGGCGCGCAACGGAACAGCGGCGGCCTCTTCGGCAAAGTCCGATCAGACCACTTCCGCCTCGAAAAAGGCGGCGGTCACGGCGGCAGGAATGTCCGACGCCACTCGGGCTGAGACGCCAGACACGCCCACCGCCACCGCGCGGGCGCCGCGTCGCAAACGGACGCCGTCGGCTCCGCCGTCCTTGCCCGAAGCAAAAAAGCCGTCGGGCGAGATTTAAGCTCAGCTGAGCCTTGGCGCTTGGTCTGACGGGATCGCGGTTCAGGTGCTTGCAGGCTGCGCCGCCCTTTCGCTTGTGGCCGGGTTGATGCGGGATTTGCCTGATTTTTGGGCAGTTCTGCGGGCACTTTCGCCAGAGGACGGCTGTTGCGGCCGCAGCGATTGTCTCTTGTGTCGGGCTATGCTCGGATCTGTGCATACGCCCTTCGCCGGAGACCCACATGCCCGCTTCCATTTCTCGTGCCGATTACGCAGCAATGTTTGGACCTACCACCGGTGACAAGCTGCGCTTGGCGGACACAGACCTGATCATCGAGGTCGAACGCGACCTGACGGCAGAGCGCGCGGGCGCAGGTCTGGGCAGCGATGCGCCGATCTACGGCGAAGAAGTCAAGTTTGGCGGTGGAAAAGTGATTCGCGATGGTATGGGCCAGGCCCAGACCACCAGGGCAGAGGGTGCGGTCGACACTGTTATAACGAATGCGCTGATCGTTGATCACTCGGGCATCTACAAGGCAGATGTCGGCTTGAAGGGCGGGCGGATATACAAGATTGGCAAGGCCGGCAATCCCGATACTCAGCCAGGTGTCGACATCATTGTTGGCCCGGGAACCGAGGCAATTGCCGGAGAAGGAAAGATTCTGACAGCGGGCGGATTTGACAGCCATATCCATTATATTTGCCCGCAACAAATCGAGGATGCCTTGCATTCAGGACTGACGACCATGCTTGGCGGTGGCACCGGCCCGGCGCATGGGACCCTCGCAACCACCTGCACGCCCGGCCCTTGGCACATTGGCAGGATGCTGCAATCGGCAGATGCTTTCCCGATGAACCTGGCCTTTGCCGGCAAGGGCAACGCCTCGCTTCCAGCCGCGCTGGAAGAACAGGTCAAGGGCGGGGCCTGTGCGTTGAAGCTGCACGAAGATTGGGGCACCACGCCGGGTGCGATCGACTGTTGCCTGGGCGTTGCAGACGCGACGGATGTGCAGGTCATGATCCACACGGACACGTTAAACGAAAGCGGGTTTGTGGAAAATACGGTGGCCGCGATGAAAGGCCGGACGATTCACGCCTTTCACACCGAGGGTGCCGGTGGTGGGCATGCCCCTGACATCATCAAGATCTGTGGCGAAAATCATGTTCTTCCCAGTTCGACCAACCCAACACGGCCCTACACCGTTAACACGCTGGAAGAGCACCTGGACATGCTGATGGTCTGCCACCATCTGGACAAGTCGATCCCGGAGGACGTGGCCTTTGCCGAAAGCCGCATTCGCCGTGAAACCATCGCCGCCGAAGATATTCTGCACGATATGGGCGCATTCAGCATCATTGCGTCCGACAGCCAGGCCATGGGCCGCGTCGGCGAGGTGATCATTCGCACCTGGCAAACCGCCGACAAGATGAAGAAACAACGCGGCAAGCTTGCAGAAGAAACGGGAGACAACGACAATTATCGTGTCCGGCGTTATATCGCCAAATATACGATCAACCCGGCCGTGGCGCACGGTATCAGCCATGAAATAGGCAGTATTGAGGAAGGCAAGCGCGCTGACCTCGTTTTGTGGAGCCCGACGTTTTTCGGGGTCAAACCCGAAATGGTGCTGATGAGCGGCACCATCGTCTGTGCGCAGATGGGGGATCCCAATGCCTCCATTCCCACACCTCAGCCGGTTTACAGTCGGCCGATGTTCGGCGCCTTTGGCCGTGCGGTTGAACACTCGGCCGTGACCTTTGTCTCTGCCGCGGCCCAGGCCGAGGGAATTGGTCAACAGCTGGGTTTGGCGAAACAGACAGTTGCGGTGCAGAACACACGCAACATCGGCAAGTCCGATCTTGTGCTGAATAACGCTGTGCCGCATGTCGAGGTGAACCCCGAAACCTATGAGGTGCGCGCCGACGGCGAGCTTTTGACCTGCGAACCGGCAGAGGTTTTGCCGATGGCGCAGCGCTACTTTATGTTTTGATCCCGAGCGCCCGAAAACGCGCCGAAAATATGGGAGGACCCCTTGTGATCAAGCATATGACCTTGGCAGCCCTGGCCGCGTTGGTCCCGGCTGCTGCGACAGCCGCCTGCGTAACTGCGGACAGCCTCAAGTCTGGGATCAGAATTGACTACGGCGATGGTGAAACCGAGCTGTTTTATGCCTATCTACCCAATGTCATTGCCGCCGACTACCTGATCGATGGCGAAAGAACCTCGCGCACTTTGCTGATGCATGGCCTGTATCTGTCGGAATACCTTGAATTCAATGAAGGCCGCCCGGACCCCCAAAGCCGCGAGACATACTCCTATCCGCCGGGAGTTGAGGGGCTGCCGATCCCGCAGCCCAATGAGACGTTCAATGTCTCTGCAGTTGCGTTCATCAGAGGGGATCTGAACGACGAAGCGCAGTCTTATGATTTCCGTGCCGAAGAATTGATCGAGCTTTCGGGCTGCACCTATCGCAGCATCCCGGTCGAGCTGACCTATCCTGGTGACACCGATCTGTGGATCGAATATTTAAGTTACCTGCCGGATTTGGGCATCTCTCTGTATGTCGCTTCGCGCGATGCCGAAGGACTTGTGGAATACCCGGCGCTTGGCATCTCGGCGGTTCCGTGACCTTGTTCGCAGATCCGTTTGACCTGCGCAGTCGGGACCTTGAAACCGGAGGCCCCGGAATGCACCTTCTGTTCCGTCATGCAGTCAGCGCAAGTCCGGCTTGCCGATCTGGCGCTTGTGTCCCAGCCCGTCCAACGCCATCTTTTCCCCCGAGGGAGGAGCCCCGTACCATCGTTTTGATTGAGGTCTCCAATGGCAAATACAGCAGTACAACCGCCGGTGATTTCACCGGTTTCAATTCTGACACTGGTCACGGCACCGTTTCGGTACCTTGGCAGAATGATGATCGTAATGGCCGAGGCAAACTCGCGACAGCACGAAGTGCAGCGCCTGATGGCTCTGTCGGACGAACAACTGGCCAAGCGCGGCCTGAAGCGCGACGAAATCGTTCGCTACGTTTTCCGCAGCACCCTGTTCGTTTAAGCGCAGGTCCAACCATGGTTGGACCCAACAAAGCCTGTGTGTGGTCTGCGAGACCACCGCAGGCTTTTTGTTTTGTTTGGGGATGACCAATGCATGATATGCCAACCGCACATGATGTGCGCCGCGCCGGGGGATGGGCTGACGCCTGGGACAGGTGCACGCTTACCTATGACGAAAGGTTCTTGCGCCGCAAAGTGCTGCACACTGTGACCGAGTCTGCCTTTCTGGTTGACCTTGCTCATACTGAAAGCCTCGATCATGGCGACGCTTTTGACCTGGCAGATGGACGCCTGATTGAGGTCGTGGCGGCCGAGGAGCCCCTGCTTGAGGTTACAGGTCCGCGATTGGGGCGTATTGCCTGGCATGTCGGCAACCGGCATACGCCCTGCCAGATCGAGGACGCGCGGCTGCTGATTCAGCGCGACCATGTCATGCGCGACATGTTGCGGCGTCTTGGTGCCCATGTGCACGAGGTCACTGAGCCATTTACGCCAGAAGGAGGGGCCTACGGTCACGGCCGCACTCATGGACATGATCATTCCCACACCCACGGTCCTCACGTTCATGACCATGGCGGTGATGACCCTGCGCATGGCCATGACTGATCCTCTGCTGACGTTACACCAGATGTTCTCTCCTGCCTTCCCGGTTGGTGCGTTCGCCTATTCACACGGGCTGGAAGCGGCCGTGCAAGAGGGGCGCGTGACAGAGGCCTCTCAGTTGCAGGCCTGGTTGCAGGTGGTTTTGTCTCGGGGCGCGGGTTGGTCGGATGCTGTTGTTGTGGCCCAGGTGGCGCAGGGTGCAGCGGTCGGAGCCATATCCGAGCTGGTGCGTGCCATGTGTCCGTCGCCTGGACGGCGTCTGGAAACCGACCAACAGGGCGATGCCTTTGTCGCGGCCGCGAATGGCGTATGGGGCCTGGATCTGCACCCCGCGCCGTATCCGGTGGCTGTTGGACAGGCAATCCGGGCGCTGGACTTGCCTGTTTCTGACGCAATTGTTGTGTACCTGCAGGCCTTCGCCTCTAATTTGACCAGCGCCGGAGTGCGCCTTGTCCCCCTGGGCCAAACCGAGGGGCAGCAGATCCTGCAGGCAGTGTCACCGCTGTGCCGTAGGTTGGCAGACAAAGCTGTTGTGTCGGATGAAGGTGATATTGGAGGCTTTGCCCCCTTGGTCGATATCGACAGCCTGCGACAGGCAACACTGTATTCAAAACTCTTCAGATCGTGAATGGAGGCAAAATATGGCATCCCCAAACGGCCCTTTGCGTGTCGGGCTCGGTGGCCCGGTGGGCGCAGGCAAGACGACGTTGACTGCAGCACTATGTGCTGCGCTGCGCGACAAGGTTTCAATGGCGGTGGTGACCAATGATATCTACACTCAGGAAGACGCAGAAGAGTTGATGCGACGGCAAGTGCTGCCGTTGGAGCGCATCAAGGGCGTTGAAACGGGGGGGTGTCCGCATACTGCGATCCGCGAGGATGCCTCTATCAATCTTGCCGCAATCGCAGAGCTGAATGCCGCGTTTCCTGATCTGGACCTGATCTTGATCGAAAGTGGCGGCGACAATTTGTCGGCGACGTTTTCGCCGGAACTGGCGGATGTTACGCTTTATTTGATCGATGTCGCTGCCGGAGAGGAAATCCCGCGCAAAGGAGGGCCGGCCATCACCAAGTCGGATGTGCTGGTCATCAACAAAACCGATCTTGCGCCCTACGTGGGGGCCTCGCTTGACGTGATGGAGCGAGATGCGATTCGGATGCGCGCGGGCCGGCCTTTTGTTTTTGCCTCGCTCCGCAAGGGCGAAGGGGTTGAGCAAATTGTCGCTTTGCTGGCCCGGATCGGTGGGCTGTCGGTCGGTGAACTTGTCGCTTAGCGCCGGCGTTGGTTCATCTTGAGTATTTGAAGAAAGATGAAAGGGGTCGTTTCGACCTTGGCCGGGGTGCGTTGCCCCTTTGGCTGTGCTTGGCTGTGTCGTTTGCACCAGAGTCTGCCAGTTCGGCGAAGCTCGCATGGGATCAGGGGATCAGGGGATCACGACGATGTTGCCGGTGTGATCTTTATCGATAAAGGCCTGCTGGGCTGTTGGAAGGTCTGACAGAGGGTAAATCGCAGCAACCAGTGGCTGAATCTCACCGCGCTCGATGTATCTGACCACGTCGGGAAAGATGTTGGGCGGCACAAAGGTTGATCCTGTGAATGTCAGGTCACGCAGGTACAGAGTGCGCAGATCAAGATCGACCATCGGGCCCGCGATGGCACCTGAGACGGTATAGCGCCCACCGGGTGCGAGTACATCAACAAGGGTTGACCAATAGCGCCCGCCAACAACGTCTGCGATGATTGTGATTGTTTCGTCGGCAAGTGTGCTTTTCAAATTTTCGGGTGCACGGGGCAGGATGCGGTCGGGGCCAAGGCGCGCAACTTGGTCATGTTTGCTTTCCGAGGCCATGGCAATGACCCGTGCTCCGTGTCGCTTGGCCAGTTGCACCAGGGCGCTTCCGACGCCGCCTGACGCTCCGGGGATCAAAACGGTATCACCGCGGGTGATGTTTGCCCGGGCAAGCATGCCTTCGGCTGTGGTATAGCTGCATTGGAATGTGGCCAGCTCTGCATCAGAGAGTGTGCTGTTGACGCGTTGAACACTGCGCTGATGCGCTTTGGTGTACTGGGCAAAGCCGCCATCCAGTTCAGATCCGAAGTACCCAGCCTTTGCAACATTGGTCGGGTCTGACCAATCCCGATGCCACCCATCAACCATCACGCGTTCACCCAAGAGCGCCGGATCAGCGTTGCGCCCCACTGCCACAACGCAGCCCACAGCATCGGCCCCCTGTATTCGGGGAAAGGTGAGTGGCGCGCCACCCCAGCTTGGATCTTCGCCGTTCTCGATCAACTGGTCGTCGCCGGTTGTCGCGTCTGTCACGGCGGGGGAATACCAGCCTGACCGCGTGTTGACGTCGGTGTTGTTCAGCCCGCAAGCGCCGACCTTGATCAATACCTCTTCTGGCTCGGGCTGGGGCACCGGCCAGTCTGTTCGCCACTCGTACATCTCAAGCCCACCATGGCCGGTGAGGATCATGGCGGACATTGTGGTTGGGATTGCGGTCATTGGGGATCTCCGGCTGTGTGCGGTTTTTGCCTGCGATTGCTCGGGGCATCATTCGTTGCATATGTGCAGCATAACGCAAGGTCCAGTCAGCAATACATATGCTCGGTCCCGTTGACCAGGCGACATACGAGCTG
>JAKVCP010000060.1 GCA_022448925.1 Paracoccaceae bacterium
CACGCCAATTTGCGCGCAGCGCGCCGAGGTCGATGGAAAGTGTTGCCTGTGCCATACACGCTGTTTGGCATGTCCCGCCCTCTGGTCAAGGTGAAAATTGCAGATCGGTGCTTGAGCGTGGAAAAACGGAAGGTTAGGGAAAGACATGACGGCGCTTGGTTTTTGGGGGATTGGTGTGCTTCGACAGGAATGGCAGCTTTTTCTGCTGGCAGTGCAGTTCCTGACCCGGCTGCCCGTGCCGCAGGAGCTGCCCTACAGCGATGACCTGGCAATTCGATCTGCGCGCTATTACCCGCTTGTCGGCCTGGGTGTTGGCGGTGTCGGTGCAGGGGTTTTGCTGACGGCCGGGCTTGTGTTGTCCTGGCCGGTGGCTGTGCTTTTGTCGATGGGGGCAACACTGCTTTTGACGGGGGCTTTCCATGAGGATGGCCTGGCCGACGCAGCCGATGGACTGTGGGGCGGAGCAACACCCGAGCGCGCGCTTGAGATCATGCGCGACAGCCGCCTTGGCACCTACGGGGCGGTGGCGTTGGCAATGATGTTGTCATTGAAAGCGGCGATTTTGATGGCTCTGTCCCCAACTGACGCAACGGTCTTGCTGATCGCTGGACATACCCTTGGGCGCATGGCCTGTGTTCATGTGATTGCAACCACCCAGTATGCGCGGGACGTTGGCACCAAATTCGTCGCGCCACGGGTCACGGCTGACGGATATCGCGTGGCCTTTGCGACCTCGCTGGCCGTGGTGGTGATGGTAACACTTTGGATTGGGGGCGTGGCTGCTGGAAGCGCGGTTGTGGTCTGTGTCGCTCTTGCGCAGCTGTTTCGGTTGATCTTTGTCCGCAAGCTGGGCGGCTACACTGGGGATTGTCTGGGCGGAGTGCAGCAACTTGCTGAGGTGGGACTTTATCTGGGGGCTGCGGCGTGGCTGTGATGCTCTTGCGCCACACCAGACCAAAGGGGGCGGCGGGTTTGTGTTACGGGCGCCTTGATCTGGATCTGGATGACAGCTTTGAGGCAGAGCTGGCGCGGCTGACATCAGAGATCCCGGCAGTGACGGCGATTGTGACCTCTCCTTTGTCGCGGTGTCGGCTGCTGGCAGACCGCCTTGGAGCGGTGCGCGGGATGGATGTGCGTATTGCGCCCGATTTCATCGAAATGGATTTTGGCTCGTGGGAGGGCGTGCCTTGGGATGCCGTGCCGCGACAGCAGTTGGATGCCTGGGCGGCCGATTTTTTTCAGGCAGCCCCGCATGGGGGCGAAACTGTGCAGGCGCTGGCGGACCGCGTCGCACGGGCGCTTGTCTCTGTGCCGGACGGTGCCTTGGTAGTGACCCATGCCGGCGTCATAAAGGCAGCCCTTGCCGCCCGCGCTGTTGAGGGCGCCTGGGATGCGCGTCCGGAGTTCGGACAGATTATCGAACTTGGTTAGATGCCTAAGCGCGAACGCCCGGCCCGCACATCTCTTGGATGCGCCTCAGCGCGTGCACGGCATCGTACCGCAAACCCGCGCCATCACGCAGAAGCGATACCGGAACCGACGTGCCTGCGCTTTGAAAGGGATTGATCTGCATGTGTATCGACGACCATTCAAGCGGTCAGATGAGGCGGGTTTGCGGGCAGCGGTACGGGTCTGTCGGGGAAACGGCGACCGTGCAACTGCGGTTGGCTGCGTCCGGTGTCTTGATGCATGATATGGATGCGTGGGTTTCAAACGAAACAGGTTCTATGCGGAAGGCAAAGCAACCGTTTTGACCTTCGTGGACGACATATGTTCCTTATTGATGCAAATAGAGGTGTGACCCCCGACACCAACCGGTGTCCTCGAAAAGATCGATGCTCTCTGCGGTTTGTCCATCACCAATCGTAAACGACCTATGCCAGTCGCTGTGAATGCCGAACATTGCGGAAACGGACATCGTTGCGGTGGTGTTCCCGGCAAGCCTGGCTTCGGCTTCGTGTTCAGCGGAACATGCGCGTAGTGCAAACACGACACTCGCAAATGACAAACGGTTGCGCAATTTTGACACCACAACCGGACGTTTTCGGTGTGTTGACAGGCGACACGCCACATCAGCACGAGTGATGTTCCAAAATCCCATGAGACAAATCTTTTGAGTTTTGGACGGTTGGGCACAATGACGTATGACCATTGAATATGCAGGGTTTCCACTTCCGACCAGACCCTTGACACACAGAAGGGCACGCTGACACAGGCTGGTCGATGAGCAACGGCAGGAAGCTGGATCGCGCCATCAAGGCGTTGAAGAGGGCCGTAGCCCTTCGGCACCCCCCAAGGGCTGCATGCATCACATAAGCCGCGGCCGCCAATCGTGCTGCGACGACAACCAGAAGCTTTTGCGCAAACACGGGTTACAAGTGGCGATGACCGACACAGGCAATTGCGGTGACCATACTGCCATCGAAACGGTTCTCAAAACGAACAAGGCCGAACTGGTCTGGCGAAGGGTTTGGGGAACAGGACGAGCGGCCAAGCCGGGCTTCCGGCCCTGCGATGGACAAGCCCGGTCGTTCTATTGCGGAAAGTGTCCTTAACACGCACTTGGGGCGGCACAGAGGCGTGACAGGTCCAGAGGCTGTGCAACACGCCACGACGCGTCGACATTTGCTGTTTCCGCGCGTTGTCAGAATGCTGCCCCTCTCGCGCAGGCGGGCCTCATGTTCATCCTTTGCAGAATGCCCCCGGGCCGACTTTTTTACGATCACGCGGGGCCCATTCAGGGGGGCAATCAATGCGGAGTTCTTCGCTTTGGTTCTGTCGACTTGATCCGGCCAGGTGCGCCGAGATGTTGCGCCGTGTCCGGCGGGGGCGCATCAGTATCCGTCTTCGCCTGCCTGCCAGGGTTTCACAAGGTTTCCGAACCGCGTGAATTCACTTTCGAAACTCAGTTCGACCGTGCCGATGGGACCATGACGCTGTTTGCCAATGATCACTTCGGCCTTACCGTGCAGCCGGCTCATGCGGTCTTGCCAAGCGGCCATTTCGTCCAGCCTGTCATCGGATGGCTTTTCCCGCTCGACGTAATACTCTTCGCGGAACACGAACATCACCACGTCGGCGTCCTGCTCGATCGAGCCAGATTCCCGCAGATCCGACAACTGCGGCCGCTTGTCATCGCGGCTTTCAACCTGACGGCTGAGCTGCGACAGTGCAATCACCGGGATGTTGAGCTCTTTGGCAATCGCTTTCAGGCCCATCGAAATCTCTGCAATTTCCTGCACGCGGTTCTCTGCCGTGCCCCGCAACAGTTGCAGATAGTCCACGATGATCAGATCCAATCCATGGGTGCGCTTCAACCGCCGTGCGCGGGCGGCGACCTGGCTGATTGGAAGCGCGGGAGTGTCATCGATGTAAAGCGGGCAGGACTCGAGCGTTTTGGCCGCCTCGACAAAGCGGCGGAATTCGCCTTCGGTCATGTCACCTTGGCGGATCTTGTGGCTGGAAATCTCAGAGGCCTCTGCAAGCACGCGTCCGGCCAATTGTTCGGCGCTCATCTCAAGGCTGAAAAATCCGACAACCCCCCCGTTTACCGCGCCCTCTGAACCATCTGGCAGCGGCCCCTTTTTGTAAGCCTTGGCAATGTTGAAGGCGATGTTCGTTGCCAGCGAGGTTTTCCCCATGGACGGGCGACCGGCAAGGATCAGAAGGTCCGAAGGGTGCAACCCCCCCAGCTTCTTGTCCATGTCATTCAGCCCGGTGGAAATGCCGGCAAGGCCGCCATCACGCTGATAGGCGGCATTCGCCACGTTGACCGCATCAGTGACGGCCCGCAGGAAGCTTTGAAACCCACTGTCGGACTGACCTTGCTCTGCCAGTTTGTACAACGCCTGCTCCGCTTGAACGATCTGTTCCTTGGGTTCTAGCGTGACATCAACTTTGGACGCCTTGGTCGAAATATCCTTGCCCAGCCCAATCAGGTCGCGACGGATCGCGAGGTCGTAGATCATCTGCGCATAGTCCCGCACCGCAAAACTGCTGATCGCTGCGCCGGCAAGGCGCGCAAGATAGGCCGGCCCGCCAAGCTCCTTCAGCCCGTCGTCTTCCTCCATGAAGGTCTTGAGCGTGACAGGTGAGGCCAGCTGGTTTCGGGCGATCCGGGCCGCGGCAACTTCGTAAATGCGGGCGTGAACGGGATCATAGAAATGCTGCGGCGCAATAATCGAAGCGACGCGATCGTAGATGTCATTGTTGGTCAGCACCGCACCAAGAAGCTGTTGTTCGGCTTCAATCGAATGGGGCATGGTATCGGGTGCCTGCACCTCGGCGCCGGTCGGATTGAAAGCGGTGATCTCGTTCATCTTTGTCTCGTTGTCTGCAGCTGTGGCGATCGAATGGGCGCGCTGACCTGCTTTGCTCGTATCACGCCTTGATAACGGGTCGGGCTGCCGGTTGGTATCTGGAAATCTCTGTGGAGATCTGCCGGGATAACTTTGCCCGGACATTTCTGCGCCTGAGATTGGTCAACATATCGTAGCACATCTTTCGCGCCACGCAAAATTTGCCTGTGCAAAGCGATTCCCTGATGCATTGTCCACAGGGACCTGCCGGCCAGTTATTTTTTGTTGGCGTCCTGCCACGTTCGGGGATCGCTTAGAAATGTCTCCACTTCGTGCAGGGTTTCTGCGTCAAAGCTTTGCATGTTGCGCGCTTCTGCAAGCACGTCCCACCAGGTGCACAGATGATGAAGTGTGACACCATGCGCGCCAAGCGTTTTCTCTGTCTCGGGAAAGATCCCATAGTAGAAAATGACCGCCGTATGCGCGCAGGTTGCGCCAGTGTCGCGGATCGCATCGACAAAGCTGATCTTTGACCCACCGTCGGTCGTCAGGTCTTCGATCAGCAAGACCCGCTCGCCTTCGCTCATTGCGCCCTCGATGCGGGCATTGCGGCCATATCCCTTCGGTTTTTTGCGCACATAGGTCATCGGCAGGGCCATGCGTTCGGCCACAAGTGCTGCAAATGGAATGCCGGCGGTTTCACCACCCGCGATGTTGTCAAAGCTTTCAAAGCCCGCGTTGCGCATCACGGTGACTGTCAGAAAGTCCATCAAGGTCGACCGAATTCGCGGGTACGATATCAGCTTGCGACAATCGATGTAGGTGGGCGAGGGCAGCCCAGAGGCCAATGTAAACGGCTCTTTTGCGTTGAAATGCACCGCCTTGATTTCCAGCAGCATGCGGGCGGACAGTCGGGCGATTTCGTCAGCAGACGGAAAGGACGAAGGGATCATGGCGTCAGCTTTCAATTAGGATTGGGCGGTGACCGACCAGTGCAATGGATGGCCGGGGTCAAAGACAGTTACTGAAACCTGCCCCATGCGGACCGTTTCGGGCAATGTGACAGGAGCGCCCTTGGTCAGCGTCACGGTCTGGGTGTTTTCGGGCAAACGATAGAAGGCGGGGCCATTGCGCGAGGCAAAGGTCTCAAGCTGGTCAAGCGCGTTTTCTTCCTCGAACACATGGGCCAGGCAGGATAGCGCGACCGGTGCGGTGAAACACCCCGCCGAACAACACTCGCTTTCTTTGGCATGGGTCGGGTGTGGTGCACTGTCTGTGCCCAGGAAAATTTGAGAGTGCCCCGAGGTGGCAGCGGCCCGCAGCGCTTCGCGGTGCTCGCGGCGCTTCAGGATCGGCAAACAGTAGTAATGCGGGCGCATGCCGCCAGCCAGCATGTCGTTCCGGTCCAGCATCAGGTGTTGAACAGTGATTGTCGCCCCAAGATCCGGCCCACCCGATTGTGCATAGTCTGCACCTTGCTTGGTCGTGATGTGTTCCATCACCACGCGGAGGCCGGGAGTGGCCCGGCGGATCGGGTCAAGGATGCGATCGATGAAAACGGCCTCACGGTCGAATATATCGATCTCGGGGTCGGTGACCTCGCCGTGGACGCAAAGGGGGCAGCCAATATCGGCCATGCGTTCAAACACGGGGCGAACCTTGTCGAAGTTGCGAACGCCCGAAGCCGAGTTCGTTGTCGCCCCCGCCGGATACAGTTTGACCGCCGTTATGATCCCGTCATGATATGCCGCAGCGAGGTCCTCGGGGTCAGTCTCTTCGGTCAGGTACAGCGTCATCAGCGGCGTGAACGCACTGTCTTGGGGCAGCGCGGCGTTGATCCGCCTGTGGTAGGCGGCAGCCTCGGCGCCGGTAACAACAGGTGGGACAAGATTTGGCATTATGATTGCGCGGCCAAAATGTCGCGCGCTTTCGGGCGCGACAGCCTGCAACATTGCGCCGTCGCGCAGGTGCAGGTGCCAGTCGTCAGGTCGGAGTATGGTCAGCGATGCGGTCATGCCTTGCGCCTAACACGGGCGCTGGTGTACGTGCCAGAGGGCAAACAACAGATTTTCCGGTTGCCGTGCGCGCACCGCGCGCCATGAAGCCGGCAAAGCGCATCACGGAGTAAAGCGAATGCTGTTTACCTTGATCCTTGCCGCCGTTGCAGGGTTCCTGACCCCGAAAATCCAACCGCGTCTGATAGACCTTGCCTTAAAGGTGCTTGATGAGACGCAGTTGCCGAAAGGAGGCGGCCTGGATGTGGCGAGTTTTGCAATCGTAATGATGACCACGGCGGTTCTGTTGACGCTTTTGGGTGGCAGCAACTCGCCCCTGTTGCTTTTGATCGGCGGGTTCGCCGGCTACTTTCAAGAGGAAATTCGCGACGCCGTTTTGAACCGAAAGGCCTAGCTTGCCTTGGCAGTGGCCTCCATCGCGCGCAGGCGGCGGCGAAACCGCGGAGCGCTGAGTCGCGAGACCACATTCCGGCAGAGCAGCAAGGCCAGATCTTCGCGTCTCCGCGCATCCACAGCGCCCAGCAGCCGCCGAAGATAGGGCGTATGGTTGCGCCGGGCCCGCGCTATTTGGCCAAAGGTCTGCCTGTTCAGCGACTTGTCCGCCAGGGCCTGCAACATGGGCACCAAAATGCGCATTTTCTTCAGGTCATTCAGCAATCTGTCGCCCATGAAGGGCAGGCGGTAGCGCGCCACGTTCTCGCGATGAAAAAGCGCGCTGTGCATGGCATCTTCGGCGATGTTGGGATCATAAAGAACAACGGCCCGGTCCGCGGCATCCAACATGTCGGGCGCATAGCCGTACCGGCTTGAGAAATCGATGCGTCGATGGGCCCGGAACCGCATGTCCCATTCTGTGATATCCGGCGCCAATGTCGCCTGTGGTTGCAGGGCCAGAACCGCGGCACCGGGGGCAGAGACCGAAAAGGCCGCCGCCGCATATCCTCCGGGCCCGGCCCCGAAAAACAGCACAGTTTCAAATTCGTCAAGAAATCCGTCATCTGTCAGCTTGTCGAAAAAGTCGCAAACCTCGGGCGCGCGAAACCAGGTGTCACCATCGCTGACAACCACAAGTTGCGACCAGCCATGCGCCGCGAGTGTGGCAAAGCCAGCGGGCCGGCCACTTGGGTCTTCGGCGATTTCTTCGCGGGACTGGAACGACACCAAAAGCGTATCGCCACGGTCTATGAAAACTGCGCGATGATGGGGCCCAAGCGGTTCGTGAAATCCCTCTTGGGTGCCGATCGCTGCAAGCTCGTCCAACCATTCCTCGGGGTTGAGCCCCGAAAGGTCGGGAAGTGCGGTATGGTCTTGGTCCTGCATTTTCTTGGTCCTGACGGTCATGGCGCAAGAATACGTCATTGTCCTTCTTAGCCGGTTAATACGACCGAATTACGTTTAAAGAAGGTGTTTGGGGCAAAAAATTCAAGGGGTATTGGCGGCCTCTTCCCTGGCACGTTTTGCGTGGGCGACAAGAAATTTCGCGGTGTTCAGGGGCAGCGGGCGGGTTGGCGGTGTCATCATCAAACGTCCTAGCAGGGCGCGAAACGGTTCTTGCAGCATCAGGGTTTCAAACCGTGTGCGCCGCCAGCGAACCGCCTGTTCATGCAGGGTATCAAGGACCGAGTCAGCCGCAAGCTGCGCGCGGATCACGTCAGACCGGGGTTCGATTTGCGCAATTGACCTGTCTTCTTCGGTGTTGAAATTCCGTTCTATCCAGTAGTCGAGGCCAAGCATCTGGTCTGCGTGCACTGCGCGGCCTCTGTCGGCCTTGACCACATAGCTTTCCATGGCGCCCAGCGGATAGTGGTTCAGTTGCACAAGTGCGTAGTTCGAGCGACCGTACGGTGTAAAGATCTGCCGGGTGCGGAATTGTGCCGGCAACGCGCGGCCCTCGCCATCATACCACTGCATCTGGTTGATCCGCGTCGTATCCGGATCGCGAGGGCGGTGAACCCCCAGCTTTTGATAGGCACCATGATTGCGGTAAAGTGTTTTGAACATGGCAGCCCGCCAGGGCCAGTACAGAAGTGTTGGCGCGGCGCGGGTGAATTGACGTGTGATGGGCGTGTCTTCGTAGTGAAGCACCCCATTGTTGCCAAACAGCCTCCAGGTCAGCGCGATGGCATCGGCCTCTGGCAGCGCCTCGATCAACGCCGGCAGCGTGCGATCTCCAACATGCACGTTCACGAACTCGTCAATGTCCAGTGCCAACAGCCAGTCCGCCTGCGTCACGGCCTCCGCCTTGTCGGCCAGCTTAAGCCCGGCAAACTGGATTCCACCCTGATCATAGGGGCCGTCGTTCCGAATGTGGGTCAGCCAGCCCATCACCTCTAGTCGGTCCAGCATATCATCGGTTCCGTCCTGGCAATTGTTGGACAGAACGACAAAATCCGTGATCCCGCAGGCGCGATGGTGGGCGATCCAGTCCAGCAGGTATGCGCCCTCGTTGCGGACAGTCAGAACAGCGGTGATCTGTACCATTTACCAGCCCCTGCGAAAGGTCACGACCTTGGCCGCAGAGGCCTTGGGAAAATAGGTCATCCCGGCGCGATGAAAGGTGTCGAACACTGCCTGTACGCCCGATTGTCCAATCCACTGTGGGTGCAGTTCCACGACGGCTGTGCGCAACCCCGAGAAATCGCACAACGGCAGAAGATGCGCCTCGGCGCCCTCGATGTCACAGATAAGCAGGTCTGGGCGCAAGGTGTTCAGCACCGCATGGATGTTCTTCTGGGGCACCTTTTCGGTGGCGATGATCGTGTTGGGGTCGCTGTCGCGGTCCATGGATGACCCAAGAAAGTTCTTTCGGATGTGAAAGTCTACCGGTGGTCCGTCTGAATCGGCCAGCAGCGCGTTGGTCACAGTGACATTGGTCACGTTGTTGGCCGCATGAACCTCGCGGATATAGGGGATCAGCCTTGGGTTGGCCTCAAACGTGTGAACCTCTTGTACGGCTTTCCTTGTCGCCACCAAGGTTGACATGTAGCCGATGCCACCGCCAATTTCGAGCACCCTGTCGCCATCCTGCGCCATGCGCCGGATGGCTTCGCTTTCCTTGTGTTCATAGATGTCCTGCCGCAGCAGTCTGCGAACGAAGGGTCGCAGAATGTCGGGGTTCTTGGGGAATTTCATCCCACGTGAGCGGATGAACCCTTGGGATGCAGCGCCATCCATGTCAGCTCTCCATATCCAGTGAGAGGGCATAGGCCACCCGCTCTGTTTCGGTCAGTTTCAAGGCCAGGGCCTGCTGGTAGAGATCCTCGAATTCAGCCGTGCTGCGCAACTCGGTGGCTTTGGCCTGATGCCAATACACGCCGGCCCGATGCCAACGCCGCACGTCACTGTCGCGCATCAGGAGCGCGATCTCGGACTTTAATCGGGGAATATTACGTTTGATGGTGATGTCACGGGCATAGGACCAGTCCATGCGGATCCAATAATTCAACCCGATAGAGCGGTCCACATGCAGGGCTCTGCCGCGCTGGCGTTTGATCAGGAAACTCTCGGCGCTGCGCAAGGCATAATGATTGAGCTGCAAAAGGTCGTAACCGACGGATCGTTTCGAACTGCGCCAGCCGCCCCGCAGCGCTTCGGTTGTAATGTCCTGGCCTGACCCGTTGACCCATTTAACCCCGTCTTCGCGATCGGCCAGAAGCTTGTTGGGCCGGTGGCAGCTGAGCTTGGTGTAGGCGCCGGTGTTGCGAAACATCGACTTGAAGCCCCAGACGGTGTGCGGCTTGGGGCAGAACTTCGGGGCTGCGGCATCGAATTGATCAATAACAAGGCGATCCTTGAAGCCGGTCACCCCGTTGTGACCGAACAGGCGCCAGGTCATGGCAATGTTGGTGGCATCGGGCACCTGCGCCAGGAAGGCATCCAGGGTGCCATTACCACAGCGGACATTTATGAACTCATCCACATCGATGTGACTGATCCAGTCGGCGCTTTGCACAACCGGATCTTTCATCGCCTGGTCAAGGGCGTGTTGCTGCGGAGATTTTCCAGTCCAGTCAGTGTTGTTGCGGTGATGAAGAATGCCCATCTGATCCAGCCGATCCAGCAACTCGGACGTCCCATCGTCACAATCATTGGTGTAGACAACAAATGTATCCACCCCGATTGCCCGGTGGTAGGCAACCCACTCAAGGATATAGGGCGCCTCGTTCTTCATGCAGGCAACGATAACGCGGCCTGTGGCTGGAGGGGGCACGCGGCGCGGAGGTGCGGGGGCATAGGCCGCGGCGAGGTCCGCTTCGTTGACATGACCCATACGGTTGTGCGGCGCAAAGACCGAAGTCTGAATGCGGGCGTAGGCGTCCTTTGCCCCCTGGGGCAAAGAAGGATTGGGGGGCACCAGCTTGATCTTCGAAGCGTCTTTTTGCTGAATGCGAGCCGTGCGGGTGGCTTTTTTTATCCGTGGTGCAAACGCCATGAGGTATTGGGTCGGACGAAATCCCTGTTCGGGGTCTGCCTCTGTCCAGCTGCGCAGAGGTGCATCGGGCGCCATGGCCGCGGCGGTCAGCCCGGGATGAGCCGCCATAAGCGTCTGGCGGTCGCGAGCAAAACGGTCCGATATTGCACGCAGGCTGCCGGGAGAGATGGCCTCTCCGGGCCGTTTCAGCTCTGTCAGGAAACGCCGCCACAGAGGGCGCGGCACGGTGATCTCATCGGTGCCAAGCATACGGCGCAGGGCGTCGTTGAAACGCCGCGCCCGCGTGATCCATGCAGCCGACGGCAGAGCGGAATGCGTGACCGGGCAGGCGCGTCCGATCTGCAAAGGAATATCAAAAGCCGCGCGCAATTCATGGGTGGCATCGGGGCCGGCCAGCACCTGGCGGTCTATGCCTCGCAGTCGTGTCGCGCCCGCACCAAAGACCCCATCCCATTCCGCAACCAGCCTTGTCAAATCCAGCCAATGCGGTGCGCCTTGTACCTCGGGAAAGCAGTTTGCGCCCGGATTGGGGGCAGGGCGGGTGGCCCGTGCTGCTGCCCACCAGTCGGCTGCGCCAATCAGGCCCAATTCCTGGCCCAAGTCCCGGTCTCTGCCTTCGAAAATCTGGCTGATATACCGATGAACCAGCATGCGTGCGGGGTCTTCGACATGGGCGATGATCTGAATATCCTGCGACAACGGCGCCAACAGGGCGCGCAACCGCTCAAGCTCGCTTCGCGAGGCCAGCGTGCTTCCCAACTGGTGTGCCGACAGGATCAGTGTCTGAGGCGCGATGCGCTCGACCTCGGCGGTCAGATTGCGCTGCAGGTCCTGCAGCAGCCTGCCTTGGTGGCCAGGATCGGCAAAACCGCGATTGTAGCGCAAGGCATCGATCGTGGCGGGGTCGCTGACCGCCATGAACAGACGTGTATGATTGCGTCGTGCGGGACTGCGTGCAAACAGAATTCCCTTGTCGGCCAGCTGATCCCGCTTGCTGTCCAGAACGGATTGCAGACGATCCGCAACCCAGGCGTCAGGGCCAATATGCAGATAGATGCGCATCAGATCGTTGTCTCTGGACGCGAGGTGTTTTGGTTGGCTTTGCCCCACCAAGGCAGGTCAAGCGACAGATGGCGACCAAGGTCTTGGGCGGCGGTTTCAGACCCCACATCAAGCTCAAGAAAGGCGGAATCCCCTGCGAAGAGCTCGTTCAGCATGGCGTAATGGCCGGTGATCCAGCGTTCAAGCGTGCCGGGAGCGCCTCCAAAGCCGTGCGGCAGGCCGGGCACTGTCCCATTGGGCAGACGCTGTGTGCCAAGGTTGCCCCATCGCCGCATGCTGCTGGCGATGTCCAAGGTTGGGCGGCGGGTTGCGACAAATCGCGTTTCAGGCCGGGCGCGGCGCATCGCTTGCAGGATCACATAGTCGCACTGAGGCCAGAACGACGCAGGCGGCTTCAGTGCACTGATTTCCCCAAGGGCGTCATACATATCCAGCTTGGCCAGTGGGTCGCCGGTTTCAAAATACCCGGCATAAATCTGTTTGCCCACAAAAGAGCCTGACAGGTCACGATCTGATGTCTGGTTCCGCCTGATCTTGTGATCTGCCACCCTCAGGCCGGCACGCGCAAGCGCTGTTCCCAGCGTTGTGGTGCCCGATTTCGGCAGGCCAAGGTTGACGATCCGACAGGTCATGTTGACAGCCCCAGACGCTGCATCAACGCCAGTTCTGCGCGCGGCATTGCGGGGGCGGATTGAAGCTGTGCCCGCATTGATTGATAGGCGGGCTGTGCCAGCAGGTCGTTCCGTTTGGCAATGTGTTGGGCGCAACATCTGTCGTGCAGGGCCTTGATTTCTGGATCCGCTTTGAAACGCGACAGCATGTCTTGAAGACCTGGCAGGTAGCGCAGAATGCTGGTGTCTTCCCAGGCAGGATCGTTTCGGTCGCGCCAGTATGTATCGTCAAACAGCCGATTTTCCCGGTTCACGTCGCCTCGGTCGTTCTTGACCAGGTAGCTGTCAAGAGACCGCAGCGCATAGTGATTCAGCGTTGCATGGTCGCGTGCCCCCCCCGCCGGAAAGCGCCGAATGCGGCGCGGATTGGTCGCGGCCAAAAACGCGTCTGGCACCGCGCGGCCGGACCCGTCCGTCCAGGCGATCTGTCGTGCCGCCATGATGTGCGGTTTGGCGAAGGGGCGATGCGCGCCAAAATACTTGAGTGGGAAATCCTTGCGCACCAGCGTTTTGACCTCAATCGCCGTGTCGGCGCACCAGATGTCGGGGTTGTGGGACCGGGAAAACTGGGAAATCACAGGGCGATCGACGAAGCTTTCGATGCCATCGTTGGCAAAAAACTGGAAGGTGACGCTGATGGCCTGCGGGGTGCCGCAGGCTGCAATGAGGGCGGCAAACGTGTGGTCGCCGACGTGGATGTTCAGGAACTCATCGACATCGGCGATCCAGACCCAGTCCGCCTCGCGGACCACGGGCTGAGTTGCAGCGTGCTTCAAGGCCTCCATCTGGTAGTTGCGGCCCCGGGCGGGATTGGGCAGATGCCGTACCGTTCCGCGGTCCTGCAGCGCATCAAGCAGCGCGTCAGTGCCATCCGTGCAATCGTTGGAATAAAACAGGAAATCCGTGACGCCCAGCAGGCGGTTGAATGCAATCCACTCCAAAAGGAACGGGCCTTCGTTCTTCACACAGGTCACGGCGGTGATGCGCACCTTTGATCCTTCGATTGTTTCTGCAATCTTTGCAGTGTGCCCTGTGTTCAATCAATTGTTTCCGGCAATTTCGGGGCGGATGCGAGGCGAGAGCGGGGCTTTGGCGATGTGGACGCGGTGAAAACCCACAAAAGCAAAACCAAAAAAACCCGGTGCGTTCTTCGTGAACACCACCGGGTTTCGCATCTCAGTTCTGTCTTGCTGCGCCGTGTTACTTGGCAAGAGGTCCGATCATCATGATCATCTGGCGGCCTTCCATCTTCGGCATGTTTTCGACCTTGCCGATTTCCTTGATGTCTTCGGCAACGCGTTCCAACAGCTCGCGGCCCAGATTTTGGTGCGCCATTTCACGACCACGGAAGCGCAGGGTCACCTTGACCTTGTCGCCATTTTCCAGAAAACGGAAGACGTTACGCATCTTGACGTCGTAGTCATGCGTGTCGGTGTTGGGTCGGAACTTGACCTCTTTCACCTCGATGATCTTCTGCTTTTTGCGGGCTTCGGATTCCCGCTTTTGCTGCTCGTACTTGAACTTGCCGAAGTCCATGATCTTGCAGACCGGCGGAGTCGCGTTTGGCGAAATCTCGCCCAGGTCGAGTCCTGCCTCTTCGGCCATTTGCATGGCCTTGGCCGGATGCACCACAGCTACGTTTTCGCCTTCGGCGCCAATCAGGCGAACTTCGGGGGCGCGGATGCGGTCGTTGACGCGGGGGCCGGTGTCGCGCTGTGGCGGCGCGTTATGAGGTCTGCGGGCTATGGTTTTCGTCCTTGTCTGGTTGATTAACAAGAGCGCAAGGTAAACTTGGCATCGTCGGCGTTCAACCGCTAATCGGCGGAAAAGCGGTAAATATCGGGGCTTTCTGCATTCGATCTGCACAGGATTGGGCGCATGGCGTAGGGTTGTGTGGGCGTGGACCCGGTTCACGCCAGCCGGCAGGAGTGATTTTTGATGAAAACTGATCTTGGAACAGTTGTCGTTGTCGGGCTTTTGGCGCTTGCGTCCATATGGGCAATTTACGGCCCCGACCAAGCATCGGGGCCTGTGTCAAAATTGGACGCGGGCAGGGCGGATGAGGGCGGGGCGGACGTCGGCCTTGACCCGATTGCGACCTTGATCCCGCCAGAGGATGACAGCCTCCGTGACACCGAGGAAACTGGCCTGCTGCCCGTGACCAGTGACCTGATAGGGGTGGTCAAGTCAGCATTGGACGCCGGTTCACAGCCAAAAGATCCCGTGGATCGGGTGGTCCCCGAGACTGCGGTTGTGACGTTTGTCCGTGGCACAGGGGCCCCAGAGCCCCGCGTCGGCGCAGGCTCGACCACACGATCGGTCGGAGCGGGCAAGATAGAGAGCGCAGTGGGCAACTGAACGCCAAGGCTGCCGGACGGTTGGTCCAGGCATGGTCGTCAAGGACTGACCGCCCACGACCAGTCCCTGGAACAATCGTCAGCCAGCTTTCATCAGATTGAGGCAACATGCGCACGCGGATGCGAGGTCCGACCGTTTGGCGATGCACGCGACCCGCAAGATTTTGGCACCTTGGCACTATCGCACGTCGTGCCGGGTAAAGCCGCCATTGGCAGGCCCAAGCGTTGCCGGGGCCTGTGCCGTCTGATGCCCGTGCCGTTAGTCGAGAAAGGCTTTTTCGACGACGTATTGCGCGGGTTTCGAATTTGCACCCTCTTCAAGACCGTAACCTTCGAGCAGATCCTTGATGTCGAGGTTGAAGGCAAGATTGCCGCAGACCATGGCCCGGTCACTGTCCGGGTTGATCGGCGCGACGTTGAGATCTGCATAGACCTCGCCCGAGCGCATAAGGTCGGTGATACGGCCCATCTTGAGGCTCTCTTCTCGGGTGGTCGTCGGATAGTAGCGGATCTTGTCGGCAAACCCTTCGCCGATCAGCTCTGTCAGGATCTCGTCGTTGCGGATGTCGTCGATCAGCTGTCTGCCATAAGCCAATTCACCAACCTCGCGGCAGGTGTGGGTGATGATCACTTCATCGTAGTCTTCATAGGTCTGCGGTTCCCGCAGCAAGCTTGCAAAGGGCGCAAAGCCAGTGCCGGTGGCAAAGAACCACAGACGTTTTCCAGGCAGCAGAGCGTCGTGCACCAGGGTGCCGACAGGCTTGGGGCGTAGAATGATCTCGTCCCCGGTCTGGATGTGCTGAAGTTTTGAGGTCAAGGGACCATCCTGCACTTTGATCGAGTAGAACTCCAGTTCTTCGTCCCAACTGGGCGAGGCGATAGAGTAGGCTCGCAGCAACGGTTTTTGCTTGCCGGTCTTGGGGTTCACGTCGCCCATAAGCCCGATCATCACGAATTCGCCAGAGCGAAAGCGCAGGCTGGCTGGCCGCGTGACGCGAAACGAAAACAGGCGATCGGTCCAGTGCTTTACGGAGGTTACGATCTGGGCATCAGGAAGGGTGGGCGCCTTCGCGGGCGCAGCAGCGGCATCGGTCAAAGGTTTCAACTCTGTCATTTGCATCATACGGGACTCACGACCCCGCGTCTCTCTTTTAGCGCTGTTTTTTGGGAGAAAAAAGGCCGCCCTGTTGCGATCGCTTGCGCATCGGTCCAAGGGGTGGTCGCGGCGGTCAGCCGCGCAGGCGCGATTGATAATTGTTGTCTCTCCAGTTGGCGCGAAAGAGCCATTGATCTTCGGGCTGTCGCGCGGCGAGCTCGTTGTCGATTTCGACCTCGTCGAAACCCGCGCGGCGGGCCATGGCATATTGATCAGCGATCACATGCCCGCGCGCACGAAGACGGCCCTGAAAGCCGCGCAGGCGCAGCAGCCGGGCCAGGGTAAATCCGCGTCCGTCGGCAAAGCTGGGAAAGTCGATGCGGATGGCCTCGATCCCCGCCACCTGGACGTCGTCAATCTGTGCATCCGAGGCAAGATCAAGCGCCTGCGCCCCTTCGAAGCCATGGCTCCATGTGTCGGGTCCAAAGCCCGTGTCTGTTACGATCACGCTCATTTGTCTGCTCCTTTTCGTGCCGCGCGGCCATTCACGATATGAATGCCGCATTCGGTCTTGTCTGATCCCCGCCAACGGCCTGCGCGCGGGTCTTCGCCCGGCACGACTTTGGAGGTGCAGGGCGCACATCCGATCGACGGATAGCCCTGCTCCACAAGTGGGTGCCTGGGCAGGCGGTTTTCTTCCATGTAGGTCAGCGTGTCCCGGGGACCCCAATGGGCCAGCGGATTCACCTTGATCCGGCCTGAGTGGCTCTCAAGCTCAAAGAACGCCATCCGGGCCCGGCTGGGCGATTGGTGGCGTTTGCGCCCGGTGATCCAGCCGTCAAATCCGGTCAGCGCGTTGTCCAACACCTGTGTCTTGCGAAGATCACAACAGGCATCGGGATCGCGCAAGCGCAACGCGCCATAGGGATCGGTCCGTTCAAGCCGCGCTGTATCGGTTCTGAGGATGCGCACATTCTGCAAATTCAGCCGTTCGCTCAGTTCAAGTTGATAAACCAGGGTTTCGGCAAACAGCAGCCGTGTGTCGATGAACAGCACCGGTGTGCTGCGATCCACCATGGCGACCAAATGCAACAGCGCAGCCGAATCGGCGCCAAAGCTGGAGACCATGGCAATCCTGCCGGCCTCGGAGTCCCTGAGCGCCCCCTCCAGAACCGCCGTCGCGCCGTGATGGCGATAGCGGGCGTTCAGCGTCGTGACCCGGGCTCGCAGTCGGGCCAGGGCCGCCGGGGTCTGTCGGGCATCGGCGGCAATCGGGGCGTCGGTGTCTGGATCATGCAGCATGGGCCTGGTCAACTTTTTCGGGGTAGAGCGCGGCTTTGAACGGCGCAAGTCCGACGCGGCGATAGGTCTGAAGAAAGGTTTCTGCGGGCTCGCGGCGCTGTTCAAGATAGGCGGTGACGATGCGCTCGATTGCAGGCACGATTTCGTCGGCAGAAAAGCCCGGTCCGGCGCGTTCGCCAACGGTGGCCGTTTCAGTGGCGTCCCCGCCCAGTGTCACCTGGTAATTTTCAACTCCAGCCCGATCAAGGCCAAGGATCCCGATATGGCCGACATGGTGATGGCCACAGGCATTGATGCAGCCGGAAATCTTGATCTGCAGAGGGCCGATGTCATGTTCCAGCTTGAGAGCGTCAAACCGGGTTGAAATTTCTTGGGCGATCGGGATCGAGCGCGCGGTGGCCAGCGCACAGTAGTCCATGCCGGGGCAGGCGATGATGTCAGAGATCAGCCCGATGTTTGAGGTCGCAAGCCCATGTGCGCGCAGGTGCGTGTGGATCACAGGCAGATCGGATTTGTGGACATGGGGCAGCACGACGTTCTGTTCGTGGCTGATGCGCAGCTCGTTGTGTCCAAAGCGCTCAGCGAGGTCGGCCATGACGCGCATTTGCTCTGCTGTTGCATCACCGGGTGTCTGGCCGTGGGCCTTGAGGCTGATCTGGACGATCGCATAGCCCTCGGCGCGATGGTCGCGCAGATTGGTATCGGCCCAGCTCCGGAAAATTGGGTCGGATGTGTAGGCGGCGTTGAAATCATCGGCGGGCGCAGTGCGAAACGCCGGCGGAGCAAACTGCGCCTCTATGGCTTGCAGCATGTCTTGATCCACGCCCGTGAATTCGGGGCGCAGTTGGGCAAAGCGGGCTTCGACCAGCTCTTGGATTTTCTCAAGTCCGTTTTCATGCAGGGTGATCTTGATGCGTGACTTGTACTTGTTGTCCCGGCGTCCGAGAATGTTCCAGACACTGACGACGGCCTCAAGATAAGGCAAAAGATCAGCCCGTGGCAGGAAATCCCGCACCACCTTGCCGATCATCGGTGTGCGGCCCAAGCCGCCACCCACGATGATTTCATAGCCGGGTTCGCCGTCGCGCTCGATCATGCGAATGCCAATGTCATGCGCCTTGGTGACGGCGCGGTCGTTGGGGCTGCCGGTGACGGCGATCTTGAATTTTCGGGGCAGGAACTGGAATTCGGGGTGGTCTGTCGACCATTGCCGGATCAATTCCGCCACCGGGCGCGGATCTGCGATTTCGTCCGCAGCCGCGCCGGCGAAGTGATCTGCTGTCACGTTGCGGATGGTATTGCCGCTGGTCTGGATGGCGTGCATCTGTACCTCTGCCAGGGCATCCAGCATATCGGGCACATCATTGAGCTTTGGCCAGTTGTATTGAATGTTCTGTCGTGTGGTGAAATGGCCATACCCCTTGTCCCAGCGGTCGGCCAGATAGGCCAGCTGTCGCATCTGCGCGGCATTCAACGTGCCATAGGGAATCGCGACCCGCAGCATGTAGGCGTGCAGTTGCAGGTACAGGCCATTCATCAGGCGCAAGGGCTTGAATTCATCTTCGGTCAAGGCGCCGGTGATGCGGCGCGCAACCTGGGCGCGGAATTGCGCGTTTCGCTCTGCGACAAAGGCGGCATCGAAGTCAGAATAGGTGTACATCGTGAAGTCCTGTTTCGGGTGGCTGGGGCTGGCTGCCGGCGTCTGAGGTCAGGTCAAGGTCCGGTCCGGGATCCCCCTGGCTCAGGAGGTTGCCTGTTTGCCGTGAAAGTAGTTTGAGGGTCCGGTGCGGCGGAACGCTTCGCGGAAATGCCTCGGCTCGGGTCCATTTTGCCCCGGTGCCATGTCTGCCAGATAAACGCCCACCGCCTCTTGGTTGCGCGCCGAAGCATCCAGCAGCTTGATCTGCGCGTGCGCCTCGTCAGTCAGAACCTCGGCCTCGTCAAGACGCCGGGTCCATTGATCGTCAGCAGTCAGGTAGATGACGTCGCCTTCCAGCAGCGCATTGGCGGTGATCACCTTGGGTGTAAATGCCTTTGGCATCAGGCAAACTCCTGTTCAGAGGTCAAAGTGGAAACCATCGCTGCCGCAGAGCGCGGCGCGAGGCCGAAAAGGGTAAGGACCGGGCCGTCCATCGCGGCCTTCGTCACATCCCTTGAGAGTTGTCCCAGCGTTGTGCCCAGCACGCGTTGATCAGAGCGGGACGCATGCTCCACCAGCGTTACGGGGGTGGCGGGATCCGCACCATGCATAAGCAGGCGCCCCTGAATGAAGTGCGCCGCGCGCTTACCCATGTAGATTGCGGCAACCTCGTTCGGACGGGCCAGCACCTTCCAGTCATGATCCGCAAACCCCTTGATGTCGTGCCCCGTCAGAAAACGGACCGAGGAATTGCGGGTGCGCCTGGTCAGGCTTTGACCGATTGCGGCGACAGCGGCACTGGCGGCGGTGATACCAGGCACGATATGCCAGCCAAGCTCTGCCGCTTCGACGGCCTCTATCTCTTCGTCGAGGCGCCCGAAAACCGTGGGGTCGCCGGATTTCAAGCGCACGACCTGAGCACCGGATGCCGCATGTTCGACGATCAGCCTGTTGATCTCGTCTTGGGGCATCGAGGGGCCAAATCCCTCTTTTCCGGCGTTGATCAACAGCGCCTCACGGCGGGCAAGCTCCAGGATTTCGGGGCTGACCAGCCGGTCAAAGATAACCACGTCGGCAG
>JAKVCP010000061.1 GCA_022448925.1 Paracoccaceae bacterium
AAGCTCTCCACATAACTGAGCTTATGCTTTCTTGATCAAATCCGGAAGCGGCCATTGGAGCAACCGGATCGAAATAGCGCTTTGTCCGCAACTCGGACAGAGGCGCTAAAAGTCGCTGCTGTCTGCTCCGAGGGTATAGCCGCGGTTGACGCCACGATCAGATTTCGGCCCAACGTACAGACAGATCAGCGGGTAGGCAGTGATCTTTCTGCATTCCCGCGGTTCCATTCAATAGCCCCCCTTCTCGGGGGTTTGCATGAACCACGCCGCACGATACCCCGACGTGCGATAGAACCAGAGGCACATCCGGCAAATGGCGGTGTTCTCCGGATGAAGGTTCTTCGTGAGGGCCAGCGCAGGCTCGTGCTTGCGTGGCGTCTTTGAAAACGCGTTTGTTTTCCATGTGAGCCGCTTGGTGCGCAGTCTAAGCGTCAGGTTGAAACGTTCCGTGGCATAGCCAGAAATCGCCTATTCCGGCATCGCACCAGAGAAGATGCGGCGTTCAGCACCCGTGTATCTTCCGGCAGGTGTCGGTTTGCCATCCTCCGATATGTTGCTGTACGGCCTAACCAACATTGCCCTGTCAGCCTCGTTTCCGAAAGCGATTTCACCTGCCTCCTCATAGGCTTTGAGACAGTCGGCGACAATTTCCGGTCCGGGAGAGAGTTGGCCTGCTTTATCCAAGGCAAGTTTAGCCTTTACAGACTTCATGAATGAACGCGCATCTGCTAACTTTCGGCCCCCAAAAACGACGCGAAATCAACGCATTGTCGGAATAGATGACATCTTATTTTCCATAGCACCCGGAATTCAATTCACCCTATGGCCCCGTTTTGCGCATCAGCACGCCGTCGGATGTGCTGGGTGCAGATGTCACTCTCGGCGGCGACCCCACAGGATTCGTGAAGGTTCTCGACAGGCACACTCTGCTGGTGCCGGGTTTCGACGGGACGAAGCGTACCAATGGCCGGGCCGAGTTGACCCGCGATCCCACGCTGCTGGACCTGATGGCCGTGAAAGAACGCGTGCCCAAGCTGGCCATCGTGGTGCATGTGGACGAGGTCTTTCTCCGCTGCGCCACGGAAGTGCGCCGCGCTGGCCTTTGGGATGTCGCGCAGCATCAGGACCGGTCAGACCTGCCCTCGGTGGTCAAGATGATCCTTGACCAGACAGGCGGCGCCCCAACCGCCCCCAAAGAGCCGCAAGGGCGCGACGAGCATCAAGAGGAAAGCTGTCGCAGCTCGATGCACCAGCGTCGGCGTTCAGGCCATGTGATCGACCACCATCAGGTGTTGCGCAAGGGTTTGCACCTCGGCCATCATCCGTCTGACCAGCTTTGGATCTGACGGGGCGGCGCTGACACCGGGCGCGATCTCCTGCGCCAGAACCGCCTCGACCGCCATCGAAACAGGAACCGAGACAAGCCGCGCCATCGCCGAACCGCGTTCATCGCCCCAGGCATCCATGACCCAGGTTTTGTGCCAGATCACCGTGTCATCCCGCTCGGCCTTCAGGGCCACACAAAGAACGACCCGATCCGCTTCGCCCTCGGCATAGCTGTTTTCGGCCAACAGCCCTTGGGCGATCTCGTCGAGCCGGGCATCACTGGCCTCTCCGACTTCAGCAAAGATGTCTGCCCATGCCTTGGCCCATCCGTTCAGCCGCAGAGTGCCGCGCACGAACTCTTTCACCGTCCAGGCGGAATCAAAATGGTAGTCGGCCATAAAGGGGCGTGAATCCCTGTTTGGATAGACCTCAAAGCTTTCCGGCGTCGGCAGCGGAGCGCTGTATTCACTGATCGCATGCCATGGGCGCTGAACGGTGAATTCCGCAAAATCCTTGATTGAGGTGCTGGGCGATCGCAAGGCTTTCAAGACACCGACCGGCGCCCAACTGAATTTGTAGCAAAATGCATTCGCCTGTTTCGGAACTCCGCCACAGTATGAAGTGAAGCTGAGCGTATTCGCCGGGTCAAAAAGCGCTGAGGCGCGGTAGTCTGCCACCAGATTGTGCGCCATCAAGTGATCAATGCCGGGATCAAGACCGACCTCGTTGACCAGGCAGACATCGGCGGCCTTCGCGGCTGCATCCAGAGCCTTCATTTCCGGCGCTATATAGGACGAGCTGACGAAATGTGCGCCTTTGGCAATAGACAGTTCGGCAAGCGGCACATGCCAATCACCCGGCAGCATGGACACAACGATATCGCCCGGATCCAAGGCTTTGCCCAACGCGTCAGCGTCAAAGACCCGGATGTCGCGGGTCAGGTCGCCAACAGCGGCTTCGGCCTTGTCCACGGTTCGGTTCCAAACGGTGACCTCTTGTCCTGCCTGGATCAGGCGTCGCAGACCGGGAATGGCTGACAGACCAGTTCCGCACCAATGGATTGTCATGAGCGTACCTTTGCACTGTGGGTGTTGAAATCTTCTTCGGCCCGGGCCCAGACCCCGCCAGACAGATCATCCAGACTGGCCAGAGTTGGCAAAAGCTGGGTCGCAAAATCCTGCGAACTTTCGACCGGCAAAAGTGATGGCAAGTTGTCGATCGCCATGACGTCAAGCGGTGGCGCATCATGGACACGCAAGGCCGGCATGGCCCAGTCTGTGACCCGGTCATAGACCTTGATCGGGGAAAAGGCGCTGTCGGGATCGCAGGCAATGTCGCCGATCGCTGTCAACTTGCGATCCGCAGTTGTTGCATCGGCGGGCACAAACACCGGCGTGCCTGGACGGGCAAGAATACAATTGAAGAACAGATCGTGATCCAGCACCTCGGGAAAGGGGCCGCCATGGGCGGTTTCGGCCATGTCCCACCGGGTGGTCTGGATATTCAGCGCCGCACAGAGGTCTGCCGCTCCGGTGCCGACACGCCCCATGGCTCCGATCACGATGGCAGAGGGGCGCGACCCCTCGCCCAGATCCGCGCGCAGGTCGTCAAGAAGAGCCGCCGAGCTGGCATAGGTCACAACAGGGCCGCAAATTGCGCCGCGCTGCTGAGCTGCCCAGCATTTCAATGTGACCGCCGCCCCCGCGTAGCCTGCCCAATAGCCAAAGGCTGCAACCCTGCGGCCGCTTTCATCGGTCAGGTACTCGATGTCATACAGCGTCCCGCCCCCGGCCGCGAACCGCCGCAGCAAGGTCTGACCACTGGGCTGGCCCTTGTAGGCATGACCGAACATGATGTGCCGATGGGTCAGCGGACTGCCATCGTCTGGCAACTCTTTCAGGCCAAAGATGATGGCCGCATCGGGTGCGCCGGGCCAACTGGCCTCGGGGGCGGCCTCGGCCCCTGCGTCAAGGAAACCCTGCAAGGGGATCGCTCGCGAAGAGCTGTCTTCAACGGTGACGCGAAAGCCTTTTTGCACCAGGGCTTTGACGCCATCGGGCGTGATGCCGACGCGCTCTTCATTGGGGCGTTGTTCGGCGCGCACCCAGAGGTGCGTTGGAGTGTTGGTCTGTGTCATGAGCGCGACGCTAACTCAGTTGTTTTTCGGCGTCCATATGCGTTGGTCACACAGGCCATCAAGCGCATCGGCCAGAACAGAACCCAGAACAGAACAAGGACAGTTTGCCGGATCAGACATGTGTGCGCGCATGCGCCCGATCGGCGCTTTCAAGATGCGGCGTTGCATTGAACTGGGTCAATCCCAGCCCCAGCGGCATGGGTTGCCAGCGATGTAAAGAGCTGTTTTGAATTGCCAAAGTTGCCTTTGACATTGCGACCAGATCAAGCCCCATGGTCACCCGCATGGCCATGCCGATCAATCCACCCGAAGTCACGACCAGTGCGCGCCCCTGACCGGCTGCGATCTCGGTCAGGACGGCCTCGACCCGGGCTTCGAAGTCCGAGAACCGCTCTGGCGCGTTGATGATGCGGTCTTCCTGCCAATAGCCCAACATCTTCGGGAAGTGGCGCGCAAACTCTTCGGGACCGTTTGGTGTGGGCACGTCATGTTGCTGCGCCAGCAGCTGAGACATGGTGAAATACTCAAGCTCGTTCAGACGATCATCGAATATGATCTCGCTGGCGCTTGGCGCGTTGAGTCCTTGAGCCGTTTCCCGATGCCGTCGCAATGTGCCGCAATAGAGGCGGGCAAAGACTTCGCCAGTGTCGCGCAGATGTTCGCCCAGCCAGCGCGCCTGCTGCCAACCCAAAGGGCTGAGCCGGTCATAATCCAGTTCATCCAGCGCCGCGCTGTTGGCTTGTCCATGGCGAACAAGGGTCACGTGGGACATTTTTGAAGCTCCTGACAACCTGGCCTCTGCATAGGGCAGTGGCCGGGCCGCGAAAAGGCCGAATAGAGCCTTGCGCTCAGAACCATCGCTTTTGCGTGGCGTCTTTGCTAGGCTTCGGCGGCAGAGCGACACGCATGAAAAAGAGGAGCCGGCAATGACACCCACAGTTCTGGCCAAGTACGGGTTGGTCTGCAGGGCGCTGACATGGGCCGGCCCAGGGCCAGAGGGCCCCCTGGCCGTCCCGGCGCGTGACGGTGTGATCGAATCTGGGCCCGGTCCTCATTTTCGTTGCAGGCCGGCGGTGTTCGCATGATGCAATATCCCTACGATCTGGGCGCGTACTCCTGGCCTGTCACCGCCGCCTCGCCTCAGGCGCAACTGTGGTTCGACCGCGGCATGTCCTGGACCTATGGCTTCAACCATGAAGAGGCCGTCGTCTGTTTTCGCAAAGCTCTGGAAAACGATGCGACCTGTGCCATGGCACATTGGGGCATCGCCTATGCCAGCGGTCCGAATTACAACATGACGTGGGACAACTTTGACGATGTCAGCCGGGCAACCGCCTTGAACGTTGGATACACGGCGGTTCAGGCGGCACTTGGCTGTCTTGACGGTGCAACGCAGGTCGAGCGCGCATTGACCATGGCCCTGGTGCATCGTTTTCCGCAGGCCGACCTAGCGCCAATCGATCAAATGGAGCGCTGGAACGACGCCTTCGCAGACGCAATGCGCGCTGTTTTCCAGGCTCATCCCGACACCCTTGAGGTGCGCTGCATCTATGTCGAGGCCATGATGAACCGTACACCTTGGCGGATGTGGGACTTGGCCCGGGCTGAACCAGCAAAAGGGGCAGATACACAGGAATGCGAGGCCGCCCTGGAAGAGGCCTTTGCATCTGATCCCGCAGCCTGGAGACACCCCGGTCTTTTGCATCTGCATGTGCATCTGATGGAAATGTCCCCATACCCGGAACGTGCCCTTCGAACAGGTGACGCATTGCGCACAATTGGCCCTGATCTGGGTCACTTGGTGCATATGCCAACACATATTGATGTTCTGTGTGGGGCCTACAGGGATGTGGTGCATTGGAACCAACAGGCGGTCATCGCCGATCAGAAATACCTGCATGCCGAGGGGGCCTACAATATCTACACAGGCTACCGGCTGCACAATTACCACTTTGTGATATACGGCGCCATGTTCCTGGGTCAGCTGGAGCCGGCCTTGCAAGCGAACCAAGGGATCCTCGACACACCCCAGGACATGTTGCGCATCGAAAGCCCGCCGATGGCGGATTATTTCGAAAGCTTCTTTTCTTTCAAACCCAAGATACTGGTGCGCTTTGGCCTTTGGGATGAAGCCGCTGAGTTGGACCTGCCAGAGGATCCAAAGCTGTATTGCTCGCTCACGGCCTTTACACGCTATGCCCGCGGCGTGGCCCATGCTGCCCTGGGGCGGGTTGACATGGCGCTTGAGGAAGAAGCGCATTTCCTTGCGGCCTGTGAACACGTGCCGGCCAGCCGGCTTCTGCACAACAACCGAGTGGTTGATTTGTTGCAGGTCGGCGCAGCCATGCTGCGCGGTGAAATCCTGTATCGGCAAGGCGCGCATGATGCCGCCTTTGACGCCCTGCGGCATGCAGTGCATCTGGAAGACACGCTTCCCTATGATGAACCCTGGGGCTGGATGCAGCCGGTACGCCATGCCCTTGGAGCGCTTTTGCTGGAACAGGGTCACGTGATCGAGGCCGAAGCCGTCTTCCGCGAAGACCTTGGCCTTGGTGGTCAGCTCAGCCGGGCGACGGTACATCCGGACAATGTCTGGGCCCTTCGAGGTCTGCATGATTGTCTTGAAGCGCGGGGCGAAAACACTGAAAGAACCGCTGTCCGGCAACGACTTGATATGGCCCTGGCGCGCGCAGACCACCGCGTTGCGGCGGCCTGTTTTTGCGCGCAATCGGCAATGCGCTGTTGCGAGACCTAGGCATGCAGCTGCCGGGCGCAAACCAGAGCGAACAGTCGCGGACCAAATTTCGCAAAATTGCTGCACGAACCAGGCACACGAAAACAGGGGCAGTGGCGCTCTCCGGTGGATCACGACCATGGCTTGCAAACATAAGTGACCTGAACCACCCGACCCCGCCATTGCCCCAAAGCATCCGAAAGCACACGAAAGCACACGAAAGCATGGACTTTGAACCGCCAGATGCCAGACAGACAGCTCTGATGCGTTGGGAACTCTGACGCCTTTCCAGAACAGCCCCCGAGACCCGCCAAGAAGGCCCGGAGCAGTGGCTTGGCAAAAACCTCTGATGATACGCCTTTCAACCCCACACGGGTCGAAGGGCCGCGGCCGCATCCGCAACCCTCTCAGCGCAGGTCTTCATCGCGACCGACCCTCTATGCCAGACTGTGCGCCTCCTGTTCAGGCCAGCGAGGCTGTTGGGATGTGTCTGCCCACGGCCGAGGTCAAGACCGACTGCATCCTGCACCTCTGTGGTCAGGCACCGCATTGTTTGCTGTATTTCAGGGCTTGAAGCCCTTGATTTCGGTCGCCCTCCGCGCCAGTTACAGCATATGACCAAGACCCTGCTTTCCCTCGGACATGGCTATTCCGCCCAAGGTCTGGCAACCCTTTTGCTGCCCCAAGGCTGGCGTGTGATCGGAACCTCGCGCAAACCCGAAAAGCTCGACAGCCTGGCCGCAACTGGAATTGAACCGATCCTTTTTGAACGGTCCTCGGTCGCCAAGGCTTTGGAACAGGCGTCACATGTCTTGGCCTCGGCTGCGCCATCGCATGATGGTGATCCGGCGCTGAACATGATCGGTGATGACCTTGCCAATCACGCATCGCGCCTTGAGTGGGTGGGATATCTGTCGACAACAGGGGTCTATGGGGATCACCAAGGCGGATGGGTTGACGAAGGCGCCGCACTGACCCCGGCCACGCGACGCGGGCGCCTGCGGGTCGAGGCCGAAGCCGCCTGGCGTGCCGTGGACGGACTGCCGCTGCATATCTTTCGTCTGGCTGGCATCTATGGGCCGGGTCGGGGGCCCTTTGCCAAGGTCCGCGCGGGCACCGCGCGGCGGATCATCAAGGACGGGCAAGTGTTCAGCCGCACCCATGTTGATGACATCGCCCAGGTCCTGGCCGCTTCGATCGACCATCCAAACCCTGGGGCCGCGTATAACGTATGTGACGATGATCCGGCCCCGCCTCAGGACGTGATCGAACATGCTGCAAACCTGCTGGGCTTGCCGGTCCCCCCCGCCATCCCGTTCGAGCAGGCCGACATGACACCCATGGCGCGCAGCTTCTATGCAGAAAGCAAGCGAGTCTCGAACACCCGCATCAAGGAAGAGCTGGGCGTCGAGCTGATCTACCCGGATTATCGCAGAGGGCTGGAAGCATTGCTGGCCGCCGAAGACTGACAGGTTCCAGGTGTCCGACCCCACCACCACACCTGATAGCCTGCACGCCCTTTTGGACGCCATGCGCCCCCGAGAAGACGATGACCGTGTCTACGTCAGGGACATTGTAAAACGGGTTGGGGATCGGTCTTTTGTCGCCGTCATTCTGATTGTCGCGGTGATCATCGTCTCGCCGGTTTCGGCGCTTCCGGGCACCGCGACGCTGTCGGCCGCAGTTATCGCACTCTGTGCCTTTCAGGGCTTCCTTGGGCGCGATCATCTTTGGCTTCCCGGTATCCTGAATAGGCGTAGCCTAAGCGCGGGACGTATGAACACAGCGCTTGACTGGCTGAAACGCCCCTCTGACTGGATGCACCGCTTTTGCCGTGTCCGCATAAAAGTCCTGAGCAACGGTCCGATGCGCCGCGTGGCCTATGGGCTGACCGGCGTGTTCGCGCTGAGTTGGCCGCTGCTGGAAATCATGCCCTTTGTCACCTCATTCAGTGCCGGCGCCGTGTCGATGCTGATGTTCGGGCTGATGACCCGCGACGGGATTTACATCATCTGGGGCTATGCCCAGGGCGGACTAATCTATGCCGGGATCCTGTCGTTCTGGTCAGGCCTGCTCTAACCGTTCTGGCTAAGTGTTTCGATCCCCAGAACGGACAATACCTTGGCCTCTATGTCCGCTGCATTCAGCCGGGCGACAGCATACATGTCGCGTGGGCTGGCCTGGTCGATGAACGTGTCAGGCAGGACCATTGAACGGTACTTCAGGCCGCTGTCAAACACGCCTTCCTCGGCCAACAACTGCGCGACGTGGCTGCCGAACCCGCCAATGGCCCCCTCTTCGATGGTGATAAGGGCCTGATGCTCTACTGCCAGTCGCAAGATCAAATCCCGGTCCAATGGCTTGGCAAAGCGCGCATCGGCCACGGTTGGAGTCACACCGCGTGCAGACAAGGATTCGCAGGCTGTCATTACCTCGGACAGACGTGTGCCAAAACTGAGGATTGCCACCCCGCTGCCCTTCTGGATCATTCGACCCTGACCAATCGTAAGCACCTCGCCCCGGTCTGGCATCTCGACGCCTGTGCCTTCACCACGCGGATAGCGAAAGGCAATCGGCCCGTCATCATATGCGGCGGCAGTCGCCACCATGTGCTTGAGCTCGGCCTCATCGGCGGCGGCCATAACCACCATACCGGGCAGATTGGCCAGATATGCGACGTCAAAGGCGCCCGCATGGGTCGCACCATCAGCACCGACAAGCCCGGCGCGGTCAATCGCGAAGCGGACCGGCAACCGTTGAATGGCCACGTCGTGCACCACCTGATCATACCCCCGTTGCAAGAAGGTCGAATACATCGCGCAGAACGGCCTCATTCCGCCGGCTGCCAGACCAGCCGAAAACGTCACGCCATGCTGTTCGGCAATTGCAACATCGAAACACCGGCTTGGATACCGCTCTGCGAAGAGGTTCAGCCCCGTCCCATCCGGCATCGCCGCAGTCACCGCACAGATACGCGGATCATCTGCAGCCTCTTGCAACAACGCATCCGCAAACACCCGTGTGTAGCTGGGCGCGTTCGACTTGGCCTTTTGTTGTTTGCCGGTAATCACATCGAAGCGCGCCACCCCATGTCCCTTGTCAGGCGCATCTTCGGCCGGGGCATAGCCTTTGCCTTTTCGGGTCAAAACGTGAAGCAGAATTGGCCCCGTCGCGCGTTGACGCACAGTGCGCAGGACTGGCAAAAGCTGATCAAGATCGTGCCCGTCAATCGGCCCAAGGTAGGAAAAGCCAAGCTGTTCGAACAGCGTGCCGCCAACCGCCATACCCTTCAACATTTCCTTGGCGCGTTTCGCACCCTCGCGAAAGGGCTCGGGCAGCAGGCTCACGGCCCCTTTTGCCGCCGCCTTCAGATCCTGGAACGGTTCTTCTGCGTACAGCCTGCTCAGATAACTCGACATCGCCCCGACAGGTGGGGCAATGCTCATCTCGTTGTCGTTCAAAATGACGATGAGCCGCTTTTTCAGATGGCCTGCATTGTTCATCGCCTCATAGGCCATGCCCGCGCTGATGGCGCCGTCGCCGATCACCGCAATCGCATCCCCATGACCAGTGTCGCAGGCCCCCCCAAGATCACGGGCGGCAGCAAAGCCCAAAGCCGCACTTATTGAGGTCGAACTGTGCGCTGCGCCAAAAGGATCATACTGGCTTTCAGAGCGCTTGGTGAAACCGCTCAGCCCATCCTTCTGGCGCAAAGTGCGAATGCGGTCACGCCGTCCTGTCAGGATCTTGTGCGGATAGCACTGGTGGCTGACGTCCCAGATAATCTTGTCCCGAGGCGCATCGAAAACCGCATGTAGTGCCACGGTCAATTCAACAACACCCAGGCCAGCACCAAGATGCCCCCCTGTTTCCGAGACCGCCGCGACCGTCTCTGATCGCAATTCAGACGCCAGTTGCAGCAACTCTGCGTCACTGAACTGTTTCATGTCTGCCGGGGTCATCACCCGGTCAAGAAGTGGCGTTTCCGGTCTGGCCGTCATTGGCTCCTCCTGGGACGGATCAGCTTTGGCGCGCAATAACGAAGCACGCCGCCTGCTTCAATACATCCGCCTTGTCACCATAAGTCTCGAGTGAATCGCAAGCCTCGGCGACCAGATCTGCCGCGCGGCGTTTCGCCCCGTCAAGCCCCAAAAGGCTGACAAAAGTTGCCTTGCCGCGACCTGCGTCCTTGCCAACAGCTTTGCCAACTGTTGCGACATCACCTTCGACGTCCAGAATGTCATCGGCAATCTGAAAAGCCAAGCCAAGACAATCCCCGTACACGTGAAGGCCACCGCCGTGGTTTTCCCCCGACATCAATTCCCCAGCCGTCGCCGCCCATGTGATCAACGCACCAGTCTTTCCAGCCTGCAAGCGCGTGATCTCCTCCAGTGTCAAAGGACGATCAGCCAGTTCCGCAGCCATATCGCTTTCCTGTCCGCCGACCATTCCATGCAACCCGGCCGCTGTGGACAGCTTGTGTGCCAAAAGCCACCGCGCTTCGAAATCACAGTCCGTCTGCAAAACCAGTTGAAACGCCAGGGACTGAAGCGCGTCACCAGCCAGAACGGCGGTTGCTTCGCTCCATCTCCGGTGAACTGTTGGCTTCCCGCGCCGCAGATCATCGTCGTCCATGCAAGGCAGGTCGTCATGAACCAACGAATAGGCGTGCAACGCTTCGATCGCTCCTGCAGCCGGAGCTGATTTGCCGCGCTCAATGTCATGCAGCAATGCACTTTCAGCGACCAAAAAAGCGCGCAGACCCTTACCGCCCTCAACCGCATACCGCATGGCATGTGCCACCTCAGTGGCGCGCCCGCCCAACATGAACTCGATCTGCCCCCGCGCATGCCCCATCGCACGTGCCATCGCCTCTTTAAGCGGCAGCTTGTCATTGTCCGGGATCCGTTTGACCTCGAACTCGGCGATCACTTAAAGACCCTCTACCGGGGTCGTGCCCGCAGGCTGTCCCTCACCATTCAACGTGATTGCGGCGACTTTTTCCTCGGCCTCTTTCAACTTCGCTTCGCACCGCGCCTTCAACTCTGCACCACGCTCATAAAGCGCAATCGAGGCATCCAACGGAACATCGCCACGCTCAAGCTTGGCCACAACGTGCTCCAGCTCGGCCATTGCCGCTTCAAAGCTCATCTCGGTTACCGGCGTATCACTCATACGGCTGCCTCCATCAGTTCTTCCACATGCGCCCGAGTACTGGTCGCCAAAGCGTCAAGATCATACCCGCCCTCGAGAGTCGAGACCACTCGCCCACTACAGACATCGGCTGCAACAACGCAAAGCTGTCCGGTCAACCAACGAAAATCCTCCGTCGACCAGTTAAGCTGCGCCAACGGGTCGTCCTGGTGCGCATCAAAACCAGCTGAGATGATCAAGAGCTCCGGCTTGAACGCCCGCAAGCGAGGAAACACTTCGGCTTCGTAAAGCTGTCGCATGTGCGCGCCATCGCTTTCAGGAGGCAAAGGCAGGTTCAACACGGTCCCGTGCGCACCATCCTCGTCTGGTTTGCCTGTCCCAGGCCAAAGTGGCATTTGCTGACTGGTCACCACTAGGGCGCGTGCTTCATCCCACAACAGATCTTGCGTGCCATTGCCATGATGCACATCGAAATCAACCACTGCCACGCGGCCCAACCCGTGATGGTCTAGCGCATGTTTCGCCGCAAGCGCGGCGTTGCCAAACAGGCAAAACCCCATCGAGGTTTCGGTCTCGGCATGATGTCCCGGTGGACGAATGGCGCAAAACGCGTTGGCCACCTCGCCGCTCAGAACCATATCGACAGCCCGAACAACAGCCCCGGCCCCGCGATAAGCCGCCTCCAAGGATCCAGGTGACAGAAAGGTATCGGCATCAATCTGATACTGTCCAACACTTGGCAAGTCATCTCGCAAACCGTCCAAATAGCCCTTTGGGTGGATCCTCAACAGATCGTCCTCAGCCGCCATGGGCGCAGTGACCCGAACCATATCCAAACCCTCAAGCGCGTGCAAAACATGCTCCAGGCGCGCGACACGCTCCGGATGCCCCTCGGGCGTTACATGATCCAGACAGGCAGCGTGGGTAATCAATGCTGTGCGCATACCAAGCCCTTTCATCTTTCCAAAAATACTCAAACCTGTCGTATCAGTCAGGCGCCAACATATAACCAGCACCGCGCACCGTTTGCAGATACCTGGGCTGCTTCGGATCCGTCTCGATCTTTCGCCTCAGTCGGGTGATCTGCACGTCAACCGCACGCTCCTGCGCTTGGCCGCGGTCACGCCCCAACTCCTCAACCAGCTTGGACCGGCTTAGCGCCTCTCCCGGTTGCGCCGAGAAAATCCTCATGAGCTGACTTTCGGTGGCCGTCAGCCGAACCAAATCCTGTCCCTGCCACATTTCACCACGCGCGATGTCATAGCGTATCGGCCCCAAAGACAACAGTTTGGGTTTCGCATCAGGATCTTCGACCTCTGGCATACGTCGCAAAATCGCATTGATCCTCAGCAACAATTCCTTTGGCTCAAACGGTTTGGCCAGATAGTCATCTGCCCCAGCTTCAAGCCCCTTGATCCGATCTTCAGTCTCAGATTTAGCCGTCAACAGCAAAACCGGTGTCGGCGCTGTCTCTCGGATGTGTCGCGTCAGACTGATACCATCCTCGCCCGGCATCATCACATCAAGGACGATCAAGTTGAATTCCAATCCGCTCAAGATGCGGCGCGCATGCGCTGCATCTCGCGCAATACTGACCAGAAAACCCTGACGTATGAGAAACTTTTGCAAAAGCCCGCGTATGCGTTCGTCATCGTCAACAATCAGAAGATGAGCATCAGGTTCCGCCATCACCGACCTCCGCGCAACTTGCTGTAGTGACGCTGCATGTCAGTGTCCATCATGGCCTCCAGGACCGTCTTGAAGCCCGCAACCGCCTCTGGCCCCGCACTGCGATACGCAGCGCGCATGCGTGCACGTTGCGCGTCCGATAACCTGCGCTCCAGCGCCAGGCCGGCATCAGTCAGGTATAAATTTCGCTCTCGCTTATCCGTTTTTCCAACACGGCTTTCCACCAGACCATCCTCGATCAAAGTCCGCAAAACACGGTTAAGCGATTGCTTTGTGACGCCCAGGATATCCAACAAGTTGTTCACAGTGGTTCCCGGCGCTCCGTTGATAAAGTGCACCGCACGGTGATGCGCGCGACCGTAAGACATGTCTTGCAAAATTCGATCCGGATCGGCGGTAAACCCACGATAGGCAAAGAACATTGCCTCGATCCCCTGCCGGAGTTGCTCATCGGTCAGGAACAACAGTGCCTCGCCGCTATGAGACGATGTCGCGCGCAATTCACTCATCTCGATCACTGCCCATTTTTCTTCTGCATATTTCTTACGCGAGTTTAAGTCAGCTTTGTTGACTTTCCAAGACTGAACTGATAGCGAATCGCAGATTTTGAGCAATATTATGACCACTTCGGCCCTAATTTGCGCAACAAATGAAAACCCGGTGAAGGAGTTAGAAAAATGGCTGGGGCTTATGACGATCGCGATGGAACGATCTGGATGGACGGCCAGCTGGTCGATTGGCGTGCGGCGAATGTCCACATTCTGAGCCATGCAATGCACTACGCCAGTTCGGTCTTCGAAGGAGAGCGCGCATACAACGGCAAGATTTTCGAATCCGTCAAGCACTCAGAGCGCCTGCTGAAGTCAGGTGAAATGCTTGATATGCCAATACCGTACTCGGTCGACGATATCGAGCAGGCAAAACGCGACGTCCTGAACGCAAATGGCTGGACCGATGCCTATGTGCGGGTCGTGGCCTGGCGCGGCGCAGGCGAAGACATGGGAGTCGCGTCTGATCGCAATCCAGTGCGCATGGCCGTGGCCGCGTGGGAATGGGGTGCCTACTACGGAGACGCCAAGATGAAGGGCGCCAAACTGGATATTTCTAAATGGAAGCGGCCCAGCCCAGAGACCATTCCCAGCCATGCGAAAGCCGCTGGTCTTTACATGATCTGCACGATGTCAAAGCACGCAGCAGAGGCCAAAGGCTGCTCTGATGCGATGATGTTTGACTACCGTGGTTACGTGGCCGAGGCGACAGGCGCCAACATGTTCTTTGTCAAGGATGGTGAGGTCCACACTCCGCTACCTGATTGTTTTCTGAATGGCATCACGCGTCAAACGGTCATACAGATGCTCAAAGAGCGCAATATCAAAGTCCATGAACGGCATATCATGCCGGATGAATTGGAAGGCTTTGAACAATGCTGGCTGACCGGCACCGCCGCCGAAGTCACGCCCGTAGGTCAAATCGGCGAGTTTAACTTCGACGTCGGCGCAATCACACGCGACATCGCCGAGGGGTATGAAAAGCTGGTCCGTGCCTGACGGCCTTGGCCAAGGATCCGGATGCGCGCTTTAGGCGCGTCCGGAATTCAACTGCACAGCGTTGGATTGGATGAGTGCGTTCAAATCTGCGATGCGGCCCAATTGATCTTCGATGGTTTTCTGGCTGGCATCGAGCTGGTCGATGATCCCATCCAATGCTTGGCCGCCAGTGTCCAGACTTGCACTTTCGATCTTGCACAGCATACGGGTAGAGCTCAGACCCGTTACATGACGCTTCATGTCCATAATACCCCGTGCAAGCTTCGCCGATTCAAGCTCTGCATCCGTTAGAGCCTGTGTCGCGCCCTGTCGGAATTTGGTTGTCTGATCACTCGGGAATACCCATTCAGCTGTGACAGCATCAGCCTTTTGCAAGGCACAAATTTCATCCTGCAAGGCGCTCAATATGAATGCGAACTGCGCACCAAGAATGGATTGACTCATCTGGGCCAACTGGTTGCCGTCGCCCTGCGAAAAGCCTTTGACCCACTCTGACATCTCATCCAGCATCGCACCGTAGTTGACCGAAATTGCACTGATCGGTCCGCCTGCATTCTCCAGTCGCGACGCAAGAATGCGCATGTTCATTGGGACAGTTCGCACAGCCTTGAGTTCCGTCGACATCGACGACGCAAGGCGGCGCATGGAAAAGACTGCGTCGGCGGCCGCAGTCAGGCGTGTCGAAGCCACTCGGGTGACTTTGGACAACGCCGCCTCACGTGCGGAAAATTCCGCGGCCAAAGCGACGGATTGAAAGGCCTCGTAGCTGTCGAAACCCAATGCTCGGACCCCCGCCACGAGCGCCGCAGTCGATTCTTCGATCGTCGCGCCGTCCTGCTCCAATTGCAGGCACTGCGCATAAACGCCCTGCATGTTGCGCAACAAGTCGCTGGTCGGTTTGATACGGACTGAAATATATCCATCCATAATCGGCGCGACCGTTAGGAAAACCCAGTAAAACCGGCCATCCCGGCTCTGGTTCTTGACGTATGCGCCAAGATATTTTCCAGCCTCAAGGGTTTGCCACATCATGCGAAACAGCGCCTCGGGCATATCAGGGTGCCGCACAGCTTTGTGCGGTATGCCAACCACTTCTTCATTGCTCAGCCCAGTCGCGCGGCAAAACGCATCATTGGCAAATTGGATCACGCCATTTGAATCGGTGCAGGAAAACAGCAGTTCAGACAGATCCAACTGGACCTCGCTGCCCACCTTTACAGGGGCAGCCTCAAACGTGCGCTCCGGTTTTGTCATCTGGACCCCCCTTACTCGATACGACTTGCGCGGTTATGGATGCGGCAATCTTTCGATTTGGTGAAGATTGCTGATCCTTCTGGACGGTCGATGCCGGATAGGATTTTGTGGCGCCAACCTGATACCGCTCAGAAGGGACATGTCATGGCCACCATGGAAACAAGAATTGCCCAGGGCCGCGGTGATGCGCCGGCCGATCTGGTTCTGCGCGGCGGCCGGGTGTTCGACCTGATGACCGGCGGTTTGATTGCGGGCGATGTCGCCATTTGCGGTGATACAATCGTCGGGATCGGCGCGACATATGAAGGCGCGCAGGTGCTGGACGTCCAAGGCCTGACGTTGGTGCCGGGATTCATTGACACCCATTTGCACATCGAAAGCTCATTGGTCACCCCTTTTGAGTTCGACCGATGCGTCACGCCTCGTGGTGTGACAACTGCGATTTGCGATCCGCATGAAATTGCCAACGTGATCGGACTGGACGGCATCCGCTATTTTCAGGCTGCCAGCGAGCAGACGGTGATGGACGTTCGTGTTCAACTGAGCTCCTGTGTCCCCTCGACGCACATGGAAACTGCCGGAGCCGAGCTGCTGGCCGGGGATCTGGCACAGGTCATGGGTCACGCTTCAGCCATCGGGCTTGCCGAGGTGATGAACTATCCCGGCGTCATCCACCGCGACGCAGAGATGATGCAAAAACTTGCCCTGTTTGACGGCGGCCACAAGGATGGCCACTGCCCGCTGCTGAGCGGCAAGGATCTGAACGCCTACATTTCAGCCGGGATTCGCACAGAACATGAAGCGACTAGCGCCCAAGAGGCCTTGGAAAAGCTGCAAAAAGGCATGCGGGTCCTTATCCGGGAGGGGTCAGTCAGCAAGGACCTAGAGGCACTGCAGCCGCTGCTTACGGATCTGACCTCTGCCTATATGTGCCTGTGTACCGACGACCGGAATCCGTTGGATATCGATGAACACGGACATCTTGACTACATGATCCGCAGGCTGATCTCTCTGGGCAGTTCTCCGCTTGCGGTCTACCGCGCAGCGACCCTTTCGGCTGCAGAGGCCTTCGGCCTGAAGGACAGAGGGCAGATTGCGCCCGGAAAGCGGGCCGACATCGTGGCGCTTGGCTCGTTAGAGGCCTGTGATGCAAAACTGGTTCTCTGCGCAGGGGTAGAAGCCAATGAAGCTGCCTTTGCGCAGCGTCGTCAAGTCGATCCGGTTGGCCGCAAGTCCGTCAAGGCCCCAAAGGTCTTTGCCCGCGATTTCCGAAGTCCAGCGAACCGCAGCAAGACGGATGTGATCGGCATTCTGGACGGCAAGATCCTGACCGAGCACCTGACCGAGGACATCGTGATCGAGGATGGTGACAAGCGCCCCGATACCGATCGCGATCTGATCCGTATCGCCGTGGTCGAACGACATGGCAAGAATGGCAATATCGCGACGGGTTTTGTACGTGGATTTGGACTGAAGGCGGGTGCGATTGCCTCGACCGTCTGTCATGACCATCACAACATAGCCTGCGTCGGCGTGGACTATGATGACATGGCTGTTGCTGCAAACCGTCTGGGTCAGATCGAGGGTGGTTTTGTCGTTGTAAAGGAGGGTGCCATTCTGGCCGAATTGGCCTTGCCAGTCGCCGGCTTGATGAGCCTTGCTTCCTTCGAAGAGGTGCGCGATAGGTTGATCGATCTGCGCCATGCAGCACGGTCCCTGGGGGTTTCTCTGGAAGAGCCTTTCTTGCAGTTGGCTTTTCTGGCGCTGCCGGTGATTCCATCACTCAAAATTACAGACCGCGGCATGGTCGACGTGATGGCGTTCGAGATCATATCGTAGGGTGGGCAAGATCAGGGCAGGCTCTGTGTGCGGCGGTCGCCAGACATGACCCCAACAAGCCCCGGACCTGCCCCCAACGAGCCCTGATAAAGCAATGGACTTGCGGTCTACAGCGCAGCATGCACGGCAAGATCCCGGTGATGCGAACCACCCGGCACCCACGATGCCCATGCAGTGGGTAAAGGCGCCGCGCGGCAGCACCGGCTGCCTGTAAATACATGAAAAGAAATCGTTTATTTTTTTACGCGATAGTCTTCGTGACAACCCCCACAGCTTTTTCCAATGGCCCCCATACCTGTACGCACACCAACCAGAGAGCCTGGATCCATAGCCCGGGCCGCATCTTCAAGTACAGCAGCCTTGGCCACGAAATCCGGCCAGTTTTCCCAGATCGCAGGACGTGCTTCGGTCTTTGGGTCGTGCGCCTCGGTCTGGAAGGCTGCGGCTATGGCATTGCCGCCCTTTATCAAGGCCTCTCGTGCCTGCGAGGCAGCCTCGGCGTTGTAGTCCAGCGTGCCACGCGCCATGTTGCCCAGCACACCCGTCGCCGTTCCGATCTGTCCCATCAGGTGCATTCGCGCCTTAACATCGGGATCCTTGACCCCGCTATGTGCGAAGGCCGCTGTCGTAATTCCAACCAACAGCATAGCTTTCAGAACTGTTTTCATGGGTTTCTCCTGTTGCGAATCTATCTTGCCCTGACTTGCAAATGGGCGCCAGAGCGGACTCGACTCTGGCGCCTACACAAAATAGAACAAATAGTGAACAATTGGTGCTGCCAAACCATGCCAAATCGTCGTATCCTTTCTATCTGGTTTCCACGCCTGGGGGCCGACCGGCTGATCCGCCGCAATCCGATGCTGGCAGATCAGCCGTTGGTCGTGGTACGCGACACCGGACAAATGCAAGTCCTGTCCTCACTCTCGCCAGCTGCATCAGCGGCCGGCTTGCATCTGGGGCAACCTCTGCGTGACGCACATGCCATGTGTGGCGCGCTGATCACCAAGCTTGCCAACCCCCATGCCGAGGCCGCCTTTTTGGGTGTGTTGCACCGTTGGGCCGGCAAGTTTTCTCCCTGGGTTGCACGCGAAAAACCCGATGCCCTGGTGATAGATCTGACCGGATGCACGCATCTCTTTGGAGGGGAGCAGGCTTTGATGGAACAGGTCGAACAGGACTGTGCCGAACTTGGCCTGCACGTACGGCTGGGGTTGGCAGATACGCTGGGGGCGGCCTGGGCATTGGCGCGCTTTACCGCGCAAGACACAGAATCCAGCCGATCTGGCGATGCAATTGAACAAGAGGCCCGCGCCACACGTGCACGCGCGGGCAAACGCCGTCACTGGGAACGTGGCGGCGCGACCCCTCCAGTTCAGCAACCAGCAGCCGGCCCAGGGCGCATCGCCCCCCCCGGCAAGACCCATACAGCACTTGCCCCCCTGCCTGTTGCCGCACTGCGGCTTGAACCTGCAATTGCACAGCAGTTGATCCGCCTGGGGTTGCGCCGGGTCGGCGACCTGACCGGACAGCCCCGCGCCGCACTCGCCCGCCGGTTTGGCAAGGGGCTGGTGCTGCGGCTTGACCAGGCCATGGGCGGCGCGGCAGAGCCAATCACCCCGGCGGCGCCACCAGATCACTTCGCCACCCGGCTCAGCCTGCCGGACCCCATCGGACTGGCAGACGACGTCATCGCTGCAATTGACCGCCTGCTGCCGCGCCTGTGCAAGACACTAGAGGGCAAGGGGCGCGGCGCACGGACACTGCGGCTTGAGGCATGGCGCACCGATGGATCGATGCAGTGGATCACTGTCAGCCTGGCGCGGCCCTCTTGGGATCCACACCGCATTCGCCCTTTGTTGGCGATGAAGGTAGACGAGCTGGACGCTGGCTTTGGGATCGAAATGATGCGGCTGGAAGCGGTCCGCCACGAAGCGCAGCACACACGCACCAAGGCCGGCCATATAGAAGCAGGCGAGGCCGTGCGCGCGCGACTGACAAAAGACACGGCGATAGATGACCTGATCGGAA
>JAKVCP010000062.1 GCA_022448925.1 Paracoccaceae bacterium
GAAGGCAAATCAAGTCTGTCCAGGGTCGCCTGAACATTCAGGCCATCGCCCGCAACAAGGCTGACAGGCGCACCAACCGGAAGTTGAGCTTCAAACACGTCAGCGATCAGCTCGGATTGAGTAAGCATGGACACCGATCGTTGGACTGCCAAGCTGTCGCGCGACGAGTTCAAATACAGGATCCCTGCCACCAGCACATTCAACGCGATAAGATTGAATGTGATGATCTTGCGTGTCAGCGGCGAACGGTTCAGGGAAAACAGGCCGCGCCGTGCACGGCTGGCCTGCATTTCCTTCTCGACGGTGCTGTCCGGAGCAACCCAATCGTCACCCAAAACAACATCCGCATCGTGGCGTCGGCCGCCATCCCGCATGTCTATCCTTTCGGCAAGCGCCATGCGTTACTCTTCGTTGTAACGATATCCGATGCCATAAAGCGTCTCGATCGCAGAAAAATCACCGTCAACCGAGCGCATTTTCTTACGCAAGCGCTTGATATGGCTGTCGATGGTTCGATCGTCCACGTAGACTTGATCGTCGTAGGCCACATCCATTAGCTGATCGCGGCTTTTCACAAAGCCAGGTCGCTGCGCAAGTGCTTGAAGCAAAAGGAATTCAGTGACCGTCAAAGAGACATCAAGACCTTTCCAGCTGACTGAGTGGCGCAGTGGATCCATGACCAGATTGCCGCGGGTCATCAATTTGGTTTCTTCGGTGTCACCGACCACATCGCCGGCCACAGCCTCTTGGCGACGCAGAAGCGCGCGAATGCGTTCTACCAACAAGCGTTGCGAAAACGGCTTTTTGACGTAGTCGTCGGCCCCCATGCGCAGCCCAAGAACCTCATCGATCTCATCGTCCTTCGACGTCAGAAAGATCACCGGCATGGCACTTTTCTGACGTACGCGCTGTAGCAGATCCATGCCATCCATACGGGGCATCTTGATGTCAAACACAGCCATGTCGGGCATCTTGCGGTTGAACGCATCCAGTGCCGCCTGGCCATCATTATACGTTTCCACCTCGAACCCTTCGGCTTCGAGCGTGATCGATACAGATGTCAGAATATTCCTGTCATCGTCCACTAGGGCGATCTTTGACATTGCCTTGTCCTTATACTGCTCTTGTTACCTGCTTTTTTGCTGAGTATGCGTCATTTTTCCCTTTACAACAATGGTTAACTGCGAATCAGTCATTGTTCTCCGCCTCATTTCAGACCAAAAGTCCCAATGAATGGCTAAAAAACATCAGTTTTGGCCCCTATTTGTGTCAGGCCGCGACCGATCGAAAAATTGGTTGCGCTAACCTGAAATTGGTTGCGCTAACTGCGCTATTGCGTCCTGTTCATGCCACAAAGCGACATGATACCGTGGATTGTGTCGGGGACGCACAGCCCTGACGCACCGTAATCTTACGGACATTCAGCAGAAACCGCCGCGCGAAACAATCCGCGGCTACAGGAGCTTGGCTATGACATTCGGACGGGTAAACCCGAAATTTCGCCTTGAAGATCAGGGTATCAAAGGGCTGGGCACTGTTTATTACAACCTGATGGAACCTGCGCTGATAGAAGCAGCGCTGAAGCGCGACGAAGGTACTCTGGGCAACGGGGGGGTGTTTCTTGTCTCGACCGGGAAGTTCACCGGTCGCTCACCCAAAGACAAGCACGTCGTAAAAACCGACACCGTGAAGGACTCCATCTGGTGGGACAACAACGCCGCGATGTCGCCCGAGGGCTTCGACGCGCTATATACGGACATGCTGGCGCACATGAAAGGTCGCGACATGTTTGTCCAGGATCTGACCGGTGGCGCAGACCCAGGGCATGCGATCGATGTGCGCTTCATTCAAGAAATGGCGTGGCACAATCTGTTTATACGACACATGATGCGCCGCCCCGATCGTGACGATCTGGATGACTGGACTGCGGATTTCACCGTGATCAACTGCCCAAGCTTCAAAGCGGATCCTTCGCGCCACAACTGCCGGTCTGAAACGGTCATTGCGATGAATTTTGATCGCAAAATGATTTTGATCGGAGGCACTGAATACGCTGGTGAAAACAAAAAGTCGATTTTCACACTGTTGAACTACATGCTGCCTGAGAAAGGCATCATGCCGATGCACTGTTCGGCGAACCATGCCAAAGGCAACCCGGTGGACACGGCCGTTTTCTTCGGGCTGTCCGGTACCGGAAAGACCACGTTGTCCGCAGATCCAGACCGCGTGCTGATTGGCGATGACGAACATGGATGGTCGGATCGGGGCACCTTCAACTTCGAAGGCGGGTGCTATGCCAAGACCATTAACCTCAGCGCCGAAGCCGAACCAGAGATCTTTGCCACGACAAAGATGTTCGGGACCGTGATCGAAAACATGGTCTACGATGACGACACCAAAGAGCTCGACTTCGAAGACGACAGCCTGACCGCGAACATGCGGTGCGCCTACCCTCTGCACTACATCGGAAACGCATCGAAAACCGCCATGGGTGGGCATCCGAAGAACATTATCATGCTGACCTGCGATGCATTCGGCGTTCTGCCTCCGATCGCGCGATTGACACCAGCACAGGCAATGTATCACTTCCTGTCGGGCTTCACCTCTAAGGTGGCTGGCACAGAGCGCGGCGTGACCGAGCCAGAGCCGACTTTTTCGACCTGCTTCGGTGCGCCTTTCATGCCGCGCCGCCCAGAAGTTTACGGCAACCTTTTGCGCGAAAAGATCGCAAAGCACGGCGCGACTTGCTGGCTGGTCAACACCGGCTGGACGGGCGGCGCTTATGGCACAGGATCACGCATGCCAATCCGCGCGACACGCGCCCTTTTGACAGCTGCGCTGGATGGTTCGCTTGCGACTGCAGACTTCCGCAAAGATCCAAATTTCGGCTTTGACGTGCCCATCACCGTGCCGGGCGTTGCCGAGGTCCTGCTTGACCCACGCCGCACTTGGGAAGATCAGTCAGCCTACGATACCCAAGCCAGTAAACTGGTGGATATGTTCGCCACGAATTTTGAACAGTATCTGCCGTTTATAGACGACGATGTGAAGGCGGTGTCGATCGGGTGACACAGCCTTCAGTCAGATCGTCATGAAACGCGGCCTGAACAGCAAACTGGTGCCAAAAACTGATAATTCTGATCCGAGCAGCTCACGCCGCTCGGATGTTCTATGTGATAAGAGGCTTCCCGTTTAAAACGCACCGGAAATCAGCAACTCAACTTTCGAAGATTTCTTCTAGAGTGGAGACGGGAAAACCGTTCTCTGCTTTGCCGTGATACGTGCTGTAGGCAGGGCAGCGAAGCTTGCGAGATTCAGGTTTCTTTTGAGCTTGCTCCAGAAGGTGTATTTTGTGCGGCCAACAGCCTTCGAAAGGCCCTCCTGCATTATTCGAGGTGCGCAAGGGCGGTTGTCCAGTACTCAGCATGTGCGTGTCGGCATGGCGGGACAAACCACCAGTTCGCTGCGGCAACGCCGATGGCTGCTGTCTTTGCTTTGAAAGACACACCCTGTTCGATCAAACCGCCAAGCAGAGTCAAAGCAGCATGGCCGTTGAAATATGCAGGCAGTCCAACAAGCGCAGCAGCAGCGATTGGTCCGAGACCTGTGTCACCCAACGTTTGGTTAACAATTTCTGTGGACAGCCAGGCCGACAGGACACATCCCAAGAAAAAGGCCAGCAAAGTTCAGTTGGCCAGAAACAAGGTCGTATCTACTGCCGTTTTCGTGAACTTTCGACGGCGGTTTTCCTCCAACCAAACCCTCTGGGCCACCGGCTTATGAGCGCGACTTTTTGGTCCGTAGAACTTCTCGTGCTAACGCTGTCCCGCAATGGGTCAGCCAGGCTGCCGCTATACCTGTGTAGCGCGGGCTCATTCGCCCACCGCGGTCTTCACGCCTTAGGGTGAACTACACTGACCCGGAAACTGGCACTGAACTTTGGAGCCGGGCTCGATAAGGATGTGAGCATGGGCAGGCTCCGGCGCCAAGTCCTATGCATGTCAAAAAAATGCAGTTGGAGCGTAAAGCCCGTGCACATTCCCCACCAACTCCGTTTGTCCAGAGATCCAACGTGTGGGTCGGGCTTTTGATTTGCGCATGCGCCCTCGGAATCTGATAGGGAATGCGTTGGTATTATCGACAAAACCAACAACCCGCCGATACGCATTGCATCAAGGTCAAGGAAACCCACAGTGACCTGTGGGTCTACATGTTTTGAGCGTTGCTGATTAGGCTGCGCGGCTGATCAGGACATCACCAACCTGCTTTGCAGCAGCAACCTCGTCCTCGCCGGATACGGCAGCCACTTCACGGGTAAGGCGTTCAAGCGCGGCTTCGTAAAGCTGGCGCTCTGAGTAGCTTTGTTCGCGCTGATCGTCTGCCCGATGCAGGTCGCGTACCACTTCTGCAATAGCAATCAGATCGCCAGAGTTGATCTTTTGTTCATATTCCTGTGCACGGCGCGACCACATCGCCCGCTTCACCTTGGCCTTGCCTTTCAGCGTCTTCATCGCCTGGTTCACCACATCCGGCGAGCTGAGCGAGCGCATTCCAACTTCTGTTGCCTTGTGGGTCGGCACTCGCAGGGTCATCTTGTCCTTTTCAAAGGCGATAACGAAAAGTTCCAGCTGGATGCCGGCAATTTCCTGCTCTTCGATCGACACGATCTGTCCAACCCCGTGCGCAGGGTAGACCACGTAGTCATTTGGCCGAAACTCAAGCTTTTTCGCTTTGCTCATTCAGTTCTTCCTCATCCTCAGCTGACACGCAGTCGACAAAAAAGACAACGGGAACACAGAGCATCCCCAGTTGCCTTGCATATCTGTACACATTTTGAGCCGGTCCCTTTGCGGACCAACTTTGGCGCCTCGCTTAATCAAGTAGGAGTACATCGTATCATGAATGCAGTTACTTTTCCACATGGAAATATGATCAAGCGAAAAGTGCCCTTTAACCGCAATGGGTTAAAGAGGTCTACACAGCAAACAAACCGACGGATTCGCAACCGTGTGTCCGAATCGCTTGTTATCCACCCTCGCCAGCGGCTTCGGAAAAGTGCGTCTCCACTTTGTTCAACGTGCCATCCAGAGCCTCAGCTTCGGGCAGGGGATCCTTCTTGGTAATGATAACGGGCCACATTTCAGAGTACTTGCGATTAAACTCGACCCATTTTTCCATGTCCGGTTCGGTGTCAGGGCGGATTGCGTCGGCAGGACATTCTGGTTCACACACACCACAATCGATGCATTCGTCAGGATGGATCACCAGCATGTTTTCACCTTCGTAAAAACAGTCAACCGGGCACACCTCGACGCAGTCGGTGTATTTGCAGGCGATGCAATTGTCTGTGACGATATAGGTCATGGCTTTGCGTCCGTATCGATTTCTTGAGACCTAGCTATTCCAGACGCGCAGATCATTCAAGCGGGCTATCCCTGTTAAGATCAAGGGCCCGGCGATCCTTCTTCGTTGGACGACCGCGTCCCTCGAACCTAGGGTTTTTTAGAACCGGATCTTTCGCCACGGCCTTTGGCGGGTCCAGATCTTCAAACAGCGTTTGCGCCTCGGCGGCGGGCCCACGCCGTTCTCCCGGGGAAATCACTTTTATCACCCGCACATGTCGGCCCTGAGGAAAGGTCAGAACGTCGTCGGGCGCGACCTCGGTAGACCGTTTTGAGATATGCTGACCATTCACACGGACGTGGCCACCCTGGACAACTTTGGATGCAAGCGTGCGCGTCTTGAAAAAACGCGCATGCCACAGCCATTTGTCGATTCGGATCTTCACAAACCCAAACAGTCCCTAGCCCTTGTCTTTCAGCGCCATGAGCGCTGCGAAAGGATTGTCAGGATCAATGGGCTTATCTTTCTTTGGTGGACGCGCCTGATAGCTTTTGGCTTTGTCATCGCGTGCCGGTCGCTTGCCACCTTTCGGCTTGCCCTTCCCACGCGGCTTGCCGCCGTCGCCATCCCGCGATCGGGTCCCACCTTTGCTAAATCGGTTGTTCCCGTCGCTGCCCGACGGACGTCGGCCGCGGTGTGTGGCGCGCAGTCCACCCCAGGTAAAGGTATAGAACACCTCCGTTTCGGGCTCTGATGGAGCATCAGAGGACACCTCGGGTTCTGCTGAAACTGTTGCCTCGGTCTTGGCCTCATTCTCTGACACAATCTCGGTGCCAGCCTCCGCCGCATCGTCATTGCCGGTCAGCGTCGGTGTGGTCTGTGGTGCGGCGGCATCCTCCTTGGAAACGCCGTCCTGACTTATAGATGACGCGTCGGCCACGGCATCGGTGGGACCCGTTTCGGCATCCGCCGCTTCAGAGACCCCAGCATCCGGCGCGAGTTGCGGCGCGGGCTTTACTTTGACCCGCGTGCCCTGGTCGGCCTTGTAACCCAAACCTGCCATGAGATCGGCGAACTGCTCCAGCGTCATGCCGGTGATCGACAGCATGTCTGCCTTGGCTTCGAAACCGCCCCGGCTGTCTTCACCGCGCAACATATCGGCCAGACGTTCCAGCATATCGATTCGGATCGCTCGGGCGCCTGCCCCGCGGTACCCGGATATCGTGTGATGGACCGGCGGTGTGTCTTTGGGATTGGGAACGGTCACCAATCCCGGAGGCGGCGCTTCGGGAAACTCTTGCAAGCCATTGGCAAGCGACCACAGCACGATCCGAAGACGTGTGGGCGCGGGCTTGAGCAGCAACGGCATGAAAATCGTATACTGACCAAAGCGCACGCCATGCTTGCGCAAAACCGACCGGGCGTCCTGATCCAAAGCCTTGACTTCGTCGGTGACGTCAGAGCGCACCAAAACGCCCATCGCTTCGACCATGCGGAACCCAAATCCCCGCGCCAGCCCTGTCAGCGTCTCATCGCGCTGGATGTTCAGCAAAGGCTCAAACAACGCAGCGATCTTGCGGTCGATGAAGTGTTGCAGGCGGCGCTCGACCTTTTGAGCAACCTCTGGACCGGCTTCCTCATCGACAAAGGCAACAATCCTCGGCTTCAGCGGATCGTCGCCCGCCGCAAGTTTGCCAACCGCCTGGTCGCCCCACATAAGGCCACCCTGTTCGGTGAAATCAATCTCGGTGTCGGGCGCGTTGTAAAATCGGTCAGCCCGTAGATGGAAATGCGGAGCCAGGGCCTGAAGCGACGCGGTCTTGAGCGTCTTTGCCTCTTGACCAGTTGCATCCTTATCCTGGCGAAACCGGAAGCCTTCAAGCCGGCCGACGAATTCGCCCTCGACCGTGACTTCCCCACTCTCGTTTACTTCGGCCAAAAGGGCCTCCTTCTGCTTCAACCGCCGCAGCAAAACACTGGTGCGGCGGTCAACAAATCTTTGGGTCAGACGCTCATGCAACGCGTCTGACAGTCTGTCTTCTACAGTCCGCGTCGCATCGCGCCAATGGTTTTCATCAAGAACCCAACCTTTTCGTTGAGCGACATACGTCCATGTGCGGATATATGCCAGCCGTTTCGACAAAGTGTCGATGTCACCATCGGTCCGATCGATGCGTTTGACCTGCCGGGCCATCCAGTCATCCGGCACGTGCCCACTTTGATGCAAGTGATTGAAGATCACCTCCAAAAGGCCTGCGTGCTCAGAATGGCTGATGCCACGAAAATCAGGAATACGGCAGACATCCCATAGCAGCCTGACTGAGCCGGGGTCGCTTGCGCGCGCAACGACCTCCGCAACGGAGGACAGGGATTTCAGCACAAGAAGGTCATCCGCTTCCCGCGATTTGACCAACAAGTCGTCGCTGGGGGCACGTTCCAGGGATGCAATAAGGGCTCCGATCGAGCCAAACGACAAATCCGCGCTGCGCCAGTTCAGCTTTTTCAGGGGTGTGAAACGATGGTCGCAAATCGCCTCGGCGACCTCTTCGCTCAGCGGTCCGGCCTCGCCCGTGACCCCGAAGGTTCCATCGCTCATCCCGCGTCCGGCGCGACCGGCAATCTGGGCAAGTTCGTTTGGGGCCAGCGGGCGCATGCGGCGGCCATCAAACTTGGTCGTGGCGGAAAAGGCAACGTGATTGATGTCAAGGTTCAACCCCATACCGATCGCATCGGTCGCCACGAGGTAGTCCACATCACCGTTTTGATAAAGCGCAACCTGTGCATTGCGCGTCCGTGGGCTGAGAGCGCCCATGACAACAGCCGCTCCGCCCTTCTGGCGCCGCAACAACTCGGCAATGGCATAGACATTGTCGACCGAAAACCCGACGATGGCGCTACGAGGCTGCAGGCGGCTGATCTTTTTCGAGCCCGTGTAGCTAAGCTGGCTCATCCGGTCGCGCCGAATGTGTTCGACCCCCGGCACCAGCGCTGAAATCGGCCCGCGCATCGTATCGGAACCCAAAAACAGCGTTTCATGCGTGCCCCGCATCCGCAGCAGACGATCTGTAAAGACATGCCCCCGCTCTGGATCCGCACAAAGTTGGACTTCATCAATGGCGACAAAATCGCAGCCCAGTCCTTCGGGCATCGCCTCAACCGTGCAGATCCAGTACTGCGCGCGCGGCGGAACGATCCGCTCTTCGCCCGTGACCATTGCGACCACGCCAGGGCCACGTAACGATACGATTCGGTCGTAAACCTCACGCGCCAGCAAACGCAATGGCAGTCCGATCATGCCGGTCCGATATCCCAGCATGCGTTCAATCGCGTAGTGCGTCTTGCCTGTATTGGTCGGGCCGAGAACAGCCGCGATCCGTGCATTCATGGACATTGCCCACCTGCCTTTTTGTCAGAGAGAGGTGCCGTCCACCTGTTGTTGCAACCGGTCTACCGCTTTTAGCACATCAGCATCATGCGGATGAAGATCAAGTACGCGTTTGTAGACTTGATACGCAAGTGTTGGTTTGCCAACCTGCTCCAGGATGGCTCCCAAACCGCGCATGGCTCCGAAGTGTTGCGGATTCAAAGCCAATGCGCGTTCCAGCGCGTCGGCGCTTTGACCAAAACGCTGCTGTTCAAACAAAACCACGGCCAACATTTGCCAACCCTCGGCAAAGTCCGGAGCGTGGTCAGTCAGAGCCGTCAGATGCTCAATCGCCTGTTGGGAGTTTCCGGCCTCTCGTGCGTCTGTCGCGCGTTGCAGAAGCAAATTCATCGACGCCGAGCCCGAGTTAGCCCAGATGTGTTCAATCTCGCGAACAAGGCCGGGCGCCGCCTCTTCATCCGCCGTTGCCAAATCCGCCATCAACCGCTCAAGCCGGTTGTCCCCGTCCGCCATGGCGCTCAGAGGTAGGGAAATCATGACTACTGCGCACAGTGTCGTGACGGTACATTTGAAAAACTGGCTCTTCGTCCTCATAACAAACTTGAGTGTAGCGTACGTGACCGGAAATGCCAGCGGCACGTTATAAACTTAAGGAAGACGAAAAATGAGTGATATTGTGACCGCCGCTGTGGCCGCCCTGTCGGAACGACTGGGTGGTGAAGGCTTTGACGGGTCCGCTAAATTCGAAATCGAGGGCGAAGGCGCCATCGTGATCGATAGCGATGGTGTGCGGGCCAGCGACGACGATACAGACGTGACCCTGTCTGCGGATGCCGACACCTTCCAGGACATACTTTCAGGTGACCTGAACGCAACCGCTGCCTTCATGAGCGGACGACTGAAGGTTGACGGCAATATGGGTCTTGCCATGAAATTAGGAACGGTCCTGAGCTGATGTTGGAAAGCGCCCCTTTTTTTGAAGATTGTGCAGATGCACCAGCCGGGTCCAAGGCCTATTGGCTGGAAACCAGGGATGGGATGCGCATCCGCGTTGCACACTTCCCGCTGGATGAGGCGAAGGGCACCATCCTGATGTTCCCGGGGCGCACAGAGTACGTTGAAAAATATGGGCGCGCAGCACGGGATTTCGCTGCGCGCGGCTATGCAATGATTGCTATAGATTGGCGCGGCCAGGGACTGGCCGAGCGCATGACTCGCAACACGCGTGTGGGTCATGTGGAAGCCTTTTCCGACTATCAGCATGATGTCGCCGCCACGATGGATGCTGTTCGCGCGCTTGATCTTCCCAAACCATATCACCTTGTTGCCCATTCCATGGGCGGTGCGATTGGGTTGCGCGCCGTGCTTGAAGGTTTGCCCGTCGCGTCGGCAATGTTCTCGGCGCCAATGTGGGGAATTCACATTTCGGCGCCAATGCGACCCATCGCCTGGGCCCTCAGCTGGATTGGAAAAACAGTGGGTCTGGGAAGCCTCATGGCGCCGGGCACCAGCTCTGCCAGCTACGTGATCGCTGAACCCTTCGAAGACAACACTCTGACAACCGATCCAGCCATGTTTGCCTACATGCGGCGCCAGATCGTCACGCAACCAGACCTGCAGCTGGGCGGTCCGACCCTGCAATGGCTTCATGAAGCGCTGGCCGAGACACAGGCGCTTTCGCAGTGTCAATCGCCCGATCTGCCCTGCCTGACTTTTCTGGGTGGAAACGAACGCATTGTAGACGCCGACCGTATCCGCGCCCGCATGGAGACTTGGGACAGGGGCAGCCTTTTGGAACTGCCAGGGCTTCAACACGAAGTATTGATGGAATCGCCGGAAACCCGGGAAACCATCACTGATCGCGCGGCTGCCTTTTTTGACGCGGCTGCAGCGCAGCTTGGCGAAAGCCGGCTTACAGCCTGACATTCTGACCCGGAAATCCAGCCCGGGAAACCGCCGAGCCCTTGGCGACGGGCTCGGGCCGTCATATGTCTTGGGAAATTCGATACAGGAGTTCCCATGACCCAGACCCGGTTTCTTGATGCCAATGCCAGCCACGGGGCCGATGGCCTTGGCGCTATGCCCGAATGGGACCTGACCGATCTTTACCCGGCAACCGACGCCCCCGAAGTCGCCCGAGACCTCGCCTGGCTAGAGACAGAATGCGCAGGTTTTGCTGCGGACTACGAAGGCAAACTGGGCGCCCTGGACGCCGCAGGGTTTCTGGTCTGTGTGCAACGACATGAGAAGATCGAAAATGTCTCAGGGCGGCTCATGTCCTTTGCTGGATTGCGCTACTATCAACTGACGACGGACGGCGAGCGAACCAAGTTTCTGAGCGATACACAGGAACAAATCACAAATTTCACCACGCCACTGGTGTTCTTCACACTGGAACTGAACCGCCTGGACGACGATGTGCTGGAAGGTCACTTCGAAACCAATTCCGATCTGGCCCGCTACAAACCCGTGTTTGAGCGTATCCGGGCGATGAAGCCTTTTCAGCTGTCAGATGAGCTGGAAAAGTTCCTGCATGACCTTGGCGTTGTCGGCGACGCATGGGAGCGGCTCTTTGACGAAACGATCGCAGGGCTCACCTTCACCATCGATGGCGAAGAACGCAATATCGAAGGCACCCTGAACCTGCTGACCGAACAGGACCGCGACCAACGCGAAAAAGCCGCGCACGAGCTGGCCCGCGTGTTTGGCGAAAATATCCGGACGTTCGCTCGCGTCCACAACACCCAGGCAAAAGAAAAAGAAATCCTGGACCGCTGGCGCGGCATGCCCAGCCCTCAGACCGGACGGCATCTCTCAAATCATGTCGAACCGGAGGTGGTCGAGGCCCTGCGCAACGCCGTTGTCAACGCCTACCCGCGCCTGAGCCACCGCTACTACGAACTCAAGCGCAAATGGCTGGGCCTGGAGCGCATGCAGGTCTGGGACCGCAATGCGCCGCTGCCCATGGAAAGCACACGCACAGTGGGCTGGGACGAAGCGCGTGAGACGGTCATGACCGCCTACTCGGCGTTTGACACCCGCATGGGCGACCTGGCCGATCCCTTTTTCACCAAAGGCTGGATTGATGCCGCCGTCAAACCGGGCAAAGCACCCGGAGCCTTCGCGCATCCCACCGTCACGAATGTCCACCCCTATGTGATGCTGAACTATCTTGGAAAACCGCGGGACGTGATGACATTGGCCCACGAATTGGGTCACGGAGTGCATCAGGTTCTGGCGTCAGAGCAAGGCGAGATGCTGTCATCGACGCCATTGACCCTGGCCGAAACCGCCAGCGTGTTCGGCGAGATGCTGACTTTCCGCAAAATGCTGGACGGCGCGGCGGACGACACAGAGCGCAAGGTACTTCTGGCCGGGAAGGTCGAGGACATGATCAACACGGTCGTGCGCCAGATTGCCTTTTATGACTTCGAATGCAAATTGCACGAAGCCCGGCGCGGCGGAGAACTGACCCCGGATGATATCAATGCGCTGTGGATGTCAGTGCAGGCCGAAAGCCTTGGGCCGGCATTCGACTTCATGGAGGGCTACGAAACCTTCTGGGCCTATATTCCGCACTTTGTGCATTCTCCGTTCTACGTCTACGCCTATGCTTTCGGTGACGGGTTGGTAAACGCACTCTACGCTGTCTACGAGGCCGAGCCTGAGGGCTTTCAGGACAAATACTTCGACATGTTGAAGGCCGGTGGATCCAAACACCACAAGGATCTTCTGGCGCCGTTCGGACTGGATGCCACGGATCCAGGTTTCTGGGACAAGGGGCTTGCCATGATCGAGGGGTTCATCGATCAGCTTGAGGCCATGGAATAGACAGAAACAGACCTGACGCGGTGGCGCGCATAGACCGCGCCACCGTCCTATTTTCACTCCGCCCATTGTCATCTAAAGACATCAGCACATCGCCCAAAGGGTTTTGAACGCCTTGCGCTACACAGGCACAGGCCTCGGCTGCAAGATCAGACAGCATCTGTTGCAGGGCTTTTGAAAACCAAACCTGTTTACCGAAAGACCGGCCAGTGCCCACACCTTTGGGGGTGCGTCTCAGGGGGCATGCCCCGCCATAAAGGGTGGAAAATCTGCGTAGCGCGCCTGACGCATCTGTGGGGCCTCCTGCGGCTCACTGCCAGCAGGCAAAAGGCATCCGCGCGGTACGATATAGCTGTCGATGCGCCGCTGCGGCACAGGTCGCCAGGCGATGTTGAACGCGCAGAGCTTTGGGAAAAAAAAGATCTCGGAGTACTCGAGATGATCATGCAGCCACCACGCCAGATCCCTCCAGTCGCGGCCCGCGTCATACCGGTCAGCAAACCAGGGGATCACAATGGATGCTCCTGCCACTGGAACATCGGCACTGTCCCAGATGTGACATTCCAATGGATGGGTGTTGCGCGCACAATTAAGCTTGTGCGCGTTGCCGAAACTATTGAGCGCTGCCGAGCGAAAGCCGGATCGCACGAAAATCCTGCCAAACGTCTCTTGCAGCGGATCCAGCAGGGTCGTGCACAAAGCCCGCCCCCTGTCGATTGCCAGATCCGGAGCATCGGGGATGTTCTGGATCTGATGAAAATTTCCGATCTCGGAATACAGGAAGTCACGCATCCAGAAATGTTTGCTCAGCCGAACCCGGCCAAGCGTTTCCAAGCCCCACATAGAGGCAGGACGTTTCAATACCCGGCCCACCGGAATTCGCCGTTCGGCCCCAGTGTCGAAAACGGGTTGTGTGCGATTTCCCAGATGTGACCGTCAGGATCGGAAAAGTACCCCGAGTATCCGCCCCAAAAGACCGTTCGGGCTGGCGTCAAAATTTCTGCGCCCGCGGCCTTGGCAGACGCCATGATCGCATCCACCTGCTCTTGCGACGCAACGTTGTGAGCCAAAGTCAGTGCCCCCCGGCCAAGCGTCTCGACCGGTCTGTCAAACTCCTTTGCCAAAGCCTCTATCGGAAAAAGGCCCAGCGCCTGGCCCAGCAGGTCAAAGACAACGATCCCTGTGTCCGGTGTCTGCACCCGGGTCCAGCCCAGCGCTTCGTAAAACAGGGCCGAGGTTTCCAGGTCTGCTACGCCAAGCGTAATCAGGCTGATGCGCGTATCCATAGTCCATCCTTAGGTTGAGAGAGTCGGAACATTAGGTGAACAAATGGTGATGCGCAAGCTGCTTTTTCACGGAAACGGCTCATATTTCCGCACGACCGACCGCCTGTCGTGTCACGGCATGACCTCTTGGACCATTTCTTCGATCAGGCGCAGACAGTCTGGCTCTGAAAATCGGTGATCGACCCCCTTTACCAGTGTCAGCCGCACATCAGGACCTTGAAGATGGTCAAGCAACGCCAGTGCCCGATCGCGTGTGACCGCCGTATCTTCGGTCCCCTGCAAAAGCCGTACAGGGCAGGACAAGGCCAAGCTGTCCCGCAGAACAAGCTGCTGGCGACCATCCTCGATCAGCTTTCGAGTGATGATGTAATCCTCTCCGTACTCCGAGGGCAGTGCCACCTGTCCATCCGACATGATCGTCTTGCGCTGCGCCTCGGTAAACGTCGCCCAGAATCCGTCTTCGGTGAAATCTGGCGCTGCCGCGATGCCAACAAATCCTGTGATCCCGCTCAGGCGCTGGCAAAGAAGCAGCCCGATCCATCCCCCCATCGATGAACCAACAATCACCCGGTCGCCCGGAGCGACCGCCGTGATCACGGCCTCGGCATCCGCAGCCCAATCCCCTATGCAGCCCTGCTCAAAGAGCCCCTCAGACCGTCCGTGCCCAGAGTAATCAAGCCGCAGAAAGGCACGACCGGATGCTGCGGCCCAGGCCTCAAGATGCACTGCTTTTGTGCCATCCATGTCAGATTTGTAGCCCGACAGGAATACGACGCACGGCCCGGCTCCGGCAGTGAGTGCATATGCCAGGCGCCGTCCTCCGGGGCCCTCAAGGTATTGAACGTCCGCCATGTTTCCTCTCGTACCTACGTGTTCGGCAGCATGCCTGAGGCGGTAACCTTTGCCAATCCGTCCAGCGGCGTTTGTGGCCGAATTTCCCCCTGCATTGAGACGGCAAAAAGGCGGCTGCGCGCCCCGTGTGTGCCCGCCACGGCCGGCCAGAATTCCACACCGTGATTAGACAGGCAGCATGACTGCTTGACAGCCGCGCCACAGCCGGTCAAAACCGCGCGCGAACCATACCCGCAACCGGGCGTTCCGTGGGCGCCAAACTGACGAGGAGCTGAAGGCCAATGGCCCAGATTTCCCTGACTTTTCCCGATGGCAATGCACGTGAATACGACGCAGGCGTAACACCTGCCGAGGTCGCAGCCAGCATTTCGAAATCCCTGTCAAAAAAAGCCATTTCAGCCACAGTGAACGGCGCGCATTGGGATCTTCAATGGCCGATTGACGACAACGCTCAAGTTGCGATTCACACTCTGTCCGATGCGGATCAGGCTTTGGAGCTGATCCGCCATGACTGCGCCCATATCATGGCTCGTGCGGTTCAGGATATCTGGCCCGACGTCAAGGTCACAATCGGCCCGGTGATTGCGAACGGGTTCTATTACGATTTCGACCGCGCCGAGCCCTTCACCCCCGAGGACCTTGGAGCAATCGAAAAAAAGATGCGCGAGATCATCGCCCTGCGTGATCCTGTCCGGACCGAGGTTTGGGCCCGCGACCGTGCCATCCAGCACTACAAAGACAGTGATGAACCCTACAAGGTCGAGTTGATCGAGGCTATCCCCGGCGACGAACCCCTGCGCATGTATTGGCATGGCGACTGGCAGGATCTCTGCCGTGGACCGCACCTGCAACACACCGGACAGGTTCCGGCAGATGGGTTCAAGCTGATGTCGGTGGCCGGTGCCTATTGGCGTGGCGACAGCGATCGCCAGATGCTACAGCGCATCTATGGCGTGGCTTTTGCAAACAAGGGCGATCTGAAAAAGCATCTGACCATGCTGGAAGAGGCCGCCAAGCGCGACCACCGCAAACTGGGTCGCGAAATGGATTTGTTCCACTTCGAGGATGTCGCCCCCGGATCGATTTTCTGGCACCCGGCGGGCTGGCGCATGTTCCAATCCCTGATTGCCTACATGCGTCGCAGGCAGGATGCCGCCGGCTATGTCGAGGTCAATTCACCTGACATCATGGACAAATCCCTGTGGGAGACATCAGGACACTGGCAAAACTACCGTGAGAATATGTTCCTGGCTGAAACACAGGACGACCGCGAGTATGCTCTCAAGCCAATGAACTGCCCGGGTCACATGATGATCTACAACCATGGCGTGCGCAGCTATCGTGACCTTCCGATGAAAATCGCCGAGTTCGGCAAGGTGCACCGGTATGAACCATCGGGGGCACTGCATGGCCTGTTGCGCGTGCGCAGCTTTACCCAGGACGATGCGCATATTTACTGCACGCCCGAGCAGTTGGCCGATGAGTGCCTGAAGGTCAACGACCTGATCTTGTCGATCTATCGGGACTTTGGGTTCGAGGACGTGCACGTCAAGCTGTCGACACGCCCGGAAAACAGGATCGGCACCGAAGAGAGCTGGGACAGATCCGAAGCCGCCTTGCAAACGGCGCTTGAAACTGCCGGCATGAGCTATTCGATTTTTGAAGGCGAAGGCGCCTTTTACGGTCCAAAGCTGGAATACGTCCTGCGGGATGCGATCGGCCGGGATTGGCAGTGCGGCACATTGCAGGTGGACAGCAACCTGCCAGAGCGCTTCAAGTCCACCTATGTGACACCCGAAGGCGATCGCCAGGCGCCGGTCATGCTGCACCGTGCGCTTTTTGGCTCCTTGGAGCGCTTTACCGGTATCCTGATCGAAAACTGGGCTGGCAAGCTGCCATTCTGGCTGGCACCGCGGCAGGTTGTTGTCGCCTCGATCATCTCGGATGCCAATGACTACGTGCATGACGTGGTCAACGCATTGAAAGCGGCGGGGATCCAGGCCGAGGCCGACATCCGTAACGAAAAGATCAACTACAAGGTCCGTGAACATTCGCTTGCAAAAGTTCCGATCATCCTCGCCGTCGGCGAACGTGAAGTGACCGACCGCACTGTCACCGTTCGTCGCCTCGGTGAAAAACAGACCTCTGTAACATCGCTGGATGAAATCGTGAGCGAACTGCAAAAGGCGGCCACGCCGCCAGACCTTTTGTAACAATTCGCGGCAAAGACAGGTGACAGAGGCCAAGATTGTTACCGTGGCCTCTTTCTTTTCCCCCAAGTTTCAAGCGCATATTCATCTTGCGCCTTCACGAAACCGTGGTCTGTGCTGACACACCCGTGATTAACGGGCCTGTGACTGGTGAAACGGCCGTCGTCAGATCAGGATTGACACATCGACGGACACACCGTTCGGTGAAGTTTACATGCCTGAACCATCAAAAGGGAATCCACATATGTCCTCTACAATGAAAACAGTTGCCATCGTTGGCGCAGTCGCAGCTTCGCTGGCAGCACATGGCACCGCAGCCACGGCCATGGAAAAAGAAAAGTGCTACGGTGTCTCGCTGGCCGGAGCCAACGACTGCGCCGCGGGTCCGGGCACAACCTGTGCTGGCTCTTCGACCGTGGACTACCAAGGCAATGCCTGGACACTGGTGGACGCCGGCACCTGCGAATCGATGGACCTGCCAGCCATGGCAGACGGTTCGGCACGCATGGGATCGCTGACCGAACTGGACCGCGACCTGCCCGCGTCCTAAGCCGCCAGCGCCTCATCTGGCGCAAGGGCCCCAGCCCCGGATGGGGCCCCTTCGACACTCTGACCAAGGCGGCTTGGCCCGCCTTGTGTTTCCCCCTAGCCCGAGGTCTTCCATGCTTGATGTCCGATTCAGCGATGTGCGTCTGCCCAGCGGCCCCGGCGTGGGCTATAAACCGCAGCATTTCAACGATATCCTTAAAAATGCCTTTCCGGTCCAATGGCTTGAGATCCATGCCGAAAACTATATGGGCGATGGTGGACGCCCCTTGGCCCAGTTGCGTCATCTGTCTGAACGGTTTGCCATATCTGTGCACGGCGTCGGCCTGTCGATCGGTGGTGAAGGCCGCCTGGATCCCGAACATCTCGCGCGCTTGAAACATCTTGTTGGATGGTTGAATCCTGCAAGCTTTTCCGAACACCTCGCCTGGTCAACTCACGATAGTCACTTTTACAATGACTTGCTGCCCCTGCCCTACACAGATGCAACGCTGACCCGCGTCGCAGATCATATTGACGCGGTGCAAGACGCCATTGGCAGAAGAATGCTGCTTGAAAATCCCTCGAGCTATCTGGCCTTCGAGGAAAGCACATGGTCCGAAACCGATTTCCTACATGAACTGACCCGCCGGACCGGATGCGGCCTGCTTTTGGACGTGAACAATGTCTTTGTGTCGGCCATCAACCTTGGATATTCGCCACAGGGGTACATAGATGACTACCCCCTTGATATGGTGGGGGAAATTCACCTTGGCGGCCATGACGAAGACACGGACGACCATGGCGCACCCTTGCTGATCGACAGCCACGGCTGTGAAATTGTCGACCCGGTCTGGGCGCTTTTGGATTATACGCTTGAAAAATCCGGACCCAAACCGCTTTTGGTTGAATGGGACACGGACGTCCCAGATTGGCAAACATTGGCAGCCGAGTGCACGCGCGCACAGGCCGCGCTGGCCAAGGTGCCGGCATGACCACCCAAAGTGATTTCGAGGGCGCTTTGCTGGATGCAAACAAGCCGGTCCCCGCCGGGCTAAGCGATGGGAGCGGCCGCCCTGCCGGTCGACGTTATTGGGTTTACCGAAATAACGTGGCCGTCAGCCTGGGCGATGCACTTGGCACCGGGTTTCCGGCAATCTCGAAGTTGGTCGGGCCGCAAAACTTCAAGAACCTTGCTGCGATCTTTCTGCGCCAGCACCCACCAAAATCCCCCCTGATGATGCACTACGGCGCCGAATTCCCCGCATTCCTGGAAGGCTTCGAGCCGTTAAAGCATCTGGGCTATCTTGGTGATGTCGCACGGATCGAATTGGCTATGCGACAGTCCTATCATGCCGCAGACGCCACCGCCGCGGACCCGACACAATTACAACGGCTCGGTGAAGCAGAGCTGATGACCTGTCGCATGACCCTCGCGCCCGCAGTTCACATCCTGAGATCAGCCTGGCCTGCCGCCTCGATCTGGGCCTTCAACATGGTACCGGGCAGTCCCAAACCGCAAGCCAAACCCGAGGACACTCTGATCACCCGCCCAGAGTTCGATCCAATGCCGCATGTCTTGCCGCACGGCGCGGCAGACTTCCTGATTGCGCTGGCAAAGGGCGCCACCTTTGAAGACGCATTGAAAGTCGCACAGTCAAACGCCGCGGACTTTGACCTTGGCGCGACCCTGAACCTCGCGCTTGGCCACGGTGCGATCTCTGACATCCTGAGCTGAAAGAACACGCAATGAACCGCCTCATAACCCTGCACAACGCTATTTTTGACGAGATCGAGAAAGCCGATGGAGTGATCCCTCTGTTGGCGCGCTTCGTCTTTGCCGCAACCCTGCTGAACTACTTCTGGGTCTCGGCCTTGACCAAGACAGGCGATGGGGTGCTTGGCCTTTTCAAAGTGACGGCCGGGGGATTCGGGCAGATTTTCCCGAAACAGGCGGAAAGCGTTCTTTGGGATGTCTCTCAAATGTCAGTCTTTCAAAAAGTCGTGGTTTTGGCCGGCACTTGGGCAGAATTCATTCTGCCAGTTCTGATCGTCGTGGGGTTCGCCACCCGGCTGGCCTCAATAGGGATGATCGGCTTTGTGGTGGTTCAAAGCCTGACGGATCTTTACGGGCATGGCGGCATCGCACATGGCGAAACGCTGGGTGCCTTCCGCGCGGAAGTGAGCGTGCGACGAGCGGTGCTCCTTCTCAAAGTCAGGGCGAGGCGTGAGCAAATCCCTCCCACGATCGTCACCGCGTCCACGCTGTATACG
>JAKVCP010000063.1 GCA_022448925.1 Paracoccaceae bacterium
TTTGATCCTTGACGAACCCACCAACCATCTCGACATTCGCCATCAGCTTGAGGTGCTGGACCTGATCCGCCACCTGCCGCTGACCATTGTGACATCGCTGCATGACCTGAACCTTGCCGCCAGCGTCTGCGATGACATCCTGCTTATCCACTCTGGACATCCCATAGGATTTGGGTCGCCAGCAGAGGTCCTTTCGGAAGCCGCTGTATCAAGCGCCTTTGGCGTCACGGCACGGCGCGAAACGCTGTCCGAAAGCAAAACTGACCACCTGACTTTTCACCTTCAAACACAAGGAAGACATACATGAAGACCCCCCTTTTGGCGGCATCCGCCATCGTGCTTTCAGCAGGATTTGCTGTGGCGGAAACCAGTGTTCAAAGCTGCAATCGCACCGTCAGCTTTGACGCTCCTCCGCAACGGGCCATCTCGAATGATGTCAACCTGACCGAAATGATGCTGGTCTTGGGACTGGCCGACCGGATGGTCGGGTACACCGGCATATCAGGCTGGAAAACCCTGGACGAAGAGATGCGCGCAGGTGTGGCCGAGTTGCCGGAACTGTCGGCAAAGTATCCCTCAAAGGAAGTGCTGGTCGGCGCCGATGCAGACTTTTTCTTTGCCGGCTGGAACTACGGCATGAAGGTTGGCGGCGAAGTGACGCCGGAAACGCTCGCGCCATTTGGGATCAAAGTCTACGAATTGACCGAAAGCTGCACCCACATCATGGCGAAAGACAAAGCCAGCATTGAGGATATGTATGCAGATCTGATCAACCTCGGCAGGATCTTTGATGTCGAGGCCAAGGCAGCAGAGGTTGTTGCAACGTATCGCGACGATCTGGCGGCGTTCAAAGACAACCTGCAGACCGGCGAGCCGCTGCGTGTTTTTGTCTATGACAGCGGCGACGACACGCCCTTTACAGCCGGGCGTTATGCAATGCCGACCGCGTTGATCGAAGCGGCAGGTGGCGTCAATATTCTGGACGACTTTGAAAAAAGCTGGGCCACGGTGACCTGGGAAGAGGTGATCGAGCGCAACCCGGAAGTTGTGATGATTGTGAACTACGGCGATGTCACCGCCGAACAAAAACGCGACTTCATGATGTCAAACCCAGCTTTTGCCGGACTTGACGCGGTCAAGAACGATCGTTTCGTGACGCTGGAATACGTCGAGGCCACCCCCGGTCCGCGCAATATTCAGGCCATCAAGACCCTTGCAACAGCCTTTTGGGCTGAGTGAACCCATGGCCGAGACCAAGCAAGACCCGGTCCGCAACCGCGCTGTCTGGACGCAACCGCTTCTTTTGATAGGCGGACTGGCAACCTTGCTGGTCTCTCTTTCCTTTGCAATTTCAGTCGGGGCCGTACCGGTCCCACTGAGCACCGTCTGGGGCGTGTTTCTGAACAAGCTGTCGCCCGGTTTGATCGAACAAGGCTGGTCACAGGGACGCGAAGCCATCGTTTGGGAAATCCGGTTCCCCCGGGCGCTGCTGGCCATGATGGTCGGGGCTGGCCTGGCGATGGTGGGGGCCAGCCTGCAGGCGGTGACCCGCAATCCGCTCGCGGACCCACACCTGCTGGGAATCTCTTCGGGCGGGGCATTCGGGGCCATTCTGGCGCTTTTGCATACCGGGCTGTTTCTGGGCCTTCTGACCGTACCGCTTTTGGCCTTTGGCGGAGCGTTGGGCGCAACGGTGATTGTACTGGGCGTTTCGCGCCTTGCCGATGCCACCAGTGCTGACAGGCTTGTCTTGGCGGGCGTGGCGGTATCCTTCATCATCATGTCAGCGGCCAACGTGCTGATCTTTCTGGGGGATCCACGCGCCACCCATGTTGTTGTCTTCTGGATGCTGGGCGGGCTTGGACTGGCCCAATGGGGCCAGCTGATCTATCCTCTTGTTGTGCTTGCGTTGTGCGCGACATGGCTGATGTCTCGCGCGGGTGACCTGAACGCAATGACAGTGGGCGACGAGACCGCTTCGACGCTGGGTATTGCTGTTGCGCGGTTCCGGCTTGCGGTGTTTGTCGCCGGGGCCCTGATAACCGGCGTGATGGTGGCCTTTTCGGGCATCATCGGTTTTGTCGGCCTGATGGTACCGCATGTGGCGCGCATGCTGATTGGCGGAGACTATCGCAGAGTATTGCCTGCCTCAGCCCTGATTGGTGCGGTCTTTCTTTTGTGGGCTGATATCACGGCACGCACCATCATGGCACCCGAAGACATGCCGATCGGCATTGTCACTGGACTTGTCGGCGGGGTCTTTTTTGTCTGGCTTCTGGGCCGCCGAAAAATGTCCTGAACCGTCAGTCCAGACGCCACTCAACCCTCTCTGCCCCGACAAACCTGGCAAGCCGCTGCAACTCGCTGTCAAGCTTTGACAGCCGTGCGGCGGTACGGAACCTGTGCTGCTCGGTCCATAGCCGCGTGAGGATCAGCGCATTCGACGCCCGATCGACCTTAGCTTCGATCCGTCCGACAAAGCGATCCCCTTCAAGCAGAGGGTACACGTAATAACCCCACTGCCGTTTCGCTGCCGGCACAAACATCTCAACTGTGTACTCAAATCCGAACAAACGGGCCAAACGCGCACGATCACGAATGGCAGGATCAAATGGATTGAGAACACGCAGACGCGTTGTCGGCTCTTTCAACGCGGCGATACGATCCGTGATATCGGCGCAAGCGAGGGCGCGTGTCCAGCTTTTGTCGGCGCCTTGCACCTCGACCTCGACAATCTGGGCCCGGTTTTCCTGGGCCCAGGCGGCGACCTCAGCGACATCGCAGGCTTCCCAGAATTTTCGGATCTCAGCCAAGGTGCCAAAGCCCAGCCGCGCAAGAGCCGCAGTGCAGAGTTGCGCAATTTGCTGTCCATCGCTGAGGATCGGCAGATCAGCGGGAAACACCCGCTCTGCCAGATCATAGACCTTTGTAAACCCGTCGCGGTACGAGGTCGCAAGCGTCCCCGAGTACCACAGGTAGTCCAACACCATCTTGTGCGGTGGGCGCTTCCACATTTGCTTTTCGCCCGATATCCGGGTGTCAAAGGCCTGCGTGCTCAGAGGTCCCTCTTCAGTTATGCGACGCAGCACCATTGCGATCAGCTCAGGATCAAGGTGTTTGCCGAACCAGTTGGAGCGCGACACCTGCTCTTTCTTGCGGCGAAACTGCCGCTGCCACATAGGCAAAAAGTCCATGGGCAAAACCGAGGCGTCGTGGGTGAAATGTTCAAACACCTGCCGTTGTCTGCGCAGCAACCGGTCCAGATCGGGTTGCCGGTAGTTTTGATTGCGGCTCCACAGGATGTGATGATGCGCACGCGCAATCACCTGAACGGAATCAAGCTGCACAAATCCCAGGTGCCTGATCGTCGCCAAAGTATCCAGAGCCCCCGTGGGCGTCTGTGACAGCCCATGCGCACGCAGCCATAAAGACCGGGCTGTCTTGTTGTCGATTTTCACGTGCGCCATCCTGTATAGTTCCGATTGTTCCCCCTTTGTTTCACAGCCTGAACAGCTCGAAAAGCCCAAAGCTTGCTCTTCTCTCGCGCGCCTGACTGCCAGGTCAGATATGGGATGAGAGGGCATCGTAGATGACCGCAGCGTCCCGTCTGACCCAGTAGGTCTGCGGCAGGTCCGACTGATCAAGGATTGCAGAGACGCTATAGCCCGGGGCGAGCCGTCGTGATCTGCATGCGGCGCTCAGCTCACCATGCGTGCAGCAGGGCAGACTGCGGTCAGGCGGATCACTCACACACCGGCAAGACCCGCGCAGGTGAGGGCGCCAGAGACCTGCGCCACCGATTGATGATGGGTTGCAGTTGTCTTTTGGGCCAGAACTTTGGCGCGCCAATCTCATCCAGGCAGGTTGCGTTCCAATATGCTCCGCTGTCCGCCAACGAGGTGTTGGCCTTCACCGCCCGGGCGACGGCGTCGATGTCCTTGGATTCGGGATACAGATACAGCGTTGTTGGCTGACCTTCGACCAAGTCAAGGATTGCTTTTGTGTCGCGTGCAGACCAGGTGGTGCAACCATTGCTGCGACCGCTGGTATAGTCGACCAGGCGCCCGAACCGCACGTATCCCTGGGCGTCAGCGTGCGGGCTGTCTGGCTTTTTGAACCGACAGGTCCATCGCAGGAATATCGCCTGGTGCCCGCCAATCGCCCGTTCCCGCGCGTTGCGGGTTTCCCCCTCGCCGTCGAACAGCAGAAATGTCCTGTAAAATGGGACCCTTTGGCCTGACTGGTTGTAATAACCCTTGAACGAAGCTCTGCTTTCAGCCGTCAGATAGGCCCCACCTGCTGACAGCTTGGAGCCTTCGGCATTGCTGAAATGTTTTGCGCATTGCCGCCCGTTCGAAAAATCGGCGGCCTTGAGCTTCCTGCCATTGCCATACCCGGATGAGGTTGCCCAGAACGTCTTGTCTGCCTCACAAATTACAAAGAACCGCTTGGCCGCTGCGCCGTTTGGCAAGGTGCTGGGGCGGGTTGCATCCATAGCAAGGTAACAGGGGTTTTTGACAAGGCCCTTTTTCACTTTGCTTTGATGTAGCGCGCGTGCGCGGTGCAAAACCACCGGCGCAATCTGGCCCTCATCGGGGCCGACATGCACAGCCAGCCAGTCGGGAATGTCAGTCCCTTGTGCGGCAACCGCAAACGGCATCAAGAGCGCCACGACAACAGGCGCCGCCATGACCAGTCCGGCAAAATGTATCAATCTGCGCACAGAACCGATTTTCCCATTCAACCCTTTCGAGGCAGACTTACATCATTTTCCGCGCCTCGTAACGCGCCTCAGTGCTTCCGTGGTGGTGATGAGCCTGTTTCCGCCAAGGCCAGCGCCCCCTGCAAGATCGTGCAGCCAATCCTGCGATACAGCGGAGCGCGTGCACTGCACCTGCTGGCCTGCACCTGATCAAACCGCGCATTATCATCGCCGCAGGTCAGACCGACAGATACAATTGCAGGGCGCGCAAATACATGCATGCTGCAGCCAAACGTGTGCATCACAGCGAGGTAGGGACAAATGCCCAATGGCATGATTGATCTTGTCATCCGCGACGGTCGGATCGTCACACCAGAAGGTATCATCGACGGGGATCTCGCCATTGATGACGGCAAGATCCTCTCTGTTGGCGATACCGTTGCAAATGCTGCCGCTGATATCTCGGCGCGGGGGCAATGGGTGATGCCCGGCGGTGTCGATCCGCATGCCCACATTGAGCAGATGTCAGGCATGGGCCAATGGAACGCCGATACATTTGAAACGGCCACACGCTCGGCTGCGATGGGCGGCACCACCAGTGTCATCTCGTTCGCCGCGCAGGCCGGTGGCCAGACGCTGGCTGACACGGTGGCAGACTATGCCGCGCGCGCCAACCGGGGCGCCATGATCGATTACGCGTTTCACATCACTGTCACCGACACCCAAGTTGCAGGGTTTCAATCCGACCTGGCCCGGTTGATCCAGCAGGGCCACAGATCGCTTAAAGTCTTTACAACTTACAATATACAACTCAGTGACGCCGAGGTCCTGAGTGTCCTTCATCATGCAAAACTCAGTGGCGCACTGGTGTGCGTGCATGCCGAAAACGACGCGATAATTGAACAGGCCCGCTCTGCGCTGATCCGATCGGGTCATGTAACACCCCGGGACCATGCCAGATCCCGCCCCCGTATGGCCGAAATAGAGGCCGTCGAGCGTATCTGCCGTTTCGCTGAATACATGGATCAGCCAGTGATGGTGTTTCATGTCTCGACCCAGGAGGCCGCCGCCGCGATCAAAACAGCCCAGGCCCGCGGAGCCCCGGTCTGGGCAGAGACCTGCCCGCACTATCTGTTCATGACCGAAACCGTTCTTGAAAGGCCTGGCCTGGACGGCGCAAAGTGGATGTGTTCGCCGCCACAACGCACCCAACCCGACCAAGAGGCCCTGTGGGGGGCGCTTCTTGCGGGCACGCTTAGCCTTGTGTCTTCTGATCACGCGCCCTACCGCTTTGATGAAACCGGCAAACTTTCGGCCGGGCCTGCGCCGGGATTTCATCAGATTGCCAATGGCTTACCCGGCTTAGAGACGCGTTTGCCGCTGCTTTTCAACGCCATGGTGACACAGGGGCGTGGCGGGCCGTTGGCCTTTGCAGAGGTGACAGCCCATGCACCCGCCCGGATCTACGGTCTGTCCGGCAAGGGCGCTATTGCACCTGGCATGGATGCCGATATCGTCCTGTGGGATCCAGCGCAACGCGTCGTTTATGGCGAAGACGACCTGCATGACAATGTCGGCTACAATCCCTGGCAAGGCTACAGTGTGACCGGCTGGCCAACCCATGTCTTCCTACGCGGTCGCAGGCTTGTCGAACAGGGCCATTTCCTCGGCCTGCCCGGATCCGGACAATGGATCAATCGCCCCGAACTTTCTGCCAAGCAGACACCCGATCGACATAGGGGACAGACCGAATGACCCGCCCCGCCACAAGCCCGGAACTTGCAATCACCTTTCTGTATTATCGCGACTTGCCAGCGGCCATGGCATTCTACGAAAACATTCTTGGCCTGCGGCTGGTCATTGATCAGGGCTGGTCCAAGATCTATCAGATCTGCCCCGGGGCGCATGTCGGCCTGGTGGATGAAACGCGAGGCATGAACAAATGGGCCTCAGACAAGCCCGTGCAGCTGTGCATCCGCGTGCCTGACGTGGAGGCCTGGTATGACTATGCCCGGATCACGGGCCTTGCCGGATTGTCACGGCTTTTTCACAACGACGATCTTGGTATCAAGGCCTTCGTTTTCCGCGACCCCGAGGGCTATCAGATCGAAATCCAATCAGCGACACGCGAGGGCGCATGAACACCTTGATCGTCATAAACCCCAATTCATCACAACAGGTGACCGACGGCATAAATGCCGCGATTGATCCCTTGCGCAGCTTTGGCGTTCCCATTCGGTGTCTGACCCTGGCAGAGGGTCCACCGGCGATCGAAAGCCAAAAGCAGGCAGACATGACCATTGCGCCAATGCTCAGACTGGCAGCCGCCCAGACTGACGCAGCCGGCTTTGTGATTGCCTGCTTTGGCGATCCCGGCCTGCATGCATTACGCGACCAGACCGCCCAACCGGTTGTTGGCATACAAGAGGCCTCTGTCATGACTGCCTTGACCCTTGGACAGAGGGTGGGCGTCATCTCGATCTTGCCCGGCTCGATACCCCGCCACATGCGTGCGTTCGGCGCGATGGGGGTCATGGATCGTATCGCAGCTGATCGCGCCCTGGGGATTGGAGTTGCTGATCTGGCAGATCCAGGCAAAAGCCGAGACGCGATGATCGCCACTGGCAAACGGCTGCGCGATAACGACGGTGCGGACGTGCTGATCATGGGCTGTGCCGGCATGGCCCACTATCGCAGACCTCTACATCAGGCAACGGGACTGCCTGTTGTCGACCCCTCGCAGGCCGCGGTCAGCCTTGCGCTGGGACAAATACGACTTGACCTGTCCCACAAACACCAAAGGAGCGATCATGCTTGATGAAACCGTCAGGGGCGTCTTTACCATCGCAGCAACACCTTTTTTGCCCGATGGTGCGCTGGATTTTGACAGCATTGATCGCATGGTCGATGCCTATGTGGCACGTGGCGCCAGTGGGTTGACAATCCTCGGCATGATGGGCGAGGCCAGAAAGCTTTCGACGTCAGAGTCCGCCGCCGTCATTGACAGGGTCACTCAGCGCAGCACCGTACCTGTCGTTGTCGGCGTGTCAGCGCCGGGATTTGCAGCGATGACATCCCTCAGCAAACAGGCCATGGATGCAGGTGCCGTGGGAGTGATGGTCGCGCCACCCATGGGGCTGCGGACCGACGCGCAAATCGTCAGCTATTTTCACAACACGGCCAATGCGCTTGGCCCAATTCCCTTTGTACTACAGGATTTCCCGTTGGCGACGGGTGTCCAGATTTCACCCTCGGTCATTTTGCAGATTGTCGCGGACTGCCCGACCTGTGTCATGCTGAAACACGAAGACTGGCCGGGTCTGGAAAAGATCACAACCTTGCGCGCGGCCTCCGATGCAGGGGGGCGGCGTATCTCTATTCTGTGCGGCAATGGCGGCATGTACCTGCTGGAAGAGCTGATGCGCGGGGCGGATGGCGCCATGACTGGATTTGGCTATCCCGAGATGATGCGACAGGTTCTGGATGCGTTCGAGGCGCAAGATCTTGACCGCGCACGGGACATTTTCGACGCCTACATGCCAATGATCCGATATGAAGCGCAACCGGGCCTCGGGCTGGCGATCCGCAAGCATTCGCTTGCTCGGCAGGGGATCATCTCGCACCCGACAGTGCGCGTGCCGGGGGCTGGTCTGACAACAGCTTCTATTGCAGAGGTCGACGCGCTGGCCGAACGGCAGAAAAGACGCCTTGGCGATCTGGGTGTGCCAGAGCCGCACTAGGAGCGCGCCGCAACATGGTCACCGGGCGGTTCCCGATGACGGCGTGAACACGTCACCGGTTTTTCCGGGGCGCAAGGGCGCTTACCCGGAGAAGTCCCTGTGCCGCTTCTGCATATCTGGCCAGGACCGGCACCAGCCCGCTGACCGCAGTGTTTGTCTGACCACACCCGTTACTTGTGCCACAGATACCGAGCCACTCAGCCTGCCTGCACGCCTAAAATTTGCAGTCGGCCTTTTGCTCTTGGCCGGTCCGTCGAATGATGGCCCCCAACTCCATGAGCTGCGTCTCAAGTGGATTTGTTTTTCTCCAGACCATCCCGATTGTGCGTTTCGGTCGGTCCCGGCCAAAGTGGGCGATGTCAACCGTGGTGCCCCGTGTTTCCAGTGGTACAGACATTTCCGGGATAAGCGTCAGCCCCAGACCCGCGTCGACCATCTGGACCAAAGTCGCAAGAGAAGAGCCCTCCATCAACAGGCTGGGATCGGTTGACTTGATATCACACACGGAAAGCGCCTGATCGCGAAAGCAATGACCCTCTTCAAGCAGCAGCAGTTTCATCTCTGGCAACTGGGTGGGCGCTGGCACCGGTTTACCAGCATCACTGGCCGATCGAACCAGCACGAAATCTTCGTCAAAAAGGGCAAATTCACGCAATCCCGGTTCAGACACCGGAAGGGCTGCAATCACAAAGTCCAACCGCGACTGCATGAGATCCTCAAGCAAAGAGTGTGTCACAGATTCACGCGGACGCAGCTCAAGGTCGGGCAGGCGTGTCGACAGCTGACGAATGATCCGTGGCAGCAAATAGGGAGCCACGGTTGGAATCACGCCCATGCGAAGCCTGCCGGTCAGCGGGCGGTCCGGCTTTCGGGCAAGCTCTGTCATTTCCTCGACTTCAATTAACACTTTGCGCGCCCGGATCAGAAATTCTTCGCCAAGTGTGGTCAACCGGATCTGGCGTGCCGTGCGCTCCACCAGGGGCGAGCCAAGCATGGCCTCCAGTTCCTTGATCTGAACGGATAAGGCCGGCTGCGAAATCGAGCAAGCCTCGGCGGCGCGACCAAAGTGGCCCATGCGTGCCAATGCGTCAAAATATCGAAAGTGTTTCAACGTGAAATTTATCATAACCCAAGGCTATCACCACTTTAACATTTTTCAATTGGAGATAATCGCCCGACTGGGGTAGCGATAGGGCCTCAAGATGCCAGATTAGAATCAGTATAAACTGAGAGGAGATCCAGCAAATGGATGGAAACAAGATGCCCGGCCTCGGCGGATGCCCTGTCAACCACGGTGGTAACACCTCGACAGAGGCCCCAGTCACCAAGTGGTGGCCCACCGCATTGAACCTCGACATTCTGCACCAGCATGGGGCCCGTACCGACCCGATGGATGCCGGATATGACCATCGCGCTGCGGTCAAGGGGCTGGACTATGATGCCGTCAAGGCCGACGTGAAAGCCCTGATGACCGATGGCCAGGACTGGTGGCCTGCGGATTGGGGGCACTATGGCGGCCTGATGATTCGCCTTGCCTGGCATTCGGCCGGATCATACCGCATGCAAGACGGTCGCGGCGGTGCAGGCTCTGGCAATATCCGTTTTGCGCCACTGAATTCGTGGCCCGACAATGCCAGCCTCGACAAGGCACGCCGCCTGCTGTGGCCGGTGAAGAAAAAATATGGCAACGCGCTCAGCTGGGCTGATCTGATCATTCTGGCCGGCAACATGGCCTATGAATCAATGGGTCTGAAGACCTTTGGCTTCGGGTTCGGTCGCGCTGATATCTGGGGCCCGGAAACGGATGTGTACTGGGGATCGGAAAACGAATGGCTTGCCCCGTCTGAGAACCGCTATGGCGACTTGGACAACGCCGGAACACTGGAAAATCCGCTGGCCGCCGTGCACATGGGCCTGATTTATGTGAACCCCGAGGGTGTTAACGGCAACCCCGATCCGGCACGCACCGCACTGCATGTTCGGGAAACCTTTGCCCGCATGGCAATGAATGATGAGGAAACCGCTGCGCTGACCTGTGGCGGACATACTGTCGGCAAAGCGCACGGTGGTGGCGATCACGCCAACATCGGCGCCGAACCCGAAGGTTGCCCGATTCACATGCAGGGCTTTGGCTGGGCAAACCCGGGCCAATCGAGCAAGGCTTCGGACAATTTCACTAGCGGCATCGAGGGCGCCTGGACCAAAAACCCCACCCAGTGGGATATGGGATATTTCGACTATCTGTTTGGCTGGGAATGGGAACTGACCAAATCCCCTGCCGGGGCCAACCAGTGGAAGCCTGTCGGCATGCCAGAGGATGAGATGCCGCGCGATCCCTCGGATCCGTCGAAAACCCAGATGCCAATGATGACCGACGCCGACATGGCGATGAAGGTTGATCCGATCTACAATGAGATCTGCCAGAAGTTCCGTGCCGATCCGGATTATTTCGCCGACACGTTCGCGCGCGCCTGGTTCAAGTTGACACACCGCGACATGGGCCCGCGCGCCAACTATCTTGGCCCCGACGTCCCAGCAGAGGACCTGATCTGGCAGGATCCAATCCCGGCCGGCAGCAGCGACTATGATGTGGCCGCTCTCAAGGCAAAGATCATCGAAAGTGGTCTGTCATCGGCTGAACTGATCGCAACGGCCTGGGACAGCGCCCGCACCTTCCGCGGATCGGACAAGCGCGGCGGGGCCAATGGCGCCCGCATCCGCCTGGCTCCGCAAAAGGACTGGGCCGGGAACGAACCTGCGCGCTTGGCCAAGGTTCTGGGTGTTCTGGAACCGATTGCTGCCGAAGCAGGCGCCTCGGTCGCGGATGTCATTGTTCTGGCGGGCAACGTCGGTCTTGAGCAGGCAATCGCAGCTGGTGGTCATTCGGTAGAGGTGCCCTTTACACCCGGACGCGGAGACGCGACGGATCAGCAAACCGATGCCGACAGCTTCGATGTGCTAGAGCCCGTAGCAGACGGCTTCCGCAACTGGCAGAAAGAAGCCTATGCCGTTTCGGCCGAAGAGATGATGCTGGACCGGGCGCAACTCATGGGTCTGACGGCGGCAGAAATGACCGTTCTGCTGGGCGGCATGCGTGTCCTGGGCACCAATCACGGCGGCAGCAACTACGGTGTGTTTACCGACACTGTTGGCGCACTGACGACGGACTTTTTTGTCAACCTGACCGACATGGCCTACAGTTGGCATCCGTTGGACGATGGTACCTATGAGTTGCGCGACCGCGCCACAGGCGACATCAAGTGGCCCGCGACAAGCGCCGACCTGGTCTTTGGATCCAACTCTATCCTGCGCGCTTACGCAGAGGTCTATGCACAGGACGACAACAAGGAAAAGTTCGTTCGTGACTTTGTGGCAGCCTGGACCAAGGTGATGGACGCAGACCGTTTCGACCTGGCTGCCTGACGGCGGCCTGGCTGGGCGGCCCTGCCTTGAGCCGCCCAGCTTGTCCGCACCTTCTGAACGGTGCGGAAACACGACAGTTTCCAAAACGGCAACGCACGGTCCCAAAAACGCAGGGTCCCAAAAACGCACAGTTCGGAAAATGCACAGTTTGGAAAATGTACAGTCCGGAAAACGCACAGTCCGGAAAACGCACGGTCCCGCATAAGCGAACCAAGTCATCCGGGAAGGTTCGGCGCGAAATCTCGCCCTTCAGCAAAGGCATGCCCCAGAAAAGGCGCGCCCGGACCAGTGCGACGCTGCGCAGAAAGGCTCTGCCTTGGCGCGATCTGATCCAGTCAAGACAGGATCCGCCATACCGCATACAAGACCCGGCAATCAGGCCTAGCTGGTAGGTGACAACAGCTTTTGATCAGCACGGCCCGCGGTCGTTGGGGGGATGAGCCGCTGAGCCATCTCCATTGACGTCTAGCAGGTATAGTTCAGCCCAAGGCGGCCACCATCTGCGTAGATCGTCTCGCCCGTGATATAACTGGCCTTTTGCGAGCAGAGAAAGGCGACCACGTCCCCGATTTCGCGTGCCGTGCCGGTGCGCCCGAGGGGGGTGCGTGACATGGCCACCTTCATCGCATCGGGGTTTGTGACCACAGTCGCCATCATTTCGGTGTCAATGGAACCGGGTCCAACCGCATTGACGCGGATGTTGTGCTTTGCAAGTGCAAGCGCAGCCACCTTGGTCAACTGCATGACCCCCCCCTTTGAGGCGCAGTAGGCCGACAAGGCCGGGATGGCGACCTGAGCGTTGATCGAGGACATGTTCACGATCGAGCCTGCGATCTGGCCGGCCACCATTGACCTTGCCGCCCGCTGCGTGGCGACAAAAACAGCCCGTAGATTGATGCTCAGGACCTTGTCGAATGCGTCCAGATCATATTCAAGAAAGTCACCAGAGATGTTGATCCCCGCATTGTTGACCAAGGCTGAAACCGGGCCGTGTTCAGCCTCGATCTGATCAAACAAGGCAAGAGTGGCGGTTGGGTCGCTGAAATCGCAGAGATAGCCGGCACCACCAAGGCGGGCCGCCTGATCCAGAACCGATCCATTGATATCGGCAAGGATCACGGCCATCCCGTCATCGACAAGAGCCTCGGCGCAGGCAAGGCCTATGCCCTGTGCCGCACCGGTGATCAATGCAATGCCTCTGTCACTCATGGGTACTGTCCTTTTTGCTTTACACAGGTTTGATGATCCCAGCCTTTGGTGCCACACAACGTGGCATGCGCAAAGATACCCGCAGTTGGACGCGATCGCTGCGTCATGACAACCGCAAGAGCCCGGCAGGTGACGCGGCAGCATCGCAGTTGGTCGACCCAATGTCCTCCGCTGTCCTTGCAACACAGCCCATCAAAACGCCCCCGCCTGTCAACCGTGACGCCCCGGCGCCGGTTTTTTTTCAACCCACGAATCTGGGGCCCTGCACAGAGCCGCTTGCTGTCACCGCGCGCAGCCGATGCCCCGGGGCAGAGCTTGCTTCACGAGGGCATGGGATGACACAGGAAGCCGTGACAGATGCTGTGCCGCGGCGCAGCTCACCAGAGCCTTGGCAATCATGCGGCAGATGCCCCTTTTTCCCGGGTTCGAACCAAAAGAACACCTCAAATCGCCTTGCGAATTTGGTTGGCGGTGAAGGCCATTTGAAACGCGCGTGATCTTAGTCCTGCCTGCCGAACAGGGGTCGGCTTGGTTGTCACGGGCAAAGGCAGACTGTTGCGATCTTCTCCGCCCAGCAGATCGGCCATGGCCTTGCCAAAAATTGTACCCGTGGTGATACCTCGCCCGTTGTACCCGATCGGCGTATACAGACCCGGCGCGAGTTCAAAGATCTTGGGCAGATGATCCGGGGTCATTGCAATCTGACCATGCCATGCCTCTTCAAAGTCGACCGGGCCAAGGTCAGGAAACAAGCGCGCGATCTGCTTGCGGGCAAAGCGTTGCGACACCCCCCTGTCCTTGGTGCCCACCACCTGACCCATAGAGCCGATCAGCAACCGGTCAGTGCCATCCCGCCGAACGTTGAACATGATCTTTCCGGTGTCCCACACCCCTTGACGCCCAGGAAGTATATTCGCAGCCTCTGCACCCAAGGGGACCGTCGCGAACTGGAAGTAGTGAATTGTCGTGAAACTCTGTTTCAGGCCCGGCCAAAGGTCGTCTGTATAGGCGTTGGTGCCCAGCACAACGCTTTTGGCCCTTACATCTCCGCTGTCGGTTTGCACCACCCAGTCGGCCCCGTCGCGGATCAGTTTCATGACACGCACACCGGTCGAAATGCTGGCGCCAGCCGCAAGCGCCGCCCGTGCAAGACCACGACAATATCCCATCGGGTTAACAGTTCCAGCGCGATGGTCCAGCAGCCCGCCGTGAAAGACATCCGTGCCAATCATCGTCGAAATCTGATCCCTGGTCAAAAGATCTACCGGCTCGCCCAAGCGTTGCCATTCGGCGTGACGACGCCTTAGATCCTCAAATCCCTTGGGGGCATGGGCTGCATGGATCGTACCTGTCTGAGTGGCTTCACACCGAATCTGATGGCGCTTGATCAGATCAAAGACATAGGCGGGCGCATCGCTAAAAACCTTAACGAACCGCGGGCCATAGGTCTGCCCCAACAGCGCGATGACAGACTGCGGAGGCAACCAGGCCGCCGCATTGACAAGTCCGACGTTGCGGCCCGACCCGCCATATCCAATCTGCCGGGCCTCGATAACCTGTGCCGACAGCCCCCGCTCGGCTGCATGAAACGCGGTCGACAGGCCGGTATACCCACCACCAACAATGGCCAGGTCAACCCGGCGGTCGGCATCCAGTGTCGCCCGATGCTCTGGCTCGACCGCTGACCTGTCCCACAGTGAAATTGGATCTGTCGTCATCATTCCTGCCCTGCAAGGCAGCGCACGAACACTGTGGCAGACCTTGCTCTCAGGAATAGTTGCACCGGCCTGCTGAGTGGGTCAATACTCGTGCAGCCGGATTTTCACACCAAACCACTGCCCACATCAGGAGGCCAAACCATGCCCCAACTCACAACCTCTGTGGCCGAAATGGTTGCAAAGGCGCGCGCGCGGATCCGGGAAATTGAAACAGTCGATCTGATTGCCATGGTAGACGACCCGGACGTGGTGATTGTCGACATCCGCGATGTTCGAGAACGCCAGCGCACAGGGGCGATCCCCGGCTCGGTCCATGCTCCGCGCGGGATGGTTGAGTTCTGGGTCGACCCCCAAAGTCCCTATCACAAAGACGTTTTCGCACAGGACGGCAAGACCTTTGTCTTCCACTGCGCATCGGGTTGGCGATCGGCTTTGACGGTGGCCACCTTACAAGACATGGGCTTTGACGCCGCCCATCTGAAAGAGGGGTTTTCGAGTTGGGCCGACCACGGTGGCCCGGTTGAGCGCTCTGACAAAGCGTAATCCAGCCCATGCGAAACCCGGCCTGTCAATCCTGACAGGGCGGGCAGTGCCCTGCGCCTGCCCCGCCCACGTCAAGGCCGATCAATGGCCGCATCGGTCCCAAAGAGCTCTTGATCCCGCTGCGCAAAAGGCCCTGGCGCGATCTTTGCCGCTCGGCTCAAATGAGTTTCGCGGTCCTTCATTACAAACGGCCCCAGGAAGGGCCGTTTGCCTGTCTGCGCGGCTGATGACTCAGACCACGGTCCTAAGCGGACCGCAAAAGCGCCTGCGCTTGCGCGGGCGACAGCGGATCTGGCCTGTCGCAGGTTGTCGTCATCTCTATCCACCGGCGCTCGTGTGCGGAGTGCAGGATGGCGGTCATCACATCAATCACATGGGTGGCCAATTCAAGGCTACATCTGTGCGGCCGCTCCTCTGCGATGCCGGCAGCCATATCGGCCAACCCGGCGCATCGATAGTTGGCAAATTTCGGAGTGTCGTTGTCGGGATGGTTCACAACCCCAAAAGGGTGACCACGGTCTGCGATGTCCTGCATCTGGGCATCCGATCCAGCGAATTGGACCTGACCACCAAAGAAATTCGGATCTGGCACAAAGAGTGATCCATCGGTGCCATAAAGTTCCATATTGGCATGGCCATGCGCCCAGACATCCCAGCTTGCGCCCAGGGTGATCAGCGCGCCGTTGGCAAATTCCAGCACGGCGTGAATGTTCGTAGGCGTATCTACGGGGATCACTTCACCTTCACGCGGGCCATTCCCGATGGTGCGGGTCTTGAACCCGGCAGAGGCCATCGCGGTGACCGCTTTGACCGGCCCGACAAGCTGCACAAGATTGGTGATGTAATAGGGACCCAGATCCAGAATCGGTCCGCCGCCCGGCTGGAAAAAGAAGTCGGGATTGGGATGCCAGGCCTCCATGCCATGACCAAGCACATGGCAGGTGCCGCCCACGATCCGTCCCGCCTGCCCTTCGTCCAGCACTGCCCGAGCGGCCTGATGTGCGCCACCCAAAAAGGTGTCTGGCGCCGATCCAACCCGCAGATTTTTGTCCCCGGCCAGTCTGCGCAACGCTTCGCCCTGGTCGCGGGTCAACACAAAAGGCTTTTCCGAATAAGCATGCTTGCCACTTTCAAGGATACGTGTCGTGACCTCGTAGTGTGCGTCCGGAACCGTCAGGTTCACGACGATATCAATATCGTCCGCCGCCAAAAGCCCCTCTATGGTTTCGACCCTGACGCCGAATTCTTTCCCACGCGCTTCGGCCGCGGCCATGTTCAGGTCAGCCACAGCACGCAGGTCGATAAAATTGAACAATGGGGCAAGCTTCAGATAGGTCTCTGAGATGTTTCCGCAGCCGATGATGCCAACGCCAAAGGTTTTCATGGTCAGGCCTCTCAGAACGCCAGAACGCTGGCCAACGACCGTGTCGCCATACGTTTGTGATCATTGGGGTTGTCATGTTCAATGATATACCGCGAGACACCCGCGGCATCCATTGCCGGTTTGATCGCGGACCAGTCCATCGTGCCATGCCCGACATCTGACCAACCATCCTCATCGGCATTCTGGCCGTCTGGCGCGATATCCTTGACATGCGTGGCGACCAGCCGCCCTGCATATTTGTTCAGCCAGTCGACCGGATTCTGGCCGGCAACCTTGACCCAGGCAAGGTCCAGTTCAAGCTTTATGTCCTCTGAGGCATCCGCAATCAGATCAAGCGGCATCGCACCATCAACTGGCGTCAGCTCAAAGTCATGGTTGTGCCAGGCAAAGTCCAAGCCGGCCGCAATGATCGGCTGGCTGATCGTGGCAAGACGCTGACCGAAATCCGCCCAGCCCTGTGCACTGTCAGGGCGATCTTCAGGCATCAGGAACGGGATGACCACAGACTGGATCCCGATCGCCTGCGCTGTTGCAATGGTTCGATCGGGCTCGTTTTCGACCAAATCGAAAGCAAAGTGCGCAGTTGGCATCGTCAGACCATGCGCGTCGAGCCGGGCGCGGGTCACAGCCGGATCATCAAGGTAGGGGCCAAAGCCCTCTACCTCTTTGATCCCAAGACCAGCGAGCATGGCGAGGGTTTCGTCAACCTCCCACGCGCGAGAGGAATAGAGCTGATAGGAAATGGAGGCCATTGGTCTACCTTGCAGTACGTCGTTAATGGTTGTGCGATCGGCGGTTACAGCCGCAATTCTGTGTCCCTGTCAAACAGCGAGGCGCGCGCCGGGTCGATGCCCAGCCGGATTGTATCACCGACCGAAACCTTGGCCTGTCCATCCATGCGCACCCTGAACCGACCACCGGCAAATTCGCAATCCACCAAGGTGTCAGAGCCGGTCGGTTCAATCAGATCAATCGTCACATCGGTCTGGAACGGTGCATTGACGACCAACTCGCCAGTGACGACGTGTTCGGGCCGGATGCCCAATGTCGCGCCTCCGCTCGTGGTCGCTGTGCTGGCGAACTCGTAGCCCGCCATGGGGATCGACACGCCGCCCACTTCGAACAGTCCATCGCTCAACTCACCTTCAAGAAAGTTCATCGAAGGCGATCCGATGAACCCGGCAACATATTTGTTTATCGGCCGTCCATAAATTTCATCGGGCGAGCCGAGCTGCATGATCTTGCCATCGCGCATGATGGCGATGCGATCGGCCAGTGTCATGGCCTCGATCTGGTCATGCGTCACGTAGATCATGGTGTTCTTGAGATTCTGGTGCAGGCGCTTGATTTCCACCCGAAGATCGGCACGCAACTTGGCATCCAGGTTCGAAAGCGGTTCGTCGAACAGAAAAACGTCGACATCGCGCACCAAAGCCCGCCCAATCGCAACACGTTGGCGTTGCCCCCCTGACAGGGCGGCCGGTTTACGCTTCAAAAGCGGCTCGATCTGCAGAATTTCCGCAGCCCGCTTGATCCGGGCCGCAATCTCGGTCTTGGCAAGCCCGGCGTTCTTCAGGCCAAACGAAAGGTTCCCTTCAACCGTCATCTGCGGGTACAGCGCATAGGATTGAAACACCATTCCAATGCCCCGTTCCGAAGGTTCGGCCCAGGTGACATTGGTGCCCTTGATGTGGATCTGCCCCGCCGAGACATCAAGCAGCCCCGCGATACAGTTCAAAAGCGTCGATTTTCCGCATCCGGATGAGCCCAGAAGCACCAGAAACTCGCCCGCGCCAATGTCGAGGTTGAGATTCTGCAGAACTTTGACCGTGCCGAACTCCAGGTCGAGGTTCTTGATTTCAACAGAGTTGTTCATGTGGATTTACCCTTTGACTGCGCCGGCGGCGATGCCACGGACGAAGAGTTTCCCGGAGACGAAATAGATGGTGAGAGGCACCAGGCCGGTGATGATCGTCGCAGCCATGTTGACGTTGTATTCTTTGACGCCCTGCGTCGAGTTGACGATATTGTTCAGGGCAACGGTCATTGGGTAACTGTCAGGCCGGGTATAGACGACGCCGAACAGGAAGTCGTTCCAAATGCCCGTGACCTGCAAGATGACGGCCACTGTAAAGATCGGAACCGACATTGGCAGCATGATCCTGAAATAGATCCCCCAGAAACCCGCACCGTCTACACGCGCCGCCTTGAAAAGCTCTTCCGGCAGCGAGGTAAAGTAGTTTCTGAACAGCAATGTCAGAATGGGCATGCCGAAAATCGTGTGAACGATGACCAGACCTGTCAGAGATCCGTAAAGCCCCATCTCACGCAGCATGATGACGATCGGGTACAGCATCACCTGATAGGGGATAAAGGCCCCAAAGATCAGGATCGTGAAAAAGACGTCAGCCCCTTTGAACTTCCAGTTGGCCAGCGCATAACCATTGACTGAGGCAATCGCGATCGAGGCGATCACACTTGGAATGGTGATCCTGACAGAGTTCCAGAACCCCGTACTCAGACCATCACAGGTCAGTCCAGTGCAGGCCTCGGACCAAGCTTTGACCCATGGGGCAAAGGTGACCTCGACTGGCGGTGAAAAGACGTTGCCCAGACGAATTTCAGGCATGCCCTTCATAGAGGTGACCACCATCACATAAAGCGGCAACGCATAGTAAAGCGCCACCATGATCAGAGTGCCGTAGAGAAAGATATTGCGGCGCGAAAAGGTTCGGCGGGGCTTGGGGCCTTGGGGCCCGGTCAGCGCATATCGTGTCACATCAGCCACGGTTCTTCGAGCCTCCGAATTCGAGGATTGCCCAGGGGATGACAACCAGGGCCACAGTCAGCAGCATCATGGTCGAGGCCGCAAATCCCTGCCCCAGGTTGTTGGCCG
>JAKVCP010000064.1 GCA_022448925.1 Paracoccaceae bacterium
GTCTTTGGGGTCTTCCATGGCGGCCTCGCCAGGTTGCGGATCAGACGTACGCGACGGTCAGCACCTCGTAGGAGCGCACACCACCGGGGGTGCGTACTTCGACACTGTCGCCTTCTTCCTTGCCGATCAGAGCACGGGCAATGGGTGATTTGATATTCAGCTGGCCCTTTTCGATATTGGCCTCGTATTCTCCTACGATCTGCCAAGTCTTTTCTTCATCGGTGTCTTCGTCAACCACGGTCACTGTTGCGCCGAACTTCACGCTTCCCGAAAGCGACGTTGGGTCAATCACTTCGGCCAATCCGATGATGCTTTCGATTTCCTTGATCCGACCCTCGATAAAGCCCTGCTTTTCACGCGCCGAGTGATATTCGGCGTTTTCCTTCAGATCGCCCAGTTCGCGCGCTTCGGCAATCGCCTGAATGACGGCGGGACGCTCTTCTGACTTGAGCACCTTCAGTTCTGCTTCGAGCGCGGCAAAGCCCGCGCGGGTCATCGGTATCTTTTCCATGGACCTATTCCTGGATGTCACGAGGCCTTGTCCCGGCCTCCTCTGTCGAACACGCGTGATCTCACAACGTTTGCGGTGCTTCAAGAGTGAACCGAGACGTGCGGGATTTGCAAGGCATTCCGGGGGGGACCCGCGAATTGCCCGAAATTACGCCAAAGGCTGCATCATATTATCGCTGCGACGCGGTGTAAGAATTGACCTTCGCGTTTTTCGAGGGCTAGGTCGTCGCGAAAGAAAGTTGCCCGCAAGCTAGGGAAAGGAATTCCGATGACCGAAGTGCAGCGCGAGACGATGGAATATGACGTTGTGATTGTTGGCGCCGGACCGGCGGGTCTGTCTGCGGCGATCCGGCTGAAACAACTGGATGCTGATTTGCAGGTTGTTGTCCTGGAAAAAGGCTCAGAAGTGGGCGCACACATTCTGTCAGGCGCCGTGCTTGATCCGTGTGGATTGAACGCTTTGATCCCGGACTGGAAAGAAAAAGGCGCGCCACTGAACACGCCGGTCACGGACGACAAATTCTATATGCTGGGCGAAGCCGGTGCCTTGCGCATTCCGAATTTCCCCATGCCGCCTTTGATGAACAACCACGGCAATTATATTGTCAGCATGGGCAACGTTTGCCGTTGGATGGCAGAGCAGGCAGAAGCGCTTGGGGTTGAGATCTTTCCCGGAATGGCCTGCTCGGAGTTGGTCTATGGTGACACCGGTGAGGTCAAGGGCGTGGTCGCTGGCGTCTTCGGTCTTGAACGCGACGGGTCCATTGGTCCGAATACGGAACCGGGCATGGAGTTGCACGGGAAATACGTTTTCCTTGGCGAGGGTGTGCGTGGATCACTGTCCAAGGAAGTGATTGCGAAGTATGGCCTGTCCGAGGGCAAAGAGCCGCAGAAATACGGCATCGGCATGAAAGAGATCTGGGAGATTGATCCAGCCAAGCACAAAGAGGGGTCTGTCACGCACACGATGGGCTGGCCGCTGAACAGCAATGCCGGTGGTGGATCTTTTATATATCACCTTGAAAACAATCAGGTTTATGTCGGCTTTGTCGTACACTTGAACTACCAGAACCCGCATCTCTTTCCCTACATGGAATTTCAGCGCTTCAAACACCATCCAATGGTGGCCGACTTGCTCAAGGGGGGCAAACGCATCGCCTACGGGGCCCGCGCGATCAGCGAGGGCGGCTACCAGTCTATGCCCAAGATGGTGGCGTCGGGCGTGGCACTTCTGGGGTGCTCGGTTGGCATGGTCAACGTCCCGCGCATCAAGGGAAACCACAACGCCATGCTATCTGGCATGGCCGCCGCCGAAGCCGCGTATGACGCAATCCGTGCCGGACGGGCCGGAGACGAGCTGAGCGCCTATGAAGACAAGGTGCGCAATGGCGCGATCGGCAAGGACCTCAAAAAGGTACGCAACGTCAAGCCGTTGTGGTCAAAATACGGCCTCATGGCCAGCCTGACGCTTGGCGGTTTCGACATGTGGACAAATTCTTTGTTCGGGCTGTCGTTGTTCGGGACCATCAAGCACGGCAAAACGGATGCAGCGGCCACGGGACAGGCCGCGTCGTTCAAACCGATCGAGTATCCGAAGCCTGATGGTACGCTGAGCTTTGATCGTCTGACGAATGTTTCCTTCGCGATGACAAACCACGAAGAAAGCCAGCCATGCCATCTGCAGCTCAAGGATGCCAACGTACCGATCCTGACCAATTTGCGTCTGTATGATGAGCCGGCGCAACGCTACTGTCCGGCAGGTGTGTACGAAGTGGTCGAAAAGGACGGTTCGCCTGACTTCGTAGTGAACTTCCAGAACTGCGTGCACTGCAAGACCTGCGACATCAAGGATCCCAGCCAGAACATCAACTGGGTCACACCGCAGGGTGGAGATGGGCCGAATTATCCCAACATGTAGCGGGATTTCCGAACGCGTATAAAGATTGGCTTCACCTCTTTGCTGCAGAGTGACTGGCATAGAGGTGAGGCATGAAATACCGGGAATACCGATGGGCCGCGCAAGGAAAATTGCGGCTTGAACATGAAAACTGGGCTTTGTTTGTAACATTGAAAGATGTCAGCAGAACTGGCATGCGCATTCGGGGCATGGAAATCCCGGCGGCTGGAACGCGCGTTCGCCTGACATTGGTTGGCTTGCCGGTATCGGGACATATCGTCTGGCTTCGCAATGGCCATGGCGGCGTTGCGTTTGATCGTTCTTTGACGGCGTCGCAACTCTTGGCGCTGCGCGGCCTGCGCCACTCGAAGCGATCAAAAAACAAGTCGTCGCCCCAAAAACGAGCTGCTTTTTCCGCGCAGTCTTACGAAAAATTTTGAAACAGTGGCCAAAAAACGCCGAACTTGCAGCATCAAACGGGAATGTCACTGGCGCGTGCATTGCCCCCGGGCGATCCCCGCTCTACGTTTCTGGTAACGAGGAATGGTGAGGAGCGTCTGCGTGAACCGGAAAAACATCGTTGCATGGCTGGGGGTGGTCGTCGCGCTTCTGAGTGGTCAGGTCGCGGCACAAAATGCCGGTCTGGCCGGGGCCTATCTTGCGGCCCGTCAGGCTGGCTTTGACGGGGATTATCGCGCGACAGCGCAATATTTTGCGCGTGCGCTGCGTGCAGATCCTGGCAACCCGGAGATGATGGAACGGTCCGTGCTTGCCAACTTTTCCATGGGGAAGCTGGATCAGTCGATCGCCATGGCCAAAACGCTTGAGGCCAGTGGCTACAAAAGCCAGATCGCCAGCATGGCGCTGGTTGCTTCTGCCGCTGCACGCGCTGACTACGATGACCTGGATGCGCGCATCGCGGCCAACAAAGGCATAGGCCCACTTGTTGATGGCCTGCTGTTGGGGTGGTCACGCCTTGGTGCGGGCGAGTTGCAAGGCAGCATGGCTGCTTTTGATGAAGTGGCCTTGGAAGACGCATTCAAAGGGTTTGCGGCCTATCACCGCGCCATGGCGTTGGCGTCTATCGGTGATTTCGAAAGTGCCGATGCGATTTTTTCGTCAGGGGCCATCGGGGCGTTGCAACGGACACGCCGTGCGGTACTGGCCAATGTTGAGATCCTCAGCCAGCTGGAGCGTAATGACGAAGCGCAACAATTGATCGTTCAGGCATTTCGGGGGGACCTCGATCCGGGCTTGTCGCAGATCATGTCCGATCTGGAGGCCGGTCGTATGCTGCCGTTTACATTTGTCGATGATGCGCGGGATGGCATTGCCGAGGTGTTCTATACGCTCGCTGGTGCGCTGAGCAACGAGTCCAATGACGACTTTACATTGCTTTATTCCCGTGTCGCGGAATATCTTTCGCCCAAGCATGTTGACGCCATTCTGCTGTCTGCTGAGCTGCTTGAGCGTCTGGGTCAACCTCAGCTTGCCGTTGAAACCTATGAGCGTGTGCCGCCAAGCAATACCTCATTCCATGCGGCCGAACTCGGCCGTGCCGGAGCACTTCGCGACGCTGGGCAGGATGAAGCCGCACTTGAAGTTCTGAGGGGCCTTGCACGGACGCACGGTGACCTGTCAGTCGTGCAGACAGCGCTTGGCGATGCCATGCGGCAGGATGAACAATATGCCGCAGCCGTCGAGGCCTATAGCAACGCGCTGGCGCTTTTCGAAACCCCTGGTCAGCCTCAGTGGTTCTTGTTCTATGTGCGGGCGATCAGCTACGAACGGCTGGACAAATGGGATTTGGCCGAGGCCGACTTCCGCAAAGCGCTGGAGCTGAATCCAAACCAGCCACAGGTTCTGAATTACCTGGGATACTCGCTTGTGCAAAAGCAGAGCAAATTGGACGAGGCGTTGTCGATGATCGAAACAGCCGTGGCAGAGCGCCCGCGCAGCGGATACATTGTCGACTCGCTCGGATGGGTTCTGTACAAGCTTGGTCGCTATGACGAAGCTGTCGGACACATGGAACGTGCCGCCGAGCTGATGCCCATCGATCCAATTGTCAACGATCATTTGGGCGATGTGTACTGGGCTGTTGGTCGCCTGCGCGAGGCTGAGTTTCAATGGAAGCGAGCGCTGAGCTTTGCCGATCATGGAACAGCCGCTGAGCCCGCCGATGTCGACCGGATCCGGCGAAAGCTTGAGATTGGGCTGGACGCGGTTCTGGCCGAAGAGGCAAGCGCAGCATTGGATGTGGCCAATGGCGGCGGTGACTAGCGCCTTCGCTCCAGCCAAGATCAACCTGACGCTTCATGTGACCGGCCAACGGCAGGATGGCTACCATCTTCTTGATTCGCTGGTTGCTTTTGCCGATGTTGGGGACGTGGTGAGAGTGCATGAACGCGTTGACGCAGGGCTGTCTCTGGATGTCTTTGGTCCCAAGGCGCAGCAGGTTCCTACGGATTGCTCTAACTCTGTTCTGCAGGCTGCTGCCCTGATGGGGCAGGATGGCTTGGCCTTTGATCTTGAAAAAAATCTTCCAGCGCAGGCCGGTATCGGGGGCGGCACATCGGACGCCGCAGCGGCTCTGCGTGCTGTCGCAGAGCTGCGTGGCATAGACATTCCGGGCGGACTGGAGGCGCTTGGCGCGGATGTGCCGGTTTGCGCTGTTGCGCGGGCTGCACGGATGTCGGGAATCGGAGAGATCGTGCACCCCGTCTTGGGGTTTCCGCGCGTCTGGGCTGTTTTGGTTAATCCTGGCGTGTCTGTTCCCACCCCCAAGGTCTTTCGCGCGCTGACGTCCCGGAACAATGCACCGATGCCCAAGAGTTTGCCGAACTGGCAATCTGTACCCGCCTTGATGTCTTGGCTTGATGCTCAACGCAATGACCTGCAAGAGGCCGCTGTCTCTGTTGAGCCGATGATCGGGCTGGTTCTAGAGGCACTGACCGCTGTTACACCCCGACCCCCGGTGCGTATGTCCGGATCTGGTGCGACCTGTTTCGCGCTGTTCGAATCTGCTGGCATAGCGCGGTCTGCGGCCAGGAAACTGTCACAACAGCATCCGGATTGGTGGGTCGTGGACTGCGAACTCAGTTAAGTCGCGCGACGACGTAGTCAGAGAGCTCGATCAGCGTATCGCGTAAGTCGGTTTGCGGAAGGATTTCAAGCGCAGCGCGCGCCTTGCAAGACCAGCCGAATGCATCTTTCCGTGTGGCATCCAGCGCCCCGTGTTTGGTCAGGAGCGCCATTGCGTGCTCGAGATCGCCTTCATCCTGCTGCCCTTTCTCGATCGTGCGGGACCAGAAGGCGCGCTCTTCAGCATCTGCCTCTGCCACGGCTTTGATCACGGGCAGGGTCAGTTTGCGTTCGCGGAAATCATCGCCAATGTTTTTGCCCGTAGCGCCGCTATCCCCTTGATAATCCAGTAGATCGTCTGCGATTTGAAACGCAATTCCCAGCGCGTCCCCATAGTCGAAGAGCGCTTTCACATGTGCGTCATCAGCGCCTGCGATCACGCCACCTACCTCGGTCGCTGCAGAGAACAGCGCAGCAGTCTTTCCGCGCACGACCTTCAGATAGATCGATTCGTCGGTGGCCAGATCCTGGGCCGCAGTCATCTGCAGCACTTCGCCTTCGGCAATTGTTGCGGCTGCGTTCGACAGAATACGCAGCACCCGCATGTTTCCCGTATCGGTCATCAGTTGGAAGGCGCGCGCGAAAAGATAATCTCCGACAAGAACGGAACTCTTGTTGTCCCACAAAAGGTTTGCCGTCGGGCGGCCTCGTCTCTGTTGACTTTCATCCACAACATCATCGTGCAGCAGGGTCGCTGTGTGGATGAACTCGACAGTTGCGGCAAGGTGTACGTGGTATGGTCCATCATAACCGCACAGCCGTGCCGCAGCGAGCGTCAGCAGCGGTCGCAGGCGCTTGCCTCCGGCTTCGACCAGATGGGCGGTGACCTCGGGGATACGCGGCGCGTGCTCTGACGCCATCCGCTCGCGTATCAGTTCATTCACTGCGCGCATTTCGTCCCGCAGCCCTGCCGCCAATACATCATGCGGCTTGGCCGCTTTTGACACGGAACTATCCAAGCTCATCACGCTCCCGTCACAAGGCTCGACAATTGACCCGCCTTGTCCTTACATCCCCACCATGGAAGAGCTCTTGCGTACAACCGATATCACGGTCATCCCACTCGCCCGAACCCTCCTTGAGGAACAGGGTATAGCCAGCTTTGAATTGGACGTAAATATGAGCGTTCTAGAAGGATCGATTGGCATATTGCCGCGGCGTTTGATGGTGCGCAGTGCGGATTTGCAGCGGGCGCGGCGTATCTTGCAGGATTTTGGGGTCTCTCTTGCGGACTAAGCCCTTTGCGCAAGAGGATTTGACGCGCGATGCCTTTCTGGGCGGGAAGGTGAAGCTGTGGCAACCACGTGTGGGCTACAGGGCGGGCGTTGATCCGGTTTTCCTGGCGGCTTCCATACCTGCAAAGGCGGGTGACCGCGTGCTAGAGTTGGGCTGCGGAGCTGGCCCCGGGCTCTGCTGCCTTGGTGCCCGTGTATCCGGGGTAAACCTGACCGGTGTTGAATTGCAGGCAGGCTATGCGGCCCTTGCGGAACGCAATACGCAGGACAATAAGTTGGATGCCTGTATTGTCTCGGCTGATTTGCGGCAGTTGCCATCTGAGGTGACGGCACATCAATTTCACCATGTTTTTGCCAATCCACCCTATTTCCAGGCAGAGGCCCGCTTACGTGCGAGGGACGCCGGCAAGGAGATGGGCCTGGCCGGAGAAACGCCCCTGTCTGACTGGGTGGCTGTCGCCTCGCGTCGCTCCAGACCCGGCGGCACGGTCACATTTATCCAACGGGCGGATCGTTTGGCGGACGTGTTGGGGCCTATGTCTCAGACGCTTGGGTCGCTTGAAGTCTTGCCTCTCGCCCCAAGGCAGGGACGTTTGGCGCATCTGGTGCTGATCCGAGGTCGTAAGGAAGGGCGCGCGCCATTGCGGTTGCATGCCCCTGTCATTTTGCATCAGGGCCCACGACACACGCGCGACGCCGAAGATTATCAGCCTGCCATTGCAGCGGTGTTGCGTGATGGTGCAGCCTTTGCCTTTCCGGAGTAGACGCGCAGAAGGGCCTTCATCTTAAGCGATTGTTCACCGCATGCTGCGAGCGCAGCGTGACAAGTGCCGTCGAATATGCTGCACTGAGGTGCATACAGAAGATAGGAGGATGCATATGAGCTTGAGTTCGCACCTGGAAGAACTGAAGAAAAAACACCAAACCCTGTCTGATGCAGTCGAGGCGGCGCAACGCGCCCCCAGTGTTGATGGCCTGGTTGTCGCGAACATGAAAAAACAAAAGCTCAAACTCAAGGAAGAGATTGGCAGACTGACGTCTGAGGCGATCTGAACCTGAGAAGCTTACATGTGAGGTTGTGAGATGACCGCCCTCACCCTGTCTGGAAATGAAGTTCCTTCCCTTCGAGGACATGGGCATGCTTCTCAAACTCTTCACTGATCCAAGACAATAACGCGGCCGTGGCAGGCCGCGTTTCATGGCCTTTGGGGCACATGAATCTCAGCTTTGCCGTTGTGCCCAATGCAATCGGAAATGGCGCAATCAATTGCCCCTTTGCCAGCGATCGCATCGACAGGCTGACGCGTCCCAACAAAACACCAGCGCCGGCCACAGCTGCGCTTATGGCGTGATCGGCCTGTGAGAACTTGATGGTATCGGTGGGGGTGTGGGTGATTCCGCAGGCCTCAAACCAGGACTGCCAATCGCGATGTGGACGCAAAAAGGCCGTGCTGTTGTCGACGAGCAGGTGTTCCCCAACCAGGCTTTCCGGGGTTGGGAATTTTTCAGCCAATGCAGGCGTCATCATTGGGCTGAACCATTCCGGCGACAAATCTCTGGAAAATAGGCCGGCGTCATCGCCGTGGCCGAACCTTAGGGCGACATCGACATCGTCGCGGATCAAATCCACAGTGCGCAGCGCCGCTGAAAGGTTGAGATCAATCTCTGGATGAGCCTGGGCAAATGCATAAAGCCTTGGTGCCAGCCAAACTGAGGTCACGGCTGGACCGGCCGTCACTGTCAGTTTGTTGTGATCTTGCAAACGTCGGGCGGCGCGCCAGGCTGCGGTAAGCTGTTCAAATCCTTCTTGAACACCCGGTGCCAGCAGCTTGCCAGATTCGGTAAGTTCCACTGCGCGATTGAGCCGACGAAAGACTGGTTGGCCTAGGTGCTGTTCAAGCGATTTTATTTGAAAACTCAGCGCTGCAGGTGTGACTGACAACTCATCGGCTGCGCGTGCAAATGACATATGGCGCGCGGCAGCTTCAAAGGCGCGCAGAGAGGTCAGGGGGGGAAGCCGATCAGACATGATCAGTTAAGTACAACTTAATTGAAGATGGTGAAAGTCTCGTTTGTTAACAGCTTTTTCAATCGGCATATTCGCGGCAGTTCCAATTTTCTAATCTGAGAAGACACCGCCATGATTGAAACAACGCCCAACGCCCGTACCCGCGACGCTTATCGCGCCGCCCATGTTGCTCGCAGTGAAATTTTCACAGGACTGTTTCGCGTGTTCCGTTCGGCACGCATGCACTAAGGCCGCAGGCTGCGCCCGACGACCTTGATGCGTGGCACGGAAACGCCCCCGAACCTGATGGCTACGGGGGCGTTTTTGCGTGGTAAAGCTGTTTTAGGCGAAGAACTGTGCGCCGTTTGCAGAGATGGTCGATCCGTTGATAAAGCCCGCGTCATCAGAGGCGAGAAAGGTTACGCACCGCGCAATTTCTTCCGGTTCACCCAAGCGGCCAGCTGGGATTTGGGGAATTATACGCTCGTTCAGGACTTTCTCAGGTATGGACCGGACCATTTCTGTTCCGATGTAACCGGGACAAATTGCATTGGCAGTGATGCCCTTGGCGGCCCCTTCCTGCGCCAATGATTTGACAATTCCAAGATCACCGGCCTTTGTCGCGGCATAGTTTACCTGGCCCGCCTGTCCCTTTTGCCCATTGATTGACGAAATCACGATGACACGACCAAAACCACGGTCGCGCATCCCCGGCCAGACCGGACGAACGGTGTTGAACACGCCAGTCAAGTTCGTCGCGACCACCTTGTTCCACTGTTCAGGCGTCATCTTGTGAAAGAATCCATCCCAGGTGATGCCTGCATTGGCGACAACAATATCTATCGGGCCAAGGTCCGCTTCAACTTGCGCGATGCCGGCCTCGGACGCGTCATAATCCGCGACGTCCCACTTGTAGGTCTTTATTCCGGTGGCTTCTGTGAAGGCCGCGGCCTTTTCGTCGTTGCCGGCATATGTCGCTGCGACGTTGCATCCCTCAGCCTTTAGAGCTTTTGAGATTGCTTCGCCAATGCCGCGGCTGCCGCCGGTGACGAGTGCTGTGCGTGCCATTTGGTGTCCTCCAGTTAGGCATAAAATTAGATCGAAATTTTGTTATCATTGAGGGTTCGATCGGGCAACAAAATTACCCATCCGACCATGTTGTGAAGTGCGTAAAATTAAGCCAGGTCGTCTTGCCAAACCAAAACAGGGCGCCTGACGGCGCCCTGTTTTGCTTGTCGTTAGGGACGTTCAACGCACATGGCCACGCCCATTCCGCCGCCAATACACAGGGTCGCCAGACCCTTTTTGACGTTGCGACGCTTCATTTCAAACAACAGCGTGTTCAATATCCGTGCGCCTGACGCGCCGATCGGATGTCCAATTGCAATGGCCCCGCCATTTACGTTCACGATGGCCGGATCCCAGCCCATATCTTTGTTCACTGCACAGGCTTGCGCAGCAAAAGCTTCGTTGGCTTCGACCAGATCCAGATCTTCGGCCTTCCATCCGGCCTTATCCAGGGCTTTGCGCGAGGCAAAGATTGGGCCGACACCCATGATCGACGGATCCAAACCAGCAGTGGCATAGGATGCGATCCGTGCCAGCGGTTCTATTCCACGCTCTTCAGCGTCATCCGCGCTCATCAAAAGCGCTCCGGCTGCGCCGTCATTCAGGCCTGAGGCGTTGGCGGCTGTTACAGATCCGTCTTTAACAAAGGCGGGCCGCAGCTTTTGCATCGCTTCGATCGTAGCGCCGTGCCGGATGTATTCATCCTGGTCGACGACAGTGTCGCCCTTGCGGTGTTTGACCGTGAAGGGCACAACCTCGTCAGCAAACTTTCCGGCTTTCAATGCGGCCTCTGCCTTGTTCTGTGAGGCAACGGCGAATTCATCCTGCATGTCGCGCGTAATCTGCCATTGGTCAGCTACGTTCTCAGCGGTTTGGCCCATGTGGTAGCCATTGAACGCATCCCATAGCCCATCCCGAATCATGGTGTCGATGTATTTCAGGTCACCCATCTTGTGACCGGCGCGCAGGTGCGCAGCATGGGGGCTGAGCGTCATGTTTTCCTGTCCACCGGCCGCAACAATTGACGCATCACCCAGTTGGATGTGTTGCGCACCGAGCGCGACAGCCCGCAGTCCTGACCCGCAAACCTGATTGATGCCCCAGGCTGCGCTTTCTTGGGGCAGGCCGGCGTTTATATGTGCCTGACGTGCAGGGTTCTGACCCTGTGCGGCTGTCAGGACCTGGCCGAGAATGGTCTCAGAAACCTCGCCCTTCTCGATGCCAGCGCGTTGTACCAGCGCCTCGAGTACTGCGGCGCCAAGATCATGTGCCGGGGTTGTGGCAAACGAACCCCCAAAGCTGCCGACCGCCGTACGGGCTGCCGATGCGATCACTACATTCGTCATGGTTTAGTGTCCTCCACCAGATTGACGTGGTGCGAGTATCATTTGCTCTTCTGCGGATGCAAGCCAGTTCCGTCCATCGCCTGCCTATACCTAGCTCAAGCGATCATGTCGCATCACAATGCGTCATTGTAGCATTCCGATGGGTGTCTGCAGTAACACCCTATACCGCTGTCGTTGCGTCATCTTGTACGTCCCATTCCGGCGTAACGGTTGGAATGCCAAAATGGTACCCTTGCAAATATCCGGCGCCCAATGCACGCAGCATCTGCGCATCGGCTTCAGTTTCGATGTGTTCTGCGACGGTGATCATATCAAAATGTTCAGCAATGCTGAGCAACGCCTTGGCAATCACCTGATTGTCAGGATCATCTGCGATATTTCGGCTGAATTGACCGTCGATCTTCAGGATGTCGAATTGAAATTGCTTAAAATACCGAAAGGCGGTTTGGCCCGCGCCAAAATCATCGAGGGCAAAGCAGACCCCCTTGCTCCGCCAGGTTGACATGAATTGCGCGACCAATTCGGGCACCGCCATTGCAGAGCTTTCGGTGATTTCGAGGATCAATCGTTCGGCAATTGTTTCATCCGCTTGTGTTGCGCTTTCCAAAAGCTCGGTCCATTCGGGATTGCCAATCGATCGAGCGGACATGTTGACTGCCAACCGCAGTCCGGGAACGTCCCGCAAAGCTGTCAGGCCGAGGTCAAGCGCCCTGCAGTCAAGTTGCCGCCCGACCAATGTTTCATCAATTGCCGGCATGAAGTCCCCAGCTGGAATGATGCGCCCATTCGGCTCCAAAACACGCGCCAGGCCTTCGTAGAAAGCGACACTATTTGTTGTTGCGTTGACAATAGGCTGAAAGGCCAGCACCACGCGCCGCTCTTCAATCGCGTCTGATGCCATTTGAACGATATCTGAGTCGCGGCGGGACACCGCGGCTGCGAGGATATTGAAGGTCTTCAGGTCAATTGGTTGGGGCATCGACGCCTCCCGTATCAGAGCTATGACACAGTTGCGCCGCAAGCGTTAATCAAGAGTTAAATTTTCCCGTTTTGTTCCATTTTTACAGATCCAGGACCCAGCGCTTGACAGTATCCCCACGATGCCTGTAAGCGACCGCCCATTGGTGTTGGTGGCCCTCGCAAGGGGATTCCTGTCATCTCGGCAAAATCCGGGAAGAGGACAACGCCCTTCGCAACCTTGCGTTTGCGGATCGAAAGCCGGGCCATCAGAGGACCTATAGATCCCTAACGCGTCATGATGAAGGAGATCAGCCGTGACAAAACGCACGTCTGCCAAGTATAAAATCGACCGCCGGATGGGCGAAAACATCTGGGGTCGCCCGAAATCCCCGGTAAACCGCCGCGAATATGGACCTGGCCAGCATGGTCAGCGCCGCAAAGGCAAAATGTCCGACTTCGGCCTGCAGTTGCGTGCCAAGCAGAAGCTGAAAGGCTATTACGGCGATCTGACCGAAAAGCAATTCCGCCGCATCTTCAGCGAAGCTGAGCGAGTCAAAGGCGACACGGGCGAAAACCTGATCGGCCTGTTGGAGCGCCGTCTGGACGCAGTGGTTTACCGTGCCAAGTTCGTTGCAACCATGTTTGCCGCGCGTCAGTTCGTGAACCATGGCCATGTCAAGGTAAACGGGCAACGCGTGAACATTCCGTCCTATCGCGTCAAAGAAGGCGATGTGATCGAAGTCCGCGACAAGTCCAAGCAGCTGACTGTTTTGCTGGAAGCTGTGCAATTGGCAGAGCGTGATGTGCCTGACTACATTGAGGCGGATCATTCCAAGATGACCGCGACCTTTGTCCGGACCCCGGGTTTGGGCGATGTGCCCTATCCAGTGGTGATGGAGCCCAATCTGGTCATCGAATACTACGCCCAGAACTAATCCCGTCCTGTTCAGGACAAGCAAGGGCTGCGCAGTGCGCGGCCCTTTTTCTTTGCAGGCGCGCGAAGGCCCATCTATGCCTCCTCAGTTCCGGATGGTGTCGGAACAGATCGGAACTTTGCTCGATGGGACGTTCATGGCGCGTTTTGCCGGCAATGTTGGCGTTCCCTTGCTTTGGCTCGCTTTTTACCACGGTCCTGGTGCGGTGGTTGTGAACGTCGGGCCAGCAGCCTGGCCAACAGCACAAAGCGGCATCGATTTGCACATAGCGAAGCTATTACGTGTGTCCCGGGGACGGTAAAGCCATCCTGTGTCGGGGTGCTTTCGCTTTCAGCTGTGGCATGTGATCGCCAAGCTTCTCTCAAACCTCAGAGGGGTGGCGCAGGCGGGTGTGCAGACAGGGCCTGCTTTTGATCGGGCGCGCGGTCTTCGCGGGCCTCAGGTCGGGTGGAACGGTCACGTGACCGTTGTCATCGCCGCATACGTTTGAAAAGCTGCTGTGACATGGCGGGCCAACGACGTGGTTGCATTGGGTCTTTCCTTGGGATCGGGCGACGGATAGATACGAGCGGCAAGGAGATAGGTATGACGCAGATCGAATGCCAGCCCGGCATCATGGACATCAAACTCTACGTGGGCGGCAAGTCCAGTGTGCATGGTGTCGAAAACATCATAAAAGTCAGTTCGAATGAGAACCCGCTTGGGCCGTCCCCAGCGGCGCAAGAAGCCGTTCGTGCCTCTGCCGGATCTTTGCATCGGTACCCCTCGACGGATCATCTTAGCTTGCGTCAGGCCATCGCCGAAGTGCACGGATTGGAGGCAGACCGCATCATCTGTGGCGTTGGCAGCGATGAGATCATCACATTTCTGTGTCAGGCCTATGCCGGGCCCGGCACTGAGGTGCTCTACACCGAGCATGGCTTTGGCATGTACAAGATCAGTGCGCTTGCGGCCGGGGCAACCCCTGTGGAAGTGCCCGAAAACACCCGCGTGACAGATGTGGACGCGCTTTTGGCGGGGGTGACCGACCGGACGCGTTTGGTTTTTGTGGCAAACCCCAATAACCCGACGGGAACCATGATTTCCAAAGCAGAGATCGCCCGACTTGCCGATGGACTTCCCGGCAATGTGATTCTGGTGCTGGATGGGGCCTACGCCGAATATGTTGAGGGGTTCGATGGCCATGCGTCGCTGGTACAAGATCGGCACAACGTGGTCATGACACGCACGTTTTCAAAGATTTATGGCCTGGGCGGAATGCGGGTCGGCTGGGGATATGCGCCTCAGGCCATCATCGATGTGCTCAACCGTCTGCGCGGACCGTTCAACCTGTCTGGGACGGCATTGGCGGCTGCAGAGGCCGCCATGAGGGATCAGGACTATGTGCGCGCCTGTCGTGCGGAAAACGCACACCTGCGCACCTGGCTGGCCGGGGAACTGGCGGGCGTTGGCGTGCCGTCAGATACCGCCAAGGCGAACTTTATCTTGGCGCGGCTTGGATCTGTGGAAGAGGCTGATCTTTGCGACGCATACCTGCAATCCCGGGGCATCCTGATTCGCCGTGTCTCGGGTTATAATTTACCCGCGGCCCTACGCATCACGGTTGGTACCGAAAGTGAATGTCGTGCGGTTGCGGAAGCGATCAGCGCCTTCAAGGCCGGCGCGCGGGCAGATATTGCATGACGCAGGTCTACGGGAAGGTGGCCTTGATTGGATTGGGCTTGATTGCGTCATCCATGTACTGGGCGTCGAAGCGGGCAGGCGTAGCGGGTGTCACGGCGGGCTATGCCCGGTCAAGCGAGACGCGCGAAACTGCCCGTCGCATTGGTCTGTGCGACAGCATTTGTGACACGGCTGCCGAGGCCGTCGCGGAGGCCGACCTTGTCGTCCTGGCGGTGCCCGTCGGCGCGATGGCATCCGTTGCGCAAGAGATCGCACCACACCTGAAACCCGGTTGCACGGTGACCGATGTCGGATCGGTCAAGCGACATGTGATTGACGCTGTTGCCCCGCATTTGCCAGAGACCGTGCAGTTCGTGGCCGGCCACCCTCTGGCCGGGACTGAGCACTCAGGGCCCGAATCGGGGTTCGATACGCTTTTCGACAATCGCTGGACGTTGCTTGTTCCCACGGAAACTGCCTCTGCCCGGTCCATCGCTGACCTGCGGACGTATTGGGAAGCGCTTGGTGCAAATGTCGAGGAGATGGACGCGGATCACCACGATCTTGTACTGGCTGTGACCAGTCATGCGCCACATCTGATCGCCTATACCATGGTCGGCGTGGCCGATGACTTGCGCCGCGTCACCGACAGTGAGGTGATCAAGTACTCGGCCGCTGGATTTCGTGACTTTACCCGGATCGCAGCCTCGGATCCGACCATGTGGCGGGACGTCTTTTTGACCAACAAGGACGCAACGCTTGAGATCCTGGGACGCTTCACAGAGGAGCTTTTTGCGCTGCAACGCGCCATACGAACCGGAAATGGTGAGCATCTTCACGCCTATTTCACCCATACGCGCGCAATTCGCCGTGGCATTATCGAGGCAGGTCAGGATACTGAGGCTCCGGATTTCGGACGGGGGAAAAGCAAGACGTGAAACGGATTGGCATCGTATGCGCCCTTTTTCTGGTCGGCGCGGCGCAAGCTCTTTCGGCGCCACCGACCTCATTGCGGCCCGTTGCCCGGACACAGGTTGAACCGATCGCGCACCCTGTGAAGCCTGTGCCTCAGGTGCGCCCCGTCGCCCGAACGGACATCCTGATTGAGGACATTCGCGCCGGCGTTTCAAAACACTGGACGGTCGCGCATGACCCGATCGTGGTGCAGGCCGGGGCAGCGATTGCGGGCGGTACAGGATTGACGACCTCTTTGCGTCCGGTTGCGCGGTCCGGCTCATTTGTGGACAAGGTCATGGGCCGCCGGCAGGCGCGTAAGCCCGGGTCCGTCTGCGGCGATGCAGATATCAAGGGCGAAGAGGTCGGTTTTGTTCCTGGCAAGCTCAAAGGGTGCGGCATTCCCGAAGCTGTCCGTGTGACCGCTGTCGATGGCGTGCGCCTAAGTCAGCCCGCCTTGATGCGGTGCAGTGCTGCCAAAGCTCTCAAAACATGGGTGCGCAAAGGCGCTAAACGCGCTGTTGGAACGCGGGGTGGTGGCCTTGCCGAGATGCGCGTCGCAGCGCATTATTCCTGTCGCACCCGCAACCATCAACCGGGGGCGCCCCTGTCAGAACACAGTACTGGGCGTGCCATTGATTTTTCTGCCTTCATCTTGAAGAACGGAGATAGGATCACGGTGTTGGAGGACTGGGGCAAAGGCCGGGACGGTCGCATCCTTAAAAAGATGCACAAAGAGGCCTGCGGTCCCTTCGGAACGGTTCTGGGCCCGAATTCTGACCGTTTTCACCGGGACCATTTTCATTTCGACACGGCGCGCCATGGAAATGGCCCCTATTGTCGCTAACGCTTTGGCACTGGGTCCTGACCCAGAAGACGGCGCAACAAGTCATTTTGCACCCCGGAGTCAGCTGCCATCGCGGATCGCAGCAGGGTTTCTGACGCCTTGGCACGGGTCTGCATGTCCTTGCGGAATACGCTCGGCTGACCGCCCTCTGCGCGATCACCAGAAGAGAGCGATTCGTCTTGCGCTTCGGCATCTTCGTTGTTGGGGCGCCCTCGCAGCAGACCGCCAAAAAAGCCCAGTTGGGGCGCTGAAGGTTCTGCCCGCATGGCTGTCAGATAGCACTGTTCGCGCACTGCACGGCTGAGCAGGTTCAATGCTTGTGCCGAGGTGCCGGGTTCATCAACTGTCAAAATCCGGTCGGCAAGAGTGTGACACTCTACGACGGACAATTCAGCGACACCGCTTAAAAATGTCTGGGCGGGATCTTGTGCAAAGCAAGGGGATGCAGCGGTCCAGAATAGTCCGATGACGAACAAATGTTTCAAAAAACGTGGCTCCTCAGGTCTGTGGGGTCACTGCTCCGGAAATGTATCTCAGGTGATCTTTGTAAAGCGACTCCAAAGTTCCGTCAGAGCTTATGAGAACCACAGCCCGAAAGTCACGCCGCTTTAGAAGTCCGGCCCCGGACAGCAGTATAAGCAGCGTGCGGCAGCTTTCGTAAGACATAACCTGGGTCAGTATTTTCCCTATTGAGCGTTGGTCGAATGTGACCACCCCATGGCTACTTTCATGCACCACAAGATCGATTTGATGGTCTTTGAACATTGCTGATTTCACCCGCGATTCCGATAAGCCAAACCGCGTGTACCCCCGTTCACAGGTTTCAAGCAGTGCCGACATGTCGGCATTGTGTCGTTCAAAAAAACTCCGCAGCGCCGCCGGAGAATTTACGCCACCTTCCAGAATCGCAAAGAAAAACTCGGCAATCTGTGCCACGCCTTCGCTGCGCAGCAATTTGCGCTCATCCCTGGTGGGATCGTCTTCGCCCCGGTCACGCCGCCAGGTTTCGGCATGATCGACAACGCGATCAAAGAAATTTGCCCGGGCCTGGCGCATGGCCGCAAGGCAAATCAGTTCACGGCTGAATTGGGTTGACATCGGGATCTCCTGGCATCGCGAGGACAACTGTACCAAATTTTGGAACAGGTTCCAGAGGCATGGCTCATGTTCCAGGACTTGAAGCTCGTACCATGCATCAGTCCGCGCATAGTGGGGACATCGGTTCGCACAAGACCGACCCACAGCAAAGGGAGACTGACCAAGATGACCAAAGCTTTTTCCTGGATCACCAAGCTGTTTCAGTTTCGCATGGTTCAGATCCCAAGCTGATGTTTTGAGTTGGCGAAATTTCTCGCGATTTCAGCACCAAGATTTTTCCCGGATTTTATCACGCAACCCTTTTTAGAATGACAAGCGGTGGAGTTTCTCCACCGCTTTTTTCTTGGACGCGTTGCATGGGTCCAAAGACAGTTCGGGCAGGGCGTGCGCCACCGGGGCCATCGTCTGATGTTTGTCTGCCGAACGGGCTGATGTGTCCGCGGTGAACGGTCAGCTGGTCTTTGCGCGCTGTCAGCCGTTTGCGATCAAAGCACGCAATATCGCTTTTGCCGCATCGCTGGACCAGTCGGCATCTCCGCGCAGGCGGGCCACTTCTTCGCCGTCGGGGTTGAGGATAACCGTGATCGGCAACCCAAAGACCGCCATGTCGCGCGCCAAAGCCTGTTTTGGATCACGATGCAGTGGCAGGTTTTCGACACCGATTTCGTCAAAGAACTTTTTCATTGCCGGTGCCGGATTGCGTCCGGTGGCGATTGTGACAACTTCGAAGTTGTCTCCGCCAAGGTCTGCTTGCAACTCTGACAGCATCGGCATCTCTTTTCGGCAGGGGGCGCACCAGGTCGCCCAAAAGTTCAAGAGAACGTATTTGCCACGGTAATCCGACAACTGCAGACTGGCCGATCCCGCGAAATCGGTGAATGTCGCCGCGCTGACTGGTTTGGGCGCAGCATGAAAGGTCAGTTTCTTCATGTCGCCAGTGCGAAGGGCGTTTGCGGCTGAAACTCCGGTGCCTTCGGCGCCCGCTGGAATTGCAACACCGGCCATGGCCGTATACAGGAGCGCGAACAGAACTTTTCTCATCTTCCCTCCAGGGGCATTGCACATGTCAGACACGACCTCGAACCAGATGTGGGGCGGCCGCTTTTCCGCCGGACCAGACGCGATCATGGAGGCGATAAATGCCTCGATCGGGTTTGACCAGCGAATGGCGGCGCAGGACATCGCCGGCTCAAGGGCCCATGCTGCCATGTTGGGTGCCACGGGCATCGTTGACCCTAGCGACGTCGAAGCGATCCGGAAAGGCTTGCTCACGGTGTTGTCAGAAATTGAAACCGGGCAGTTCGAATTCTCAACGGCGCTGGAAGACATCCATATGAACGTCGAAGCCCGCTTGACCGCCTTGATCGGAGATCCCGCGGGGCGGCTGCACACGGCGCGGTCACGCAATGACCAGGTGGCGACAGATTTCCGTTTGTGGGTGCGCGACCAGCTGGATGCGGTGGCCGCCGGATTGCAGGCCTTGATGAGGGCCCTTGTGGCACAGGCCGAGATCGGGGCCGATTGGGTCATGCCCGGCTTTACACATCTGCAAACCGCCCAGCCGGTGACCTGGGGACACCACATGTTGGCCTACGTCGAGATGTTCGCCCGCGATTTGAGCCGCGTGGGGGGTTCCCCCCCCCGGATTAACGCATACCCCCGGGGCGCGGCCGCGCGGGCGGGGGCCGCCCTTTGGGTTGTGCCTGGTATTTCAGCACCC
>JAKVCP010000065.1 GCA_022448925.1 Paracoccaceae bacterium
GATCGACGTTATTTTGCCGGTCTTTCTTGTGATCGGCGCTGGCTATCTTGCCGTTTGGAAGTTTGGAATGCCCGACAGCAGCATCGACGGGCTGATGACATTCACACAGGGTTTCGCAATTCCCTGCCTTCTGTTTCGCGCGATCTGGACGCTGGATCTGGGTGCGGGTTTTGACCTGGCTTTGCTGGCCAGTTTCTATTCCGGCTCGACCATCTGCTATTCAAGCGCGGGTGGGAAGACAGTGTCGCCATTGGGTTTTGCTGTCTTTTTGCGAACTCCGTTCTGCTTGGGCTGTCGATCACCGAGCGCGCATACGGATCGGATGCCTTGACCAGCAACTTTGCCATTGTCGCTTTGCACACTCCGTTCTGCTACGGCCTTGGCATCACCGCGATGGAAATCGCGCGGGCGCGCGGCAGCGGATGGCACCACTTGCCTGGCAAAGTCCTGTCGGCCATGTTCCGCAATATGTTGATCCTTGCCATTGCATTGGGCATGGCATTCAACCTTCTGGGAATTGGGCTGCCCGGACCCGCCGAAGATGCGTTGACCATGGTTGCGCACACAGCGTTGCCTGCAGCGCTTTTCGCCGTTGGCGGCGTCCTGCGCCGTTATCAGCCAGAAGGAGACTTTCGCGTAATTGCAATGGTTTGCGCAACGTCCTTACTTCTACACCCCATAGTCACATGGACCATGGGCACGGCACTTGATCTGGGCACAGATGCCTTTCGGTCAGCCGTAGTGACCGCAGCCATGGCCCCAGGCATCAACGGGTATGTCTTTGCGAACATGTATGGTCGGGCCAAGCGCGTGGCGGCTTCGTCCGTTTTGATCGCGACGGCACTCAGTATCCTGACGGTCTGGGTCTGGCTGCAAGTGCTGCCCTGATCAATACACGTCTCCGTCTTTGACCCGGTCCGAAAACTCAGTCGCGCCACCCGCCGCAAGCACTTGGGCCTGCGCGACCCAATTGTCTCGCGTTACGCGCCCTTTGAACCCTTCAAGGTTCTGGTCGACCCAGGCCACCTCATCTTCGGTCCATGCGGCGATCTGATCGAAATGGAAAAAGCCGAGGCGATTGCAAAGACTTTCAAGTTTTGGCCCTATGCCCTTGATTTGCTTAAGATCGTCTGGCATTCCGTCTCGTGCCTCTGCGAGGGCTTCTGGCTTGACGCCCTGCTCCGACGGCTCTTGATCTGACGGGTCTTCGGTATCATCCTGTGCCACCGGAGCACTGACTTCTGGCTGCGGCTCTTCTACAGGCTCGAGGGTGTCATCAGTCACTGACGCGGCCGCGGCAGACATACGGGAGGTCAACTCGGCAATCTTTTGGTCCTGTGCTTGCCTCTTGGCTTGGCAGGCCTCAAGCTCTGCGCGCAACTGACTGCTGTCGCTGTCATCCGCGATCGCGCTGCGACGTCCCCAGATCAGCCAGCCCACGAAAAGGCCAAGAAGCGCGGCAATAATGATCAATGTCACCATCTCGGTGACCAGAAATCCCCAGTTCTGAAACATCACTCACTCCCCTGTTTGGCAGGCTGGTCTAGCGACCCATCTGCCAGATAATTGTGGTCCGCCGGTTCTGCGCCCGGCCCTCTTCGGTTGTGTTGTCGGAAATTGGGCGCGATGCGCCATAACCCGCAGCGCTCATGGATCCCAAGGGGATCCCACGTTGGGCCAAGGCGCTGCGTACAGCTTCAGCCCGTTCGAGGCTGAGCTGCATATTGGCACTCAGGTCGCCCGAACTGTCCGTATGGCCGCCCAGTTCAGCTGACAGGCCGGCCGACAGGATGCAGGGCCGCATGATCGCCGCCAATCCGTTGATCGCCATCACGGCCTGCGGCCCAAGACGCGACGACCCCGACAAGAACCGGATCCGCGATTGCGCCAGCGCCGCTGATGTCAAATCAGAACACGCCGTGATGGTTGGGTCGAATTGAACAACGGGCAACCAGAAACCCGAAACGACCTGTTCGCGCTGCCCTGTGGCAGCATTGAGGCGCGTCGTGTTCTCGGGCGGCAGTTCATTCGTCATTTCGATCTCTACGGCCCCGTCATCAAACGCCGACGTCAGCGCATCTTTTACGAGGGACAGGTCAGTTCCGGGCACTGCGCTGGCCGACAACTTCAGTCCCGTTGCACTGACGTTCAGTGTTGCAAGATCGAACTGCTGCAACCAGGGGCGCAATGCTGACAGCGCCGCGAATGCAGCCTCGGCGCGCTGGTGATCCACAAGCGAGGCCCGCGCATCCCCCACAACACCCGATACCCCCAGCGGTCCAGCCAGGTCCGAAGGCGCCACACCAAACGGCAGCTTTCCAGTGACCGCAGCCCCTGTGGCCGCGTTGTAGACCACTGCAAACTCAGGTGGGCGCCCATCGTCCTGCAACATTATTTCTGTTTCAACAACAAAACCTTCGGGCAGGATTTGCAAGATCTCAAGCGCTGCGTTTTGTTCAACGGGTGTGCGCGCCTCTCCTGTGAAGCGGAGAACCATGTCGCTAAGGCTCCAAGCGCCAAACTCCAGGGGGGCCAAGGCCGCCGAGGCCGAATCCACCGCGCCATTCCACCCCTCTGGCGCACCAGCCGCCAGCGTCATCGATTTGGCACCCATCATGTCGCGACGCACAAGCAGCGCACGCAGGGCCTCTGTTGGCACGTGCCCCCCGATTTGCTGGCCTTGCCCCGTTTTTGCGCCTTCTGTCACAAACGGCCGGGCGCGTTCCAGCACCGTCAACTTGTCGCGCACAACGCGACGTCCCGGGATCTTGTCCAGACTTTCAAGGATGCTTTGACGCTCGTCCGCGCTGTCGGCCAAGCCTGTCGCTGTCACATCGCGACCTGATACGGTGACACCCACATCGTGCACAGTGCTTTGCACCGCATTCTGCGCCGCCCCAAGAATGTTGACTTGAATGCGCTTTGCATATGTCTGAGCGCCCCAATAGCTTAACCCCAGTATCCCCAGGACCAAGACGATCCAGCCTGTTACGTTACGCATCCAACCCCCTGTGCCCTCGTCTGACCACAAGACTGCTTTATCCACCCCTGTCACGGCAAGTGCGAAACGAAGAGCCTGCCAGCCCGGCGGGATGCCGCCGCATCATGCGGCATTTTTGTCGCGGGTGTTGCGGGGCATCCTCATTTCGCACGGCCAGACCGTTGCGATATGGGCTCTGCCCGCCATGCCTTGCATCAATGGTTGCGCCTGCCGATCAAATCCGGCTTACGGTACCCACACGACCTGACATGAAATGCAAAGGCGCATGCATGCACTGCCTTACCCTGCTTTTTGAAGTGCTCTCGACATGACGAAGACCGCTCCCCTTGCCGGCTTGAAAGTCGTTGAGCTTGCGCGCATTCTGGCCGGCCCGTGGGTGGGCCAAACTCTGGCCGATATGGGCGCCGAGGTGATCAAGGTAGAGGCCCCAGCGGGGGATGATACGCGCCGATGGGGGCCACCATTCATTGAACGCCCGCGCCAAGATGGCACATCGGAAACAGTGGCCGCCTATTTTCATTCCGCCAACCGGGGCAAACGATCGGTGAGCTGCGATTTCGGCGATCCCGCAGAGCTGAGAAAGCTGAAGGATCTGATCGCCCAAGCCGATGTGGTGATTGAAAACTTCAAGGTCGGAGGACTGGACAAATTCGGCCTCGACTATGCCACGCTTCAGGTCCAGAACCCCGGCCTGATCTATCTGTCAATCACCGGCTTCGGGCAGACCGGGCCGCGGGCCACGCAGCCCGGCTATGACTTTCTGATCCAGGGCATGAGCGGCATCATGGATCTGACCGGAGACCCAGCTGGTGAGCCGCAGAAAGTGGGCGTGGCCTGGATTGATATCTTCACCGGCCTCTACGGCGTCATCGGGATACAGTCCGCTCTGGCCGAACGGGCCAAATCTGGCCTGGGGCAGCACATCGACGTGTCATTGCTTGATTGCGCCGTTGCGGTGCTGGCCAATCAGGCGACAAACCATCTGCTTGGCAAGACAGAGCCGACACGCATGGGCAATGCCCATCCAAATATCGTGCCCTACCAGGTCTTCGCGGTCCAGGATGGCCATGTCATCATCGCATGCGGAAATGACCGTCAGTTCCGAGCGCTGTGCACTGTGCTTGATTTACCGGCCCTGCCTGACGATGCGCGCTATGCAACGAACCCACAACGTGTAACACACCGGGATGACCTGGTTGCCGTGCTGAGTGAGGCTTTGACCAAGATCACCCGAGCGGAATTGATCAAGGATCTCGAAGCCGTAGGCGTGCCCTGTGGTCCGATAAATTCGGTCTCAGAGGCGCTGTCAGACCCACAGATCGTCGCCCGTGGGATGGCAATTTCACCCGAGGGGATCGCAGGACTGAAGTCCCCCGTCCGGTTTTCACGGAGTGCCACATGCGAGACCCACTCAGCGCCTGCGCTGAACGAAGGCGCATGGCGCTTCAGGACCTAACAGACCGGCTACACCCAAGACATGCTTTGGCGCGAAAATGCGATCACCTTGCGCTGATTTGTGTTTTTTTTCAAAAACATAAGACCTCTCGCTGTCCGCGTCCGGTGCTTTTACCACACGATCAGGGTGCGTTCACGGCTGCGACAGGTGATGTCAGGCCAGCGACACCAAGGGGCGATAGGCCGGTCGCACCAGCCTTGATCGGTTGCCCAGCATTGACTGGAGTGTCGCACCGGCCCCAAGTCTTCAGTACGGCGGCCAGAGTTGGAACCGCCGTTCAGGCGCGTGCGCGAGGCTTGTCACAACCGCGCCCGTCCAGAGGTGCACACACGAGGCTACACACTGGAAAGCAGAAGATTGGTTTCACTGTTCAATACGCCATCAATCATTCTGACATCGCGCAGAATGCGATCAAATTCTTGCAGGTTCGGTACGCGCAGTTCGGCCACCAGATCCCAGTTGCCGTTGGTCGTGTGCAGCGCATAAAGCTCGGGGATGCCGCGCAAAAGGCGGATGACTTGGGCCGTTGATTTGCCAACCACTTCAATCATCATGATTGCCCGGATTTCGCCTTCTTCATAGTCCTCCCGCACGCGTGCGGTGAACCCCAACAATGTGCCGGACTGCAAAAGACGGTCCATCCGCGCCTGCACAGTTGTGCGCGTCACGCCCAGTATTTCTGCCAGTTTCGACACCGGCGCACGCCCGTCTTCGCGCAGAATGGAAATCAGCCTGCGGTCAAGCGCATCGTACAGTGGCTTTGAAGACCTTGTCAAATTGCTCACCTACTGTAGCCATTTATTCGTTCTGACTGCGCATAAATTATACAATTTGTCAATTTTGTCTGTAGCATTCATATGCGAGCCTAGGTCACCTTTGTAAGAGGCCTCTGCATGCATCCTGCCCCACCCCTTCCGTCGAACACCGCCTACGTTCCCTTCGTGAGCGTCGCAAACATGATGCGCCTTGTGCATGACATCGGGCTTGATGTGATGCTGCACGAGTTGGCCCACTACATAGAAGAGGACTTTCGGCGATGGCCAGAGTTCGACAAATCCGCGCGCGTGGCATCCCATTCAGAGGTTGGCGTGATCGAGCTGATGCCCACCTCGGACGGTGACACGTATGGGTTCAAATATGTCAACGGCCACCCCAAGAACACGCAAGACGGTCTTCAAACAGTAACGGCCTTTGGTCTCTTGGCCAATGTCGCGACCGGCTACCCAGAACTCTTGACAGAAATGACAGTACTGACAGCGATCCGCACGGCCGCCACATCCGCACTGGTCGCCAAATACCTTGCACCCGCTGGGGCGGACACCATGGCCTTGATCGGCAATGGCGCACAGTCAGAATTTCAGGCGATTGCGATGAACGTCCTGTGCGGCATCACCAATGTTCGGCTGTACGACACCGATCCGCGCGCCACGACCAAGCTGGCGCGAAATCTCGAAGACCAGGGTCTGACTATAAATTGCTGCCACAGCGCCCATGACGCACTGGAAGGCGCTCAGATCATTACGACCTGCACGGCGGACAAGCAATTTTCAACCATACTGACTGACAATATGGTTGGCTCGGGTGTACACATCAACGCGATCGGAGGAGACTGCCCCGGCAAGACCGAGTTGCACCGCGACATTCTTTTGCGATCCGACGTGTTTGTCGAATACCCCCCCCAAACACGGGTTGAGGGCGAACTTCAACAAATGCCTTCGGACTTTCCTGTAACCGAAATCTGGCAAGTCATGTCAGGCACGCGACCAGGGCGCGTTTCCGATCGGCAAATCACGCTGTTTGACGGAGTTGGCTTTGCGATCGAGGATTTCTCGGCCCTGCGCTACATCCGCGACCGGATCGATGGCAAACCCTATGTCGAGCGCCTGGACATGCTGGCTGATCCTGACGACCCTCGAGACCTCTATGGCATGCTGCAACGCGCCGCGCCGATAGCATCCTGCGGAAGCTAGGTTCAGGACTCATAACCAATAGATGACGGTTGCTGCGAGGGCGATGGCAGACAGGAAGACCATCGGACACCTGTCGTATCATGTCGCAACGCGTCGCCAATCCTTTAGCCTGCCGAACATGATCTCGATCCGGTTCTGGCGTTTGTAGCGACGCTTGTCGTATTTCACCAACTTCTTGCGTTGCTTACGGCCAAGGATGAAGGCGTGTATCCCCTTGTCTTTCAATGCTTTTCTGAGCTATCCTGCGTCATATCTTCGGTCGCTGAGCAGCCGATCGACAGCCGGCAGGCTACCCAACAAGGCTCGCGCGCCGATGTAGTCGTTGACTTGTCCGGCGATCATGAAAAGGTCGAGCGGTCGGCCCCGGCCGTCTCAGATAGCGTGCAGTTTAGTGTTCATGCCGCCCTTCGTCCGACCAATCAGGCGTCCACGCCCCCCTTTATTACGCCCAAACTGGTCGCCGTTCGGTGAGCTTTCAGATAGGTCGCGTCTATCATCACGGTCTTCGTCTCGCCGTGCTCGGCAGCCAAACCGGCCATCATTCGCGCGAAGATGCTCTTGTCGCTCCACCGTTTCCAACGGTTGTAGAGCGTTTTGTGCGGCCCGTGGGCGGAGGGAGCATCCCGCCACCGCAAGCCATTGCGATTGATGAAGATAATCCCGCTCAGAACACGTCGATCATCCCTCTCGGGACATTGCTCCGCAATACCCTGCCGGGCAGTGAACGCGTGGTTTGCCGTATGACTTAGGAAAGAAGGGCTCAAGACGCGCCATCTGGGCGTGGGTCAGCCAAAACAGATCAGACATGGTCACCGCTCGTTTTCGAACCGTGAACCACGCCATCCCGAGGAAATCAATGGGTCCTGACCCTAGTTGGCTGCTTGTCATTCGAATTCCGAAACAGGCGAATGATCGGTTTACCCTGCAAATCAGACATTGGGCATCACCGCAGCGGGAGTTCGATGTTGCAAGCAAGCTACTATTGGGCTCAATGACCAGAGCTGACACGGGGTATGGGCGCAAGCTGATGCGCCTTCCCAAAAACCCGGCCTGCAAAGGCGTACACGTCAACCGCCGGCTTTTTCGTCCAGCTCCAACCATTCCAATTCTGCTTCCGAAAGCGCCTGTTGCCGCTCGGCGAGCATTTCTGTGGCCTTCTTGAACTTAACCGGTTCTCGCGTGAACAGATTGGGGTCTCCCAACAGATCTTCCAGTTTGTTGATTTCCCCTTCAAGCCGGTCAATCAGCCCGGGCAGTTCATCCAACCGGTGTTTTTCGGTAAAGCTCAAAACAGGTTTGCTTTTCTGTGGCTTGACGCGCACGGGTTTTGCTGTGGATTTGTCTTTACGTACCGATGGGCCGTCTTGTGCTGTTGCGCGGCGCTGGGCCTGATAATCGCTCCAGCCACCCGCATAGACCACAGCGCGTCCCTGCCCCTCCATTGCAACCGTTGTCGTGGCGACACGGTCCAGAAAATCTCGATCATGGCTGATCAACAAGACCGTGCCGTCGTAATCCCCCAAAAGGTCTTGCAGCAGGTCCAGCGTCTCGACATCCAGGTCGTTTGTCGGTTCATCCAGCACCAACAGGTTGCTTTCTCTGGCCATTATCTTGGCCAATAGCAATCGGGCCTTTTCCCCGCCGGACAAAGACCGAACCGGGGCTCGCGCCTGGCGATCATCGAACAGGAATTCTTTCAGATATCCCACCACATGTTTCGGCTGGCCCCGCACCAGAACCTGATCAGCCTTGCCACTGACCCGCATCTCGGGATCGCCTGTCAGACTTTCCCAAAGCGTCATCTCAGGATCAAGCTGCGCGCGCGTCTGATCAAAGACAGCCGAAACCAGATTGGTGCCCAGGGCGACCTCTCCGCGGTCGGGCTCAATCTCGCCCATCAACATGCGGATCACAGTGGTCTTGCCCACCCCATTCGGCCCGACAAAAGCCACCCTATCCCCGCGCTGCACTTTCAACGACAGATCACGCAGGATTACCTTGTCCGCAAAGGACTTTGCGAGCCCCGTAGCCTCGATTACCTTTTTTCCCGACTTCGGGCCGGACGCAAGCTCCATCGCGGCCGCATCCTGTCGACGGATCATGCTGGCACGCTCGCTGCGCAAGTCCTGCAGCGCCCGCACCCGGCCCATGTTCCGTTTGCGTCTCGCGCTGATCCCTTCAACTGCCCACCGCGCCTCTGACTTGATTTTTCGATCCAATTTATGCCGGGCCTGGTCTTCGTCTTCCCAGGTTTTGTCCCGCCAGGACTCGAAATCCGCAAAGCCCTTGTCCTGCCGGCGCACCATGCCGCGATCAATCCAAAGCGAGGCGCGTGTCAACTCCGTCAGAAACCGCCGGTCATGGCTGATCAAAACAAAGGCTCTTCGCGTAGCTTTTAGTTCCGCTTCAAGCCACCCAATAGCCTCGATGTCCAAATGGTTGGTGGGCTCATCCAGCAGCATCAATGCAGGGTCTTCTGCCATGAGCTTGGCAAGCGCCGCGCGCCTCCGCTCTCCCCCAGAGGCAGTCGATACCGGCTTCGCAGGATCAAACTTCAGCCCTTCACCGGCGCGCTCGACACGGTACATCTCACCCGGTTCCAATGCCGAAGTTGCGTAGTCACCAAGTGTCTCGAAACCCGACAGGTCCGGATCCTGCTCCATATAGCCCACACTTGCCCCGGGCGGCACCACCCGTGAACCGCGATCTGGTTCGACAAGATCTGCCATGACTTTCATCAATGTGGACTTGCCAGACCCATTTCGCCCGACCAACGCAACCCTGTCACCGGGCTGCACAACCAGCGAAAGCGCGTCGAAGACCGGCGCGCCGCCAAACGTCAAGGATATGTCTGAAAGCTGAAGTAAAGGTGCCTGTGCCATGATGATGGGCTAGGCCCGTTGCATGCCAAGGTCAACCCGATGCTCTTTCATCTTTCACCAAATACGTCCGGGGGTTCGGGGGCAGAGCCCCCGTGCGTCAGCTCGCAACTGCGCGCAACAATCGCTTTCGGGCTGGCGGAATGGCATTGATCTCGACCCCTGTGAACACATGCAACGTGTTCATCTGAGTATCAACAACCGCATGATCGCTCACCCATCCCCCCATCATCAGATATGTCTTCAACAACGGCGGCATCCGCAACATCGCCTGTTTCATGTCCGGTTTGCAGCGCAAGCGAGAGGCAAATCGAAACACTTTGGGGGCCTTGACCCGCGGCAACCACCGTTTGGGCGCGATATGACGATCACGCAGCATTGCAAAGGCATCCTGATAGGCCTCGGCATTTGTGCCCCGAAACGAGGCACACCCGAACATCAGTTCGATACCCGCCTCGTCGACATATCGGGTCATGGCCGCCCAAGCGACACGCAGAATGTCAGGGTCTTTCCAGTCCGGGTGCACGCAAAACCGGCCCATCTCGACCATTGGGCCATCGAACCCCTGCAAAGCCGACAATTCATAGTATTGCGCCGCATAGCACCCGCCAATTTCAAGACCGCTCTGCAGTGGCAACAGCCTGAAACAGCACACAAGCTCTCCGGACCCTGTATCCTCTACCAGGACATGAACACACAAAGGATCAAAGGCATCTACGTCAAGACCGTCCCACCGCTCGTGAAAGGCCACAGACCTCAACCGCTGCGCGGCCTGCACCTCGCCCATGGTTCGGGCCACCCGGGCTCGGAAGCGGCCCTTGCACAGGTTCATGACGCCACCTGCGGCGCAGAACGAAAGGATGTCCCCTTTCGCCCGCATCGCATCAATTCAATAGACCCTCTAGGCTGAACCCACCGATATTGCCAAACAATTGCCGAATGAAACTTAGTTTGGAATCGCCAGAGCGGGTAACCCTGCGCGAGATCGGCACAACCCGCCCGTCCTCAAGCCCGTACGTCACGATATCCTGCACCACGCCGGACCCGTCGAAGTATATCGCCAGCACCGTGCGATCCACCACCTCGGGGCGTCGGGCTGCAAAGTGTCTGACCTGGCTTCTGATGTAATAATAGCCCGTGTCATTGCGAACCCCCGACGTTGTCGGAACGCCGATGGATTCGGCCACCGTATCGCGTGTATCAACGCCGACCACGACATTCTGGAGATCTTCCTCAGGGGGAATATAGCCATGCTGCCTATATTGGGCGGCGCAGGCAGATACCAATGTGACGGCCAGGATGGCTATCAACGCTCTGATCCGGCGAGATGGTCCGTGCATTTTGCACCTCTTGTGTTGGCTCGACATGCCTCGTATCCCGAAGTACAGAGTAAAATCGCTTCGTTCAAGTCAGGGAAATCTGCAGACCATGTCACAGGCGCCACTCCGCACAGGGGAATTTCGGGTCGCCGACCTGCCCACCAGTCGGCCGTTCACGTTTGAGCTGCATCCAAGCGCAGAAGAACGCGCCAAGATTGCAGAGTCTCTCGACGTGCTCGCCATCCGCAAATTGACCTTTGACGCAGAACTGCAAGCCCGGGGAAAACGCGGCTGGGTTCTGACAGGCAAGCTGGGGGCAACGGTCAGTCAGGCCTGTGTGGTGACGCTGGACCCGGTAACCACGCGGATAGACGAAACGATCCAGCGCCGGTACCTGCCACAACTCGACCTGCCCGAGGCGGGCTCGGAGACAGAGATGCCAGAGGATGACACGACTGAACTTTTGGGCGATGTGATCAGCGTGCATGACGTCATGATCGAGGCCTTGTCACTGGCGCTTCCTGCATATCCAAGGGCGGCCGGATCCGCATTGGGTGATGCGGTCTTTACAGAGCCTGGCAGCAAACCGATGACCGACGCGGATGCGCGTCCTTTTGCCGGACTTCAGGCCTTACGCGACAAATTGGACAAGGACTCGTGAGTTTCAGGACGAGAAAAGGCTTGCGAACTGAAGTTTTCACCGTATTTTCGCGCCTTCATCAGGATTCAGGCTTGTGTCCGGGGCCTTTTCCCGACTAAGAGGCCGGACACTGCGCAAACAATCGGACCAGCTGCTGGTCTGCAAACGATTAATTGAGGTTGAGACATGGCCGTCCAACAAAACAAAGTATCCAAGTCGCGCCGCAACAATCGCCGTGCACATGACGCTCTGATCGCGGGCAACCCGAACGAGTGTGAAAACTGCGGCGAGCTGAAGCGCCCGCACCACGTCTGCCCTTCGTGTGGTCATTACAACTCGCGCGAAGTGATCGCTGCGGTTGATGAAATCGATCTCGAAGACGACGCGGCTTAACCATACGACAGATAACCTCGCAGGCGTCGCACATGGACTCAACATCGCAAGCCAAAGGCTCGATCGTTTTGTCCATAGATGCCATGGGAGGTGACCATGGGCCGGCGGCAGTTGTCGCCGGTATTTCGCGTTCTGCAAAGATAAATCCAGACATTCGCTTTTTGTTGCACGGCCCCAAGGACGAGCTTGAGCGGCTCGTTGCACGTCGGCGCAATTTGCAGGGCCGCTGCGAAATCCGCCATGCTGAGGGCGTCGTGACGATGGACGACAAGCCCAGCCAGGTGATGCGGCACGGCAAGGGGACCTCGATGTGGTCCACTGTCGAAGCGGTGCGCAACGGCGACGCGACTGTAGCGGTTTCTTGTGGCAACACCGGTGCCTTGATGGCCCTTAGCATGGTGCGACTGCGCAAACTGCCCGGGGTCAACCGCCCGGCCATCGCTGTGTTATGGCCGTCACGTAATCCCCAGCATTTCAATATCATGCTGGACGTCGGGGCGGACATTCGGGCTGATGCGCGTGACCTGCTTCAGTATTCGCTGATGGGCGTGTCGTATGCACGCAACGGCCTAAATTTGGACCGCCCCCGGGTGGGCTTGCTGAACGTCGGCACAGAAGAACACAAGGGCCGCGCCGAACTGAAGGAGGCGCATGACCTGATCAGTGCCCAGGCACATGAAGCCAATTTCGCCTTTGTCGGCTTTGTCGAAGGCGGTGATATTCCCGGAAATGTTGCAGATGTGATCGTCACTGACGGGTTTACCGGCAACATCGCCTTGAAGACCGGAGAAGGCACAGCCGGCCTGATCGGTGATCTTCTTCGCGAAGCCTTTCGTTATTCGCCACTTTCCCGGCTTGCCTCATTGTTGGCGCTGACCTCGTTGCGCAGGCTGCAAAAGCGAATCGATCCGCGCCGGGTCAATGGCGGCGTCTTTCTTGGGTTGAACGGCACCGTGGTCAAGTCACATGGCTCAGCAGATGCAACAGGGGTATCGGCGGCCGTCAAATTGGCCTTTCAGCTTGCTGAAACCGGATTTACCAACAAGCTGGCGGCGCGGGTTGCATCCGCGGCAGACCTTGACCACGACACTCGAAATTCAGGCACATGAGCGGTAAACCAACATGACGACACGCGCTGTCATTGCAGGCGTCGGGCATTATTTGCCCGAAAGAATTGTGCCAAACTCCGAGTTCGAACAAACGCTCGATACCACAGATGCGTGGATCCGGTCGCGAAGTGGCATTGCGCGTCGTCATTTCGCTGCCGAAGGGGAAACGACCTCGCATATGGCTGTCAAGGCAGCACAGCGGGCCCTGAAGGACGCCGGGATGACGCCGGATGATGTCGATGCAATCGTGGTCGCAACCTCGACCCCTGACCTGACCTTTCCATCGTCGGCAACGATGGTGCAGGCACAACTTGGCATGACCCGCGGTTTTGCTTTTGATGTACAAGCCGTTTGTGCCGGGTTCATCTACGCGCTTGGCAATGCGAACGCCCTGATCGTCTCGGGCCAGGCAGAACGGGTGTTGGTGATTGGCGCGGAAACCTTCAGTCGGCTTATGGATTGGACAGATCGGTCCACCTGTGTGCTGTTTGGCGACGGCGCAGGCGCCGTGCTTCTGGACGCGCAGCCAGGCAACGGAGACGCCGACGATCGGGGCATCTTGGCTGTCGATCTGAATTCAGATGGGCGCCATCGCGATATCCTTTATGTAGACGGCGGTGTTTCAACCCAAACTGTCGGTCATTTGCGGATGGAGGGGCGCGAAGTCTTTCGTCATGCTGTTGAAAAACTGGCCGCCACGTCCTCTGCTGCTTTGCAAAAGACCGGTTTGACCAAGGCTGACATTGATTGGATCGTCCCACATCAAGCCAACATACGCATCATCCGCGGAACGGCAAAAAAGCTTGAAATTCCAATGGAGAAGGTTGTTGTGACGGTTCAGGATCACGGCAACACTTCGGCGGCTTCAATCCCCCTGGCGCTGTCGGTCGGAAAAGCCGATGGCAAATTGAACAAAGGGGAGCTGTTGGTGACCGAAGCCATTGGCGGAGGCTTGGCTTGGGGCGCAGTGGCCTTACGATGGTAGCCTTTACATCCCATTGTTAAATTTCAATGGCAAGCTGTGCATACAAGCCATTGATATTGACTCGGAAATTCCCTCCGGCCTATGCTGCCGAAAAACAAGGAGGGACGGTCATGGGCGAAAAGACCCTGACACGGATGGATCTCAGCGAAGCCGTTTTTCGCGAAGTTGGCCTGTCGCGTAACGAATCGGCGGAACTGGTGGAAAGTGTTTTGGCCCATATGTCCGACGCCCTCGTCGACGGAGAGCAAGTCAAGATCTCATCCTTCGGGACATTTTCAGTACGCGAAAAGGCAGCGCGCGTTGGACGCAACCCGAAAACCGGCGAAGAGGTGCCCATTCAGCCGCGTCGTGTCCTGACCTTCCGGCCATCCCATCTGATGAAAGATCGGGTCGCCGCGGGAAACAAGGGCTGAGGCCTGCACGATGAGCAAGTCCCGCGATGCGTTTCGCACCATCAGCGAGGTGGCGGACTGGCTAGATACGCCAGCGCATGTCTTGCGCTTCTGGGAAAGCAAGTTCACCCAGGTCAAGCCTGTTAAGCGCGCAGGCGGGCGGCGTTACTATCGCCCGACGGATATGGAGTTGCTGGGCGGCATCAAAAAACTGCTTCATGATGACGGCATGACGATCAAGGGCGTGCAAAAGGTTTTGCGGGACCGCGGGGTCAAGCATGTATCGGCTTTGTCACAACAGATTGAAGAAGGACCCTCTGAGGCAGCAATCCCCCCACCCGAGGACGCAAGCAGCACGGATATGATAGAGGATCCGATTGAAACAAATATTGTGTCCCTGCACAGCGACCCGTCACAGCCAGCGCCGGCAACAGAGACGCCACAGGCAGAGCTGTTTGACGACCCCCAAAGGCACGAAGGCTCCAACGATACAGATCACGCAGACACGGACGAACCGGCCAGCGCAGCCGATCCGGACAGCGCAGATGGGGCAAAGGCCCCTGACGTTTCGGTACGCGCGCCGGACCCGGTTTCAGGGATGGACCCCGACGAAGGCGGCCCCAACGCGTTGCACGAGACAACAGACGACGCCCAAGACAGGAACGAAGGGTCGTCGGGACACAGCGATGATGGGACGATGGAGCCATTCGATGGATCTGTGGCCCTTTTTGAGTCAGATGCACTGGATCCCTCTTCCATAGAGACGGTGGCAGATGGCGCAGATGCATCCACCGAAGCGCAGGACAACGATACAGCAGACCCGTCACTGGCCGACGATCCCGCCAAGACCGTTTCGGAACAGCCCTCTTCTCTTCCATCCTTCTTGCGCCCTGGTGGCATCGACGCTGCCAGCGACGATTCCAATACCGAAGAGTCTGCCAAAATCGCTCGCGAAGACGTCGACAGTGATGCCGCCGAAGCGCCGCAAACACAGGATGCCCCTGCGCCCTCGGATCTTGCGCCCCCAGATATTGATTCGTCAGATCTTGGCGTGGATCTCGGTCCAGAGGTTGAGCGCGGGCCCTTATCCAACTTGGCAGCGCTCCGCAAAGGGTCAGCCAGTGAACTCAGAGCCATTCTGGGTGTCGTACACAAGTTGAAGTCTTTGCGCGATCGTATGAACCAGACGCAGGGCTAAGCATTATTTCTCTGAATTTTGGGCTTGCCCCCGGCCCAGAAACAGGTATCTACACGCTCATCGTCGGGCTATGGCGCAGCCTGGTAGCGCGTCCGTCTGGGGGACGGAAGGTCGCAGGTTCGAGTCCTGCTAGCCCGACCAACACAGTCGATATGACAAAATAACCAGCCACCGATGGCTGGTTTTTTTGTGTATCTGGCGACGCAAACCCTTACCAACTTGTGGCAACCTTACCCCTTGTCTCCAAAGTTTCACATGCGGGTTGCGCCAAAATGATCCGTTGCGCAGTCTTCAGGATACCTTTGCAAAGCGACACCCCATAGACATCAACAGTGCCCTGTCCGGCCAGCTGACGCGGCCCGAGACGGTCAAACAAAATCATCAGTTTCCACCCGGGTTTCAGGTCCCAGTTTCTGGCAATCTTGCGATTTTTACGACCGTAATGACCTGCATCAGTCAAACACTCGGCAAAATAGCCGCATGCCGGAAAATACATGTCTTTCCCCAGCACCATGCTTGACAATCTGCCCGGATCAAAGGCAAACGGCGCGCAACCAAGTGCGAATTAACAAACCGACACCTGTTTTTGCAATACTGCACAGCCAGCGGCTTCCAAAACACGCAGTTGCAAAAGCCGAAACCGTGGAGGCGGTCATTCCAACCGGGACCAAGACATACACCAGCACGCCCTGCCCGACTCTGATCTGCTACACTTGGGTCAGTGGCAAGGCGAATTGGGCGTGATGCCCGGCAAAGCTTCGGAGACGTGTAATGCCAAGATTCAAAAGAGAAGCGCGACAGCCAGACGCGTCCGGCATGGTCAGCGCTCGAAAAGAGACACGCCTCAAGCTGGGTGCACAAGGCGACGGCACCGATCTGTCAGATCAGCCCTACGATCGACGCCGGCTGTCGTATGCCACGACCTTCACCAACCCCGTACAGCAAAAGGTGATCCAGGCACTTGAGCTTTTGACAGCCAAGTTTCACCTATTGCGGCGCATTCGGAAGTTTGAGGCAATGGGCGTGCCGCACGGTCAGGGGTTCTGGGACCAGGCGCTTGGGGTAATGGGAATTGAACTACAGACCCCTTTTGCCGAGATCGCAAATATTCCAAAAGACGGACCGGTCGTGATCACGGCCAACCACCCGCATGGGCTGGTGGATGGAATGGTTCTGGCAGAGCTGATCGGGCGCGTACGCGAAGACTACAAGATCCTGACACGGTCACTGCTGACCGGGGTTGGCGAAATCGATCAATTCATGATCCCAGTCCCCTTTGATCATGAACCTGACGCGCTGCAGAAAAGTCTTGAAATGCGCAAACGCGCCATGCAGCACCTGTCTGATGGTGGCTGTGTTGCGCTGTTTCCCTCGGGCGTTGTTGCCTCTGCCGATCGCCACTTCGGCCCCGCGATCGAACGTGAATGGACTGCTTTCACAGCAAAAATGATCCAGCGGTCCGGTGCAACTGTTGTACCAATCCGGTTCACCGGTCAAAATAGTCGCGCCTATCAAATCGCAAGCCTTTTATCACCCACCGTCCGGCAGGGGCTGTTGCTGTATGAAGTCCGCGCAGCTCTTGGCAAGGCGCAAAGCCCAATTGTCGGCACAGCGATCTCTGCCGATCAGATGGAGGACGATCTGGCCAAGGACCCGCGCGCCTTTATCGCCTGGCTACGAGAGCACACACTTGGCCTGACACGAGAGGCCTGACGGCATGCACGGTCTAACCGTCATCTGTTGGAATATTTGCAAAATTTGATACCCGTTGAGCGGGTCATTTCACAAATTCCGCATGTCGGCTTCCCTGCGCCATCGATTTAGGGTTGTTTTGGCGTTTTGTGCCGCGCTTTTTTGGCCGTCTATCTCAATGTCATAGACCCCGCACTTTCCAAGGCCACATGGGGTTGATCGCGCCGATCTACCCCCTGCACAAGACACCCCACAACCGGTTCAAACCTGGGTCAAAAAGGTGTATCAGTACGCATTTTCGAGGACCTACCCAAGGCCGAAACCCTGATCGGAAATCGCGGACGCGACAGCAAATTGATCCGCGAGATACGAGCGGAACCAAAGATCGCACCCTGTGTTTCGCCAAGGAAAAGTCGAAAAGAAACAATCGAATGCGGCAAGCGCAGGTACGAAACCCGACACACCGTCGAGATCCCGTTTGCCACGCTGAAAGAGTGGCCCCGCATGGCCGCGTACCGTGATAGATGCCCGCACAGACTCCGATCCGCAATCTACTTCATCGAAACAGTCATGTTATGGTTTTGTCCGGCCGCTAAAACAACGTTGGCCCTGTCAGATCTTGGGGCCTTTCGCGAAAAACCGTATCGCCAGCGGTGCGCCAAGGATCACAAGAAAGATCCGCAAAACGTGGTGCGTTACCACAAAGGCCATATCCGCTCCCACGATCAAGGCTAGTACGGTCAATTCGGCCTGCCCTCCGGGTGCAAAGGCCAACAAGGCCTCCATCCCCGGCGCAAGCCCGGACAGCAGACTGACCTGAACGACAACTCCTGTCGGCAGGATCAGCAAGACACAAAACCCCAGACCAGCCAGCAGATCGCGACGGACTTCAGTGAGCGTAATCCCAGAGTATTTGGCACCAATTGTCATGCCAATGAAAAACTGAGCCATCCAGATCGCCTCGGACGGGGGCCGTGCATGCAAGAAGCCGGCCAGGGTTACAGCAGTGGTCAGGATCAGCGGGCCCAGAATGGACGCGCCAAACAGTCCGAGACGCCGCGCGCCCTGCCAGCCGACTATGGCGCACAATGCCATCAAGGCCAGTTCGTACGCGGGCACGGTCACCAACGGCACACCCGGAGGCGCGCCGAGGTCCGCTTGCCAAACGCCAGCCAGCAAAAAAGGCAGCGTGACGACGATGACCAGCAACCGCGTTGCATGGATCAGCGACAGCATGCGTACATTGGCCCCTGTTTCTTCGCCAAACAGCACCATATCCTGGAATCCACCGGGCATCGCAGCATAGTAGGACGTGGTGAAATCATAGCCCCAAAGTCGTTGAAAGTAGGGAATGCCTACAAGGCCAATCATGCCAATCAAACATGGCACCATCAACAGAGTGGGCCACATACCAGGAATGCTGCTCAGAACCACCGGGGTCAGAGTTGCCCCCACCGCGACCCCCAGTATCGTGCGCATGCCATCTGTCAAAGGCTTGTAACCATCCAGCCGCACGCCAAGAATTGCCGCCACAAGGCATGCGCAGATCGGCCCCAAAAGCCACGGCAAAGGGATATTCACAAGTTGAAAGAGAGCAACCCCCCCAAGGGCAATCACGAAAGTGCGCAGGATCGGGATCATGATGCCAGAGCCCTTGCCCGCCGTCGAAGCGCCGATTGCAGAAGGCCCTCAACCGTTTGCGATGCTTCATGTGTCTCACGTCTACGCATGACACCAATGAATGGATGATGTTGGGCGACAAAGGCTTCGCGCCGGGTTCGGTCGAAAAAGGGTGTTGGCCCCGGCAACAATGGAAATGTGTTCAATACCCACGTCGCTGTCAACAAAACCCGGTTCCGGCACGCCGAATAGACAGTTTGGCAGCCATTCCGCTTCAGCACTGCGTTCTGCGCAAGCCCATCACGCTCAGCCAGGATCTTTTGGGTGATGTCTTCAGACATGGCAAAATCAACCCCGATTCCCCGGTGGACTGCACGCTCCGTCTCCGGGCGGTCAGGCACAACCCACGCCTTGTAAAGGTCAACCACCTCGCTGTGATTGCGCTTGTTTACAATAGTCCC
>JAKVCP010000066.1 GCA_022448925.1 Paracoccaceae bacterium
CGGTTGAGGTTGCCGAGGCCGCGGACAGCACGGAGGCTCCGGCGGTTGAGGTTGCCGAGGCTGCCGGCAGCACGGATGCTCCGGCGGTTGAGGTTGCCGAGGCCGCGGACAGCGCACCCCTTGGGGACGTGGCCCAGAGCGAGGCGCGCGCTGACAAGGCCGAGGTTGATGTGGCGCAGGATGAAATGGCCGACCAACAAGTGGCCGTGGTTGAGGCGGCGCCTGTCGATCCTTTGGTCAGCACATCGACGGGCCAGCAGATCTTTGCGCCCGACGTTCAGGTGACCTCGCCGGTTCTGGTGGCCGTCCCCGATGTACCACAGGCCGAGCAGATGCCACAGGCACTTGCGACGCTCAAAGATCCCGAGGTGGACCCGGTGGTGGTTGCCAAGGTCCAAAACCCGGAAGCGGAACCGCGTGCTGCACCTGAACCAGAGATTGACGTCGCCGAAGTCTCGGACTCGATGGCAAAGCCTGCCGCACTGGCTGAAACAGCGCCCGAGGTTGCTGCCTCGACCACGGTACTTTTGTCTGACAAAACCGGTGTGCGTGTCCTGCAAGCCCCGTCGGCACCCGGCATCGCACCGCAGGTTCTGACCTCGGTTGCCTTGGATGCGATCACATATGACGACACAGGCGATGTGGCGTTGTCTGGTCGGGGCAGCGGCCGCTCGGCCGGGTTTGTGCGCGTATACCTGGACAACAAGCCAATCACCACATCGCGCATCCGCGCTGATGGCAGCTGGAAGGCAGATCTGCCGGAAGTGGACACCGGGGTTTACACACTGCGTGTCGATCAGGTTGATGATACGGGGGATGTGACCTCGCGGGTCGAAAGCCCGTTCAAACGGGAATCACGCGAAGCCCTCGCCGAGGTGAGAGATGACGAACGTCGTTCGCCCATAAAAGCCGTGACTGTACAACCGGGGGATACTCTATGGGCCATCTCCCGCGAGCGCTATGGCGACGGGATCCTGTATGTACGCGTGTTCCAGGCCAACCGGGATCGCATTCGGGATCCAGATCTGATCTATCCTGGACAAATCTTTGCTTTGCCCAAGGATGAGATCGCCCAGGTTGACGAGTGACGTCAACGCGGGGGGCTTGGACCGAAATTTGGTGTGGCGTCTGGTTTTTGGCCGACCTCAGGCCTATGTGTCGTCGGCCCGGGTAACGGGGCCATCCATCGGAGCGACGCATGGTCAGCAAGACAGAACAGCAGATCGAACAGGACGAACGGCGCTCTGGGTGGCGCACCATTCGGCGTGTGATCCCCTATCTATGGCCTGCGAAACCGGCTTGGGTGCGCCAGCGCGTCGTGGTTGCCATGTTGGCGCTGGTTTTGGCCAAAGTGGTCGCCGTGGGCACCCCCTTGTTGTACAAATCAGCCGTAGATACCCTGTCGGGAGAAGTGCCGGACTTTGCGCTTGGGGCCATCGGTCTGACCCTGGCGTATGGCGTGGCGCGCCTCATGACCGTTGGATTTCAGCAGGTGCGGGATGCGGTTTTTGCCCGCGTTGGGCAACGGGCCCTGCGATCGCTGGCGCTTGAGACCTTTCGCCATATCCACGATCTGAGCCTGCGCTATCACATCACCCGCAAGACCGGCGGGCTGAGTCGGATCATTGAGCGGGGCGTCAAGGGGGTTGAATTCCTCTTGCGGTTCCTGCTGTTCAGCATCGGCCCCCTGATGCTGGAACTGGTGATGATCGCTCTGCTCCTTTTTTGGCTGTTCGATGTTTGGTACCTGGTCGTGGTTGCAGGTACGATCGGGGCCTATGTTGCTTTCACCTTCCGAGTGACCGAGTGGCGGGTCAAACTGCGGCGCGAGATGAACAGGCAGGACACGGATGCCAACCAAAAGGCGGTCGACAGCCTGCTGAATTTTGAGACCGTCAAATATTTTGGTGCCGAAGAGCGCGAGGCGCAGCGCTACGACGCCGCGATGAAAAACTATCAGGCGGCTGCGATCAAGACGGCCACATCGTTGGCGGCGCTCAATTTCGGGCAGTCGTTCTTGATCACGTCCGGCCTTGTTGCTGTGATGATCATGGCCGCTGTCGGCGTCCAGAACGGTGTGTTGACGGTCGGCGATTTTGTCATGGTCAATGCCTATATGATCCAGATTACCATGCCGCTCAACTTTCTGGGAACAGTCTATCGCGAAATCCGTCAGAGCCTTGTGGATATGGGGGAAATGTTTGACCTGCTCGAACAACCCTCAGAGGTATCTGACAGGCCGAACGCTTCTGAGGTCAAGGTCGCGGGCGGGACTGTGTCGTTCTCGGAGGTTGCATTTGGCTATGATGCAGAGCGTGCGATCCTCAAGGGGATCTCGTTTCAAGTCCCGGCCGGACAAAACGTGGCACTGGTCGGGCCATCAGGCTCTGGCAAATCGACCATCGGACGGCTGTTGTTTCGGTTCTACGATGTCAATTCCGGGGCAATCCAGATCGACGGTCAGGACGTTCGCGATGTCACGCAGGTCAGCCTTCACAAGGCGATTGGCGTTGTGCCCCAGGATACTGTGCTGTTCAACGACACGATCCGCTACAATATCGCCTATGGCCGTGACGGCGCCACAGAGGATGATGTGATTGCAGCCGCCAAAGCTGCCCAGATCCACGGGTTCGTCTCTGCGTTGCCTCAGGGTTATGACACCATGGTGGGCGAACGGGGATTGAAGCTGTCAGGAGGCGAAAAACAGCGTGTCGGAATTGCACGGACGCTTTTGAAAAACCCGCCGATCCTTTTGCTGGATGAGGCGACATCTGCACTGGACACCGAAACAGAGCATGAGATCCAAGAGGCGCTTGACCACGCCGGCAAGGGACGCACGGTCATCACGATTGCACACCGGCTGTCTACGATTGCTGACTCGGACCGGATCATCGTGCTTGAGGGGGGTGTGATCGTCGAAGAAGGCACGCATGACGCATTGTTGGATCGGCAAGGCCGTTATTGGCAGCTTTGGACACTGCAGCAGGCAGAGCAAGAGACAGCGGCCTGACGGAATCGTCCGCCTGGGCGCAATGCATCGCTGATGCCGTCCCGCAGCGCAGTTTGGCGCTTGCTACAAAGGGGGCAGGGTGTCTTTGCCTGGCTTTTGATCATGGCAAGGCGCCTCCTGTCACAAGAAACGATCGCCCGCGTCTTGGGGCATCGCAGGCGACGGGATTTGGCCAGGCCTGCGCCAGAGTTTGGTACGAAACATGGTACCCGCCTTCGTGAGACGGCGCGAACCTGCCTGCGCTGGGGGCCGTTCTGCACCCAGCGGAGCACACGGGGTCACGGGCAAGCCGCTGTGCAGCTAGCGGACCAAAGCGCTGCTGAGCGTGCCAGAGAGGACGATCTCGCACCAGTCACGTGTCTTATGATCCGGTCATGCGGATCAAAGGCACGAGGCCGCGCCAAGACGCGGCCCCGCAAGATCATTCAGCAGCGCGCAACGGGTGTGAAGTCGCGATACCTGTCAAAGGCACCAGCGGGTCGTCCCGGTCGTCTTCATCCCATATGATCTCGGCTCCGCGCACCTGCCGGGCAGTCCGGTTCAAGGCCCAGTCTCGGGCGATCCGGCTGCCCCGGCCCACTGACATGCGGGCCAGTAGGCGGGCGATCCACAGCGCATAGGTCGTCACCCACACGCGGACGGCCAGCATCGAGGGCGTGAAGACCAGGGTCAGAACCGTCGCGATGCCAAGGCCAAAGACCACAGCCGTTGCGAGCTGCTTCCACCACAGGGCCGTCGGGCTGTCGATTGTGTACCCGCCGCCAAAGAAGTCGAGGCTGAGCCCGAACATCATAGGCGCCAGACCGGCCATCGTTGTGATGGTGGTCAGCATCACCGGGCGAATACGGTCCTCGGCGGTGCGGACAATCGCCTCGATCCGGGGCATGTAGCGGCTGTATTCCTGATAGGTGTCGATCAGAACGATATTGTTGTTCACGACGATGCCTGCGAGGGCCACGATGCCCGTGCCGGTCATGATGATCGAGAAGGCCTGATCCATGACGATCATCCCCCACAGAACACCAGCGGTTGACAACACCACCGCCAGCAGAACCAGCAACGAGTTGTAGAAGCTGTTGAACTGAGCCAGCAGAATGATGAACATCAGCCCCAGTGCGCCCGCAAAAGCTGACATCAGGAACTGACCCGATTCTTCCTGCTCTTCCTGGTCCCCGGTCCATTCGAACTCGACGCCACTGGGCAAAGGATTGGTGTCCAGCCAGGTGGTGATCGCTTGGATGCGCTCGTTCGGAGTGATTGGAACCTGCGACAAGTCTCCGGCGGCCAGTTCCGCTTCCAGATCTGACAGAGTGATCCCATCGGGCAAGTCAAAGAGTTCAAGCCTGGTACCGGTTGGATCGGTCAGCAGAGGCCCACCGAACTTTGGGGCTGCCCCATCATCCAGTTTGTGCAGGGTGGCGCGCAGAACCTGATCGTCCTCGTCGGCCTTCATCAGTTTGACCAGATTGGCTTCTACATCCGCTTTCACGTCATAGAACCGTTTTTGATCGACCCTGTTGATCTGCGACAGCTTTTCGACCGGCTTGCGCGTGATGAAGTTCGACAGAGGCACCAACCCGCCAGATGTCCGCACCTTTAGTGTATCCAGAGTTGACAGCACTCGATCATCTTCGGGCAGGCGTACGCGGATCTCGATCTCTTCGTCCGAGCTGTCGACCCGCATGGTGTCCAGCAGGATGCCGCGCGTCACCAGCTGCACCATCGCACCCACGGTCGCCACGTCCGCGCCATAGCGGCCCGCCTTTTCGACGTCCACGTCGATCTGCCAGTCGATGCCGGGCAGGGGCAGGGTGTCTTCGATCAGGGTCAGGCCCGGCGTTGCCTCGAACTGCGCTCGGGCAAGCAGGGCGGCCTCTTCCAGCACCTCAAGGCTGTCGCCTTTCAGGCGCAGGTGCACCGGCTTGCCGCTGGCAGGGCCCTGCACCAGGTTCAGGATCTCTGTCTGAACCCCGGGCAGTTGGTCCAACTTCTTCGTCAATTCGGCCAGCACCAGGTCGCCGTCAAGCTCTGCAATGTCCTTGCGGTCTTCCCACGGTATGGTTTCCAGCTGGATCTGGCCGATCGTGTCTTCTGGGGCTTGTGCACCACCAGTGTTCGAGCCCAGGCCGCCTTCGCCGGCAAAGGCGAATACGGTCCATATACCGGGGTGGTTGAGGGTGATGTCTTCGGCTCGTTTCAACAGCGCGTCTTTTTCATGCAGGCTGAGGTTGCCACGGGCGCGCACATAAACGATGGCCTGTTCCGGTTCGGACTCTACAAAGAACTCCACACCGTTGTTGTTTTCGCCGAAATAGCCAAAGGTGAACATGACGAATCCCATGACTGCGCCGACGGTGACAAGTGGCATGATCGGGTTGCCTGCGATCATTGTGATGAACCAGCCAAACAGCGAACGACGGCGCTTGCCCTCGACCCGTTTCGCCTGACGTCGGATCTTGGCAGCTTCCAGTATGATCGAGGCCAGAACAGCCGACACAAGAAAGACCACAATACCCGGAACCAGGGCGACAAAGCCTTCGCCGATGGGGGGAAACAGGTAGGCCGGGTTCAACACCATCATTGCGCCAACGAACAGGCTGAACAGCACCAGCGGCACCAGTGCGGCACGTATCACCCATGGCACACCGCGGCGCAAGCCATCACTGATCTGGCCCAACGCCCGTGAAAAGCGGCCGGTGACTCCGCCCATGACAGGCAGATAGACCAGCGCCACAATCAACGAGGCCGACAAAACGAAGATCAGCGTGACCGGAAGCATACCCATGAATTCGCCCGGGACACCGGGCCAGAACAACATCGGCAAAAAGGCGCAGAGCGTCGTCGCGGTTGAGCTGACGACCGGCCAGAACATCCGCTTGGCGGCCTGAACATAGGCATGCATAGGGCCGACGCCGTCGCGGATGCGCTTGTCTGCGTATTCGACGACCACGATGGCCCCGTCAACCAGCATGCCGACAGCCAGGATAAGGCCGAACATGACAATGTTTGAGACCGATACCCCCATAACAGCAAGGAAGGCGAAGCACAGCAGGAATGACGTGGGGATCGCAAAACCCACAAGCAATGCGGGACGTGTGCCAAGCGAGGCCAGAACCACAATCATCACCAGCGCAATCGCAGTCAGCACCGAGCCTTCCAGCTGGCTGACCATGCTGCCAACGGTTCGGGATTGGTCGTTCGATGTGCCGACCTCGACCGCGGCCTGAAGCTCGGCAGGCCAGTCTTGGCGGGCTGTATCCACAACGTCACGGATCAAAGCGGCCGTGTCGATCAGGTTGAACCCCTTGCGCTTTACGACCTGCAGGGCCACAGTGTTTTTTCCGTCAAACCGGGCTGTGCCTTCTCGATCTTCGAATGTCAGGCTGATCGTTGCCAAATCGCCCAGTGTGACCACGCGTTCGCCATTGGTCTTGACGGGCAGATTGTAGACGTCGCGGGCCTCATCAAAACTTGAGGGGATCTTGACGGCAAAGGCACCCTGATTGGTTTCGATTTCGCCAGCCGCAATCAACTGGTTATTGTTGCGCACAACATTGATCAACTCGCCTGCGGTCACGTTATAGGCTTCGAGCCGCAGAGGATCGATCAGCACCTCTAGCATTTCGTCACGCTTGCCCGCGATGCCAACCTCAAGCACGGCATCGAGGGCCTCGAGCTTGTCCTGCAGGGCCTTGGCGACCTGGGCCATGGTGCGTTCGGGCACGGGGCCTGTCAGGTTCACAATGATGATCGGGAATTCCGAGAAGTTGATCTCGTTGATAGAGTACTGTTCTGCCCCGTCAGGGAAGGAGGCTTCGGCGCTGTTCATTGCGTCGCGGACCTCGGCCAGTACATTGGTCTTGTCCCAACCGAATTCAAACTCCAGTGCGATACCAGCATACCCTTCGGCAGCCGTCGCACTCATCTTTTTCAAGCCGTCAAGGTCAGACAGCTCGGTTTCCATCGGTTTGACCAGTAGCTTTTCACTGTCAGAGGCTGAAATGCCAGGAAAGGGAACCGAAACGAAAAGCGCCGGGATGTCGATGTCCGGCTCGCCTTCCTTGGGCAGCACGGCGTAGCTGTAGCCGCCCACGACAAGCGAAAGCAGGATGAAGGCGATGACCATGCGGGCGCGTTCGGCGGCCCAGTCGACGATACCGGTCATTGTGTCAGCTCCTCAAAGGATGGGACGACGGCCACGCCATCGCGGACGTATTCCTGGCCGACGACTATGACATCGGCTTCTTGTGGCAGACCGGCCAGCCAAACGCCGTCACGCGTGTCGCGCAGAAGCGACACAGGCACAAACAAGGCCGTGCTGTCAGCGGCGACCGTGCGCACACCCAGGGCGCCTTCATCATTCAGCGTCAAGGCGGATTGCGGCAGCAGGTGCGCTGGCGCGCCTTCGGCTTCAATTCCGATTTCCGCGGTTTGACCGTCGCGCACCTTGAGGCCCGGGTTGTCGATCAGGATTTCAACACGGAAGGTCCGGGTTGTCGGATCGGACGACCGTGAAACAAAGCTGACCTTGCCCAAAAGCTGTGTGCCGTCTACCAGCCGCCCCCCGGCGCGAGCGCCAAGCTCGACGCGGTTGACCTCTGTCTCAGGCACGTAAGCCACCAGCTTGATCGGATCCAATTGCAAAATGGTGGCGCATAGCGCATTGCCGCCCTGTGTCTGCATCAGGCTGCCCAATTCAGCGGTATCTGTTTCAAGCACACCCGCAAACGGCGCGTTGATCCGTAGTCTGTCAATATCAGTCTGCGCGCGCACAACGGCTGCTTCGGCGCTTTCGATGTTGGCCTGTACGCTGTCCAGACCGGCCTTGGCTGCCTTGACGCCTGCCTCGGCGCTGCTGACGGCGGCTTCGGCGCCGCGCACTGCTGCTTCGGTGGCTGCAACGCGGGTTTCAGAGGCAAAGCCATCTTCCTTCAGTTTCGATGCCGCATTGGCATTTATCTGTGCCTCCTCAAGGCGGGCCTTTGCTTCTTGCACGCGGGCTTGGGCTTCGGGGACGCGGGCCTCGGCGCCGGCCATCTGGGCCTTTGCATCGGCCAGCCTGGCCTGCGCCTCTTTCAGTGTTGCGCTGCGTGTGCCGGGATCGATTTCACACAGCATTTGACCCGCTTCGACAAATGCCCCCCGGCGCAGCGGGGTCGAGATGACCTTGCCGCCGGTTTCCGCCATAACCTTTACGGTGCGATCTGCTTCTGTCTCGCCGCGAAGGACCACGGCGCTGTCGACGACCTGCGCCACAGAGCGCATGGCGATCACTTTGACGCCGTCGTCCGCAGCCGGCGCTGTATCTTGCTCGGAATCCATGTCATCGTTTGCAACCTTGGCATCGGCCTCTGCGTCAGGCGCCGCATCCGGGTCGCCACCAGGCAGCAGAGACGCCAAATCCGTCTCACGCGCAAACGACAAAAGGCGATCGCGTTCGATCACGATGCCGTACAGGACAGCCGCAACCAAAATGGCCGTAATTACAGGAATCAATCGCATAGCTTGGTCTTTCCAAAGCTGCGCCGCATGGCGGCATTCATTGTGAGGTGTCGTGGCCTATGGCAAATGGAGGTACGCAGACCCTTGCCTTTTGGATCCATCTAAACTGTGTGGTTCGGAATATACACGCGCGACGTCACATTCAAGGTGAACTCACCCGTTTAGTTCATTTTGCCGCGCATAAGCCATCTGCGTTCTTGCATGGGTGCGTTGAATGCCTTGGCAGAGGCCACGACACCCTGTAAAGAAGCCCAAAACATGGGCCAGGAGCACAGTTCGTGAGCGATAGTGACAGTTTCATTGAAGAGGTGACCGAAGAGGTTCGCCGTGATCGTCTTTTTGCAGTGATGCGCAAGTGGGGCTGGATCCCGGTCTTGATGGTTATTCTGATTGTCGGCGGGGCAGGGTATCGCGAGTATTCGCTGTCCAAGGAACAGGCCGCCGCCGAGGCGCTCGGATCATCGATTCTTGCGGCACTTTCGGCAGATGAGGCGGACGAGCGCATTGACGCCCTGTCGCAGGTTGAGACAGATTCGGCGGGCGGGAAGGCTGTGGTGGCGATGCTCAAAGCGGCCGAGCAGGCCACGGTCGGCGATGAAGCCGCCGCCGCCGAGACGCTTGGGGCAATTGCCGCCAATGCCGATTTGCCAGAGATCTACCGTCAGATCGCAACCTTCAAGGGGTTGCTGCGCGCGTCCGAAACACTGACCGCGGATGAGCGCCGCGCGCAGTTCGCTGTGCTGGCCACACCCGGTTCGCCTTTGCGGTTGCTGGCCGAAGAGCAACTGGCGCTGTTAGACGTTGAGGATGGCGATACTGAGGCCGCCGTTACGCGGCTTCAGCGGCTCATTGCCGACAGTGAGGTCACACCGGGCTTGCGCCGCCGCGTTTCGCAGTTGATTGTGGCACTGGGTGGAGACCTGGCGCAAACCTGATCCTCAGGAGCAGAGTGTTGGGCAAGACAAACGATACGGGGGCGGGAAACGTGCGCAAATCGGTACAGATGGTGGCCCTGGCAGGGCTTGTGGTGCTGACCGCATGCGATCAGCGTGAACCTATTTTGCCTGGCGAACGCCTTGGGATCCGCAGCTTGACGGAGGCCGAAGAGACGTCAGCCGCTGCCGCAGGTGATCAGATCATCCGCCCGGTGAAATTGCCCGCGACTGTGGTCAACTCGGACTGGGCCCAGGGGCCGGGATCGCCTCGTTATCGCACAGATCACCCGGCTTTGGGATCTGACCTGAAACTTGCGTGGTCAACCTCGATTGGTCGTGGAGACGGACGCCGCACCCGCATCACTGCATCGCCGGTGGTGGCAGAGGGGCGTATCTACACGCTGGACGGAGGAGCCACCGTGATGGCGACCTCGACCGCCGGAGAGCCCCTCTGGTCACGAGACCTGACACCAGAGCGCGACGGCGAAAAGGATGCCGATGGTGGTGGGCTCGCGTTTGACGGCGGACGGATTTATGTTTCGTCGGGGTTTGGGCATTTGACGGCCTTGCAGGCAAGCAGCGGCGAGGTTCTTTGGACACAGAAATTGCGCGCAACAGGAACCGGAACGCCGACCGTTTACGACGGCGTCGTGTATCTTGTTGCTGGCGATACGACCGCTTGGGCAATCGAAGCTGACACGGGTCGGGTGCGTTGGCAAATTGATGGCCTGGCGGACGCCAACAACATCAGCGGTGGGGCGGCCCCGGCCCTGACAGATCAGCGCGCGGTCTTTGCCTTTGGCACAGGAGAGTTGCAAGCCACGTTCCGCCAAGGTGGTTTGCGGATCTGGACCTCGGCTTTGGTTGGTCAGCGGGCTGGATCTGCGCTGGGAACAATTGACGACGTGACCGGAGACCCGATGTTCGTTGGTGACCGCGTCTATGCGGCAAACGGATCAGGACGCACCGCTGCCATGTCGCTGGGTGGGGGCGATCAGATCTGGGCGGCCCCCCATGGTGCGATGGGGCCTTTGTGGGTGGCCGGAAACTCGGTTTTCCAAGTGTCGGATGAAAGCCGACTTATGCGACTGGATGCAGACACCGGAGCGGTGATCTGGTCCCGTGATCTGCCCGTCTTCGAAAAACCCAACCGCGTTCGCAGCCGTTCGTCACGTTTTGCACATCACGGGCCCGTTTTGGCGGGCGGTCGACTGATACTGGCGTCGTCTGATGGTCTGATACGGGCGTTTGACCCGGCCGATGGTGCGCCCTTGGGGGCGATTGATTTGCCGCATGGCTCAACATCGGCCCCGGTTGTCGCCGGTCAGACGTTGTATGTGGTTTCGACCCGCGGCGTTCTGCACGCCTTTCGGTGACACAGAGCCTCTTTCGCATCGCTGCGCAATAGGGTAACAGCACGCTCTGAACGTTTCCGGAGTTTCTGATGTCCTTTTCGCTCGCCATTGTGGGCCGGCCCAATGTGGGAAAATCGACGCTGTTCAACCGTCTTGTCGGCAAACGACTTGCGCTTGTCGATGACCAGCCGGGCGTGACCCGCGACCTGCGCGAGGGCGAGGCGCGGTTGGGCGATCTGCGCTTTACCGTGATCGACACCGCCGGACTGGAAGATGCAACAGACGACAGTCTGCAAGGGCGCATGCGCAGGTTGACAGAGCGCGCCGTCGATATGGCCGATGTCTGCCTGTTCATGATCGACGCCCGCGTCGGGGTGACCCCGGTCGACGAGATGTTCGCCGAGATCCTCCGCAAGCGCTCGGCGCATGTGATCCTCGGCGCCAACAAGAGTGAAGGCGCGGCCGCAGATGCAGGCGTCATCGAGGCCTATTCGCTGGGCCTTGGAGAGCCGCTTCGCCTGTCTGCCGAGCACGGTGAAGGCATGAACGAGCTTTACTCAGCGCTGATGCCGATCTCGGATGCCTTTGCCAAGCGCGCCGTCGAGGACACGCCCGCGACAGATCTGGATGTCGATGACGAGGGCGCAACAGCGCCGACGCCCGCCAAGCCTTTGCAGATTGCGGTGGTTGGGCGACCGAACGCCGGTAAATCGACGTTGATCAACCAGATTCTGGGCGAAGATCGCCTTCTTACCGGTCCAGAGGCCGGGATCACGCGGGATGCAATTTCGGTCAGTATGAACTGGGATGGCACACATATGCGGGTCTTTGACACGGCCGGTATGCGCAAAAAGGCCAAGGTTCAGGAAAAACTTGAAAAGCTGTCGGTCTCGGATGGGCTACGGGCGGTGAAATTTGCCGAGGTCGTGGTCGTTTTGCTGGATGCCGCGATTCCCTTTGAACAGCAGGATCTCCGTATCGCGGATCTGGCCGAACGTGAGGGCCGCGCCGTTGTCGTTGCCGTCAACAAGTGGGACATAGAGCCGGACAAGAACGCCAAAATTCGTGAATTGCGCGAAGCGTTCGAACGCTTGTTACCGCAACTTCGGGGGGCCCCGCTGGTGACGGTCTCGGCCCGGACAGGCCGTGGTCTGGACCGGCTGCATGCGGCAATTCTAAAGGCGCATGACGTCTGGAACCGCCGTGTGACCACTGCACAGCTGAACCGTTGGCTGACGGGTATGCTGGAACAGCATCCGCCGCCGGCGCCTCAAGGCAAGCGAATCAAGCTGCGGTACATGACACAGGCCAAGACGCGTCCGCCGGGGTTTGTCGTGATGTGCTCGCATCCGGACAAGTTGCCGGAAAGCTATACACGCTATCTGGTCAATGGTCTGCGCGAAGACTTTGACATGCCCGGAACACCAATCCGCCTGACCATGCGCGGGCAGGGGGATTCAAACCCCTATAAGGGTCGGCGGAAAAAGAATGCCGGGGCGCTGAAAAAGCATCTTGGCAAGCTGCCCAAGAAAAAGGACTGAGGACAGGCCAAGGCTGGGTTGGGGCGCCGAAGGCAGTGACAGGTCGGCGGCGTTTGGCCAGTTGCCATGCGGTTGCAAAACCACATGCCTGCGGGTCATCAAAGTCGGCCTAATGGCTCTTTCAGGCCGCGCCCAGTGGTGAACCACAGCGCCGCGCCGTTGGCCTGTTTCATTCTGTGACGCACATGTCCAGAGAACGCCGAAGTCATGACAGGCTGTAACTGTCCAAAGTTCAAGGCGGGGTGCTTGAGGATTGTCAGTTTGACGTCGCGGCATTCGTTCGGAACCCGAGAGGGCGACGCTTTTGGGCGCCTTGGGCCATTAATGGGATCGGAAGTTGCCCCGGGCACCGCAGAAACACCCCTGCGATTCAAAGGCCCCTGCTTTGTCGTATCTCGTCGCTATTCGGTATCGGTGCCGCGCACCGCAAGGATGGCGACAATGCCAAGGACAGCTACACCGGTGACAGCCACATTGAACGGTTGGCGGTTTGCAACAATGATCGCGACCAGTGCCCAGATGACGGTCACGCCATACTCTGGCGCCCTGTGCAGGTGGTACTGTATCGTCAGCGTCACAGCCAAAGCTACGATCAGGGCGATCAGGGCGGCAACCGTTTCTTCGAGCAGTCCATATCCCCCCAGCATCAGACCGATTGACACTGCGCTTGCGGCGGTCAGCCATCCCGCATAGATCGCCACCGGGGCCTGCTGCAGGTACCGGTCGGTGTCGCCCGCGCGGAACAGGCTTACAAGCGCTGTGCCCAGCATCAGCCAGATCAGCACCGTTGCCCAGATCGCACTGACCTGTGCAACAGGCAACCAAAACGCTCCGATCAGAAGGCTCGCGAAAAGCGGTGGCCGCATGTCAGCCCAATCGGCGTCGTCGCTGCGTCGAAACAGCCCAAACGCACTGCCCAAAAGCAACCAGGCATAAATCAGACCCCAGATACCAAAGGCATATCCCGCTGGCTGGACCGGCGGGTTTTCCTGCGGCACCGGGAATAGATCGGGCGAAAACCCGGCAAATCCTGGTGACAGGATTGGCGAGGCGACAAACCCAACCGCTGCACAGAGCACGAGAAAGGACCAGACACGCCGCATCAGCGCCTCTGGTCCAGACGTTTCCGACCCGGATCAATCGACTGTGTCACGCCAAAAGACCGTCGGCTGTCAGGCGTGTCTTGCCACGCAGCCAGGGATGCAACGCCTCTGGCAGCTCAACCGAACCATCCGCCTGTTGACCATTTTCAAGCACCGCGATCAGGCAGCGCCCAACCGCAAGACCAGACCCGTTGAGCGTATGGACAAACTCTGGCTTGCCCCCCTCGGCAGGCTTGAAACGCGCATTCATCCGCCTGGCCTGAAAGTCACCGCAGACCGAACATGAGCTGATCTCGCGGTACGTGTTCTGACCTGGAAGCCAGACCTCGATGTCATGGGTGCGTCTTGCGCCAAATCCCATATCCCCGGTGCACAGCACAACCGTGCGGTAGGGCAAACCAAGCTTTTCAAGGATCGCCTGGGCGCAGGTGGTCATGCGATCCAACTCTGCCCGAGACTGCTCTGGGTGCGTGATCGAGACCATTTCGACCTTTTCAAACTGGTGCTGACGCAGGATGCCAGCCGTGTCGCGGCCCGCTGATCCTGCCTCTGACCGAAAGCACTGCGAATGGGCCGTCATGCGGCGGGGGAGACTTGCGGCCTCGACCGTTTCGCCATGCACCATGTTGGTCAGGGTCACCTCGGACGTTGGGATCAGCCACCACCCGTTTGTGGTTTCATAGCTGTCTTCGCCAAACTTTGGCAGCTGCCCGGTGCCATACATCATCTCGGGCCGCACCAGGACCGGTGCCCAGGTCTCGGTCAGGCCGTGTTCTTCGACATGAGTGTCCAGCATGAATTGCGCCAGGGCCCGATGAATGCGAGTGACGGCGCCAGACAAGACCATGAACCGGGTGCCCGAAATCTTGGCAGCTGTCTCAAAGTCCATGCCCGGTTGCACAGCTGGAATCTCAAAGTGCTCGACCGGTTTGAAATCAAAGGTCCGAGGTGCCCCCCAGCGATGAATCTCAACATTGCTGTCTTCGTCTGCACCCTCGGGCACGTCATCATGCGGCAGGTTGGGCACGCCCATCAGCAGATCGTTCAGTTCACTGTCCAGCTCTTTGGCCTTTGTCTGCATCTGACTGACTTCGGCTTTTTTCTCACCCACGAGGGCGCGGAGACGTTCAAACTCTGCGTCATCCCCTTTGGCTTTTGCTGCGCCAACGCTTTTCGAGGCCTTGTTCTGTTCGGCCTGCGCGGTTTCTGCGGCGTGTATCGCGGCGCGGCGTGCTTCGTCGATCCGCAACACCGATGATGACATCGGCGGCACCCCCCGACGCGAAAGCGCTGCGTCCCAGGCAGCGGGATTGTCGCGGATGGAGCGGATGTCATGCATCGGTCTGTCCTTCTTTCTTTGCAGATCGGTGAGTCGTTGAGGCCTTATGCACCAGTTTGTCCTCAGGGGGTAGAGCAGCGGTCGCTGTGGACCAACCAAGGAGCGCGATGTTGCATCACGTTGCTGTGGGCACTGGTGCCAACTTGGAAACAATCTGTTTCTTGCTGACCAATTCGAAAAAATTGACATGAATTTTGTGAAGTATAGCAATTTGCGCGGCTGGTACGGATTTTTGGGTGATTGGTAAATGGCTGGATTTTTGGCGCTCTTGCTAGGTGGTCTGGCGCTTGGGTTTCTGTTTGACGGCGAATCTGCGTCTGATGGAGAAGACAGAGACGACCGCGACACGCTGATCGGTTCGGATGGGGACGACGTGCTTCAGGGGTCCGCCGGGGATGAGATCATCCTGACGGGCCCGGGCGATGATTTTGTCCGCAGTCTGGATGGCGCCGATGTGATTGTTGACGGTGTGCCCGACGTGCAGGAAGCCGGCAATGACACCTTGTATGGCGATGGTGGCGACGATGAGGTCATATCGTTTGGCGGATCTGATTCCCTTTTCGGAGGGACGGGCAACGATCTTCTCTATGCGATTGACCTTGAAAGCGGGCAGCCAGACACGTTGAACGGTGGGTATGGCGATGACGCTTTGGCAGGCGACGATGGCGACATTCTGACGGGCGGAGCGGGCACAGATCTCTTCGCCGTCGGTCTGGGCGCATTCGATCCGGTCGCGCCGGTCACAATCTCTGACTTTGAAAGTGATGACCTTCTGCAAATTGAAATCTCACGCGATGGATTTCTGGCAGGTGGGCCAGGCGATACAGTGCGCGTCGAAGATGGGCCGGATGGGGCCGAGGTCTTGGTCAACGGCACTGTGCTGGCACGTCTCACAGGGGTGCTTGCCAGTGATCTGACGGATCAGAATTTCGCCATAATTGACCTGACCCAGGGCTAGGCCCACGCGCCCGCCGGTGGTGTCTTTCCCGCTGTCGAAAATATCCGGCGCCCAGTCGGGATGCGCCGGTTTTTCGGCCGGGGCGACAGCAGGTTGACCCAGGTGGGTATGTCGTGCCGTGAAAACTGCAATTCCGATATGCTCACCGCGCGGCTTGCCTTGCAAACCCCCGGAAGACTGCATAGGTTCCGCCAAAATCAATGGCGGGGGTCTCTCGCCTGACAACGATAGGAGCCCCCGATGGAAGGCATCGCCCAGTTTGTGCCGCTGATCCTGATCTTCGCGATCATGTATTTCCTGCTGATCCGGCCTCAGCAGAAAAAGATGAAAGACCACCAGAACATGGTAAATGCTTTGCGGCGTGGGGATCAGGTTGTCACGCAAGGTGGATTGATCGGCAAGGTGACCAAGGTCAAGGAAGAAAACGAATTGGAGGTCGAGCTGGCCGAAGGCGTCAAGGTCCGCGTCGTGCAATCGACCATCGCGCAGGTTCTGTCCAAGACCGAGCCCGCCAACTCTTAATCCTGCGCCGCGAAAGGCCTGTCTATGCTGCAGTTTGATCTCTGGAAGCGTGTGCTCATCTGGCTGGTGGTGGCCGCGGGGCTTTTGTTGGCACTGCCCAACGGTTTTTACACGCGGGTAGAACAGTCCAACGACGCCGAGGCAGCGATCCTTTTGTCTGGTGAAACGGATGCGCTTCGGGCGCAGGCGGACAGCTGGCCCAATTTTCTGCCGTCGTCGCTCGTCAACCTTGGTCTTGACTTGCGCGGCGGTGCGCATCTTTTGGCTGAAGTCCAGGTCGCCGATGTTTATGCTGCGCGGATGGAGGCTCTTTGGCCTGACGTTCGCGATGTGCTGCGCCCCGAACGCCCGACCATCGGAACCATCCGTCTTCAGCCCTCTGACCCTTTGGAATTGCGGGTCAAGATTTCAAAGCCAGAGGGCATGGCGCGGGCGCTTGAAGTGGTGCGCGGTCTGGCGCGGCCGGTTGTCTCTTTGACGGGGGCAGGGGCCACAGATCTGGACGTTCGCGGTGAGGACGGTGACATCGTGGTTGTCACCCTGTCTGAGGCGGAACAACAGGCGACGGATGAGCGAACCGTCCTGCAAAGCCTTGAAATCATCCGCCGCCGCATTGACGAGGTCGGCACACGTGAGCCGACGATCCAGCGCCAGGGGCGTGATCGCATCCTGATTCAGGTGCCCGGGATTGGCTCTGCGGCCGAGCTGAAAGAGATCATCGGCACAACGGCTCAGTTGACCTTTCAGCCCGTGGTCGGCTCTGGCACGAACCCCGATGTTGTTGCAGGGGCCGGAAACGAGGTGCTGCCGTCGTTGGATGACAGCGGAATCTATTACACGCTTGAGCAGGCGCCGGTCGTGACAGGCGAAGAACTGGTCGATGCGCAACCTGCCTTTGACCAGAATGGCCGCCCAGCGGTCAATTTCCGCTTCAATCCCTCTGGTGCGCGCAAATTCGGTGATTACACTGCGCAGAACATTGGCAACCCATTTGCCATCGTGCTTGACGATGAGGTCATCAGTGCGCCAGTCATCCAAAGTCACATTCCAGGCGGTTCGGGCATCATCACTGGAAACTTCACGGTCGAGGAAAGCACAAATCTGGCGGTTTTGCTGCGGGCCGGTGCCCTTCCTGCGGGGTTGGAGTTCCTAGAAGAGCGTACAATTGGCCCCGAACTTGGCCAGGACAGCATTGATGCAGGACGGACGGCCTGTCTGGTCGCGTTTGCCGCGGTGCTCATTTTCATGGGCCTCAGCTACGGACTGTTCGGCGTCTTTGCCAACATCGCCCTGATCATCAATGTTGGGCTGATCTTTGGCCTTCTCAGCATGTTCGGCGCGACGCTGACATTGCCAGGCATTGCGGGGATCGTGCTGACAATCGGTATGGCGGTCGATGCCAATGTTCTGGTGTTCGAGCGGATTCGCGAAGAGCTCAAGACCGCCAAAGGCCCAAGCCGTGCCATCGAACTGGGCTATGAAAAGGCGCTCAGCGCCATTGTCGACGCCAATATCACAACCTTCATCACGGCTGTCATTCTGTTCGCCATGGGCTCAGGCCCGGTACGCGGATTTGCCATCACACTGGGGTTGGGTATTCTGACCTCGGTCTTTACGGCGATCTTCCTTACACGACTGTTGATCGTGATGTGGTTCGAACGTCGCCGCCCCAAGACAATCGAGGTCTGAGATGCGCCTGAGACTTGTTCCGAAAGAGACAAACTGGGATTTCTTTTCACGCTCGACGCTGTGGTTGGGCCTGTCCGGTGTGCTGATCGTCCTGTCTGTTGTCAGCTTTATGATCCAAGGGCTGAACTTTGGTATCGATTTTCGCGGCGGGACAACGATCCGGACGGAAAGCGCGCAGATCGTTGATGTAGGCGCCTATCGGACTGCGATTGGAAGTCTTGGCTTGGGCGATGTCACAATCGTCGAGGTGAATGATCCAACGTTCCGAGACGACCAGAACGTTGCGATGATCCGCATACAGGCTCAAGAGGGCCAGGAATCCGTCACCTCAGAGGTGGTTGCGTCGGTTCAGGCCGCTTTGCAGACGGTTGCCCCGGATATCAAGTTTGTATCGGTCGAAAGCGTGGGCCCCAAGGTCTCGGGAGAGTTGATAAAGACGGCAGCGATTGCGGTTCTGCTCGCGATCGGGGCGGTATTGATCTATATCTGGCTGCGGTTCGAATGGCAGTTCGCTTTGGGGGCTGTGACGGCTCTTGTGCATGATGTCGTGCTGACAATCGGTATTTTTTCGGCGCTGCAAATCCGCTTTGACCTGGCAATCATTGCGGCACTTTTGACCATTGTCGGCTATTCGCTCAACGACACCGTGGTTGTGTTCGACCGGGTGCGCGAAAACTTGCGAAAGTTCAAGCAGCGGGTCCTGAAAGACGTGCTGAATGTGTCGATAAACGAAACCCTGTCGCGGACGGTAATGACCTCTGTCACGACATTGCTTGCGCTGATCTCATTGTATGTCCTCGGCGGAGACGTGATCCGTGGTTTTGTTTTCGCGAT
>JAKVCP010000067.1 GCA_022448925.1 Paracoccaceae bacterium
TTTTTTTGTGGCGATCGGGCAGGGGCATACCCAAAGGACCTGAACCATGCCCACCACCACCGACAATCTTCGTGTTACCGAACTTCAGCAACTTGTCGCGCCAGCCGAGCTTCAACGCAGACATTCCCTGAGCGATGCTGCCCGGCAAAGCGTCGAAAGCGGTCGCAGCGCCATTCATCAGATCCTCAACGGCAAGGATGATCGTGTGATTGCCGTGGTTGGTCCCTGTTCCATACATGATCCGGTGGCGGCGATCGAATATGCCCTTCGCTTGCAGGCCCTGCGGGTTGAATGTGCCGACACGCTTGAAATTCTCATGCGTGTTTACTTCGAAAAGCCTCGCACCATCGGAGGTTGGAAAGGCTTGATCAATGATCCGGGGCTGGATGGATCGTTCCGCATAAACGAAGGACTGGAAACGGCACGTACCCTGCTGTTGCAGATCAACGAGATGGGTTTGCCTGTCGGGACAGAGTTCCTCGATACCCATGTGCCGCAATACATCGCTGATCTTGTCAGCTGGGGCGCAATCGGTGCGCGGACGACGGAAAGCCAGATTCACCGAGAGATGGCCTCGGGGCTCAGCTGCCCGGTTGGGTTCAAGAACGGGACGCGTGGCAATGTTCAGATTGCCATCGACGCGGTACGCTCATCGGCGCAGCCACACCGCTTTCCAGGGCTTGCGCCCAATGGCCAGGCGGCAATCGTAGAGACCTCTGGCAATGAGGATTGCCACGTCATCCTACGCGGCGGGGGCGGGACCAACTTTGATGCGGATTCGGTTGCTGAAACCTGTACAGCGCTTGCACGTGACAATGTCCGGCCACAGGTCATGATTGATGCAAGCCACGCGAATTCAGGCAAGGATCCGCTTCGGCAGCCTGACGTGATGTCCGAGATCGGTACGCAGATCGCAGGCGGAGAGACACGGATCACGGGTATCATGCTGGAAAGTCATCTTGTGGGCGGTGCGCAGAAGCTGGGGGCCACGCCTTTGGTCTACGGGCAATCGATCACGGATGGCTGCTTGGGTTGGGACGACACCGAATCCGTTCTGCGCAAGCTGGCGCTGGATGTTCATGCGCGCCGATCCTCAAAGCTGAGCCGCGCCTGCTAAGGTTACCTCCGCTCGGCTGTTTGTGTCGACACAAGGTTGCAAACGGCCCAACTGGGGCGCATATCGAAGGGACATTCAAGGAACTGTCCCGATGATACGCGCCCTTTTTCTGTGCTTCTTTGTGTTGCCCTTCACCGCTCAGGCGGAAACGCGGGTGCCCGAAAGCCAGGCCGAGATTTCGCTCAGCTTCGCGCCTTTGGTCAAAACAGCCGCACCAGCAGTGGTCAACATCTATGCCCGGCGCGTAGTGCAGACCCAAAGCCCCTTTGCGGGTGATCCGTTTTTTCACGATTTCTTTCGGCAATTCAGAGGCCAGCCGCGGGTGCAGAACTCATTGGGGTCCGGGGTGATCCTGTCCGAAGATGGCATTGTTGTTTCCAATTACCATGTGGTTGGCATGGCGACCGACATCCGTGTTGTCCTGAGTGATCGGCGTGAATATCAGGCCCGGGTGCTTTTGGGTGACGAAGAATCGGACCTTGCGATTCTGCAGTTGGACGGGGCTTTTGACATGCCGGTCTTGCCGTTGCGTAACAGCGATACGGTCGAAGTCGGAGAGCTGGTTCTGGCGATCGGCAACCCCTTTGGCGTGGGGCAGACCGTCAGCAGTGGCATTGTCTCGGGGTTGGCCCGGTCGGGGGCTGCAACAGGCAATGCACGAGGCTATTTCATTCAGACAGATGCACCGATCAATCCCGGCAACTCGGGTGGGGCGCTGATTGATGTTGCGGGGCGGCTGATCGGGGTGAATACCTCAATCTTGACGCGGTCCGGTGGCTCCAACGGAATCGGTTTTGCCATTCCTGCCGCCTTGGTCGCACAGTTTGTCGAACAGGCGCGCGCGGGCAACAAGCGATTTGAGCGCCCCTGGGCGGGAATAACGGGTCAACCGGTTGATGCGGACCTGTCACAGTCCCTGGGGTTGCGTCTTCCCGGTGGGGTTGTTGTCACTGCCCTGCACCCCGACAGCCCGTTTACTGCGGCGGGGATTCTGGTTGGAGATGTCATCCTTGCAGTCGACGGTCAGGCAGTTCAAACCCCGGCCGAGATGATTTTCCGCATGGCCGTGCGCGGCAGTGGTGCCAGCGCCCAGATAGTGCGCGCACGTGAGGGGCAGGAAACGCTTGTAACGGTCGAGATGATTGCTCCGCCAGAACGCCCGGCACGCGCGACGCAGGTGCTTGGGGGGCGTGCGGTTCTGCCCGGCCTGACAGTGGCCAACATCAACCCGGCGGTTGTCGCCGAATTGGGTTTGTCGCTGAACTCGGCGGGTGTGGTGGTCATCGACCCCGGCCCCTTTGGCGCACGCGCGGGGTTGCAGGCGGGGGATGTCCTGCGCGCGATCGGCCGCCAGATCATCGATGACCCGGGCAACGTCGAACGCGCTCTTGCACGGTCCGCGCCGCGGATACAGATCGAGCTTTTGCGCGGTGGTCAACGTGTGATCCTTAGGTTCCGTGTGTGATCATGGGCGACCTTTTCTCAACGGCAGATCCGCCTGTTTCCAAAGACCGACACCGCCCCTTGGCTGACCGGTTGCGTCCGCAGACCCTGAGTGAGGTCATTGGGCAATCACATGTGCTAGGGTCAGAGGCACCGTTGACCGTCATGTTGCGGGCAGGCGCGTTGAGTTCGCTCATTTTCTGGGGGCCACCTGGTGTCGGTAAGACAACGATTGCACGGTTGCTTGCAGATGAAACGGACCTGCATTTCGTACAGATCAGTGCGATTTTCACCGGGGTTCCAGACCTGCGAAAAGTGTTCGAAGCGGCCAAGATGCGCCGCGCCAACGGGCAGGGCACGCTTTTATTTGTTGACGAAATTCACCGCTTCAACAAGGCGCAGCAGGATGGATTCCTGCCACACATGGAGGACGGCACGATCCTCTTGATTGGCGCAACGACGGAAAATCCTTCGTTCGAGTTGAACGCGGCTGTGATGAGCCGCGCGCAGGTTTTGGTGCTTGAACGTTTGGGGTCAACGGATCTGGAAAACCTTGTGCAACGGGCAGAAGGCGAACTGGGGCGCAGTTTGCCACTTGATCGTGGCGCCCGGCAGCAACTGCTTGACATGGCGGACGGTGACGGTCGGGCCCTGCTCAATCTGGTGGAGCAGGTGGCCGCCTGGCAGCTTGATGCCCCGCTTGATGCCCGCTCTTTGGGTCTGCGGCTGTCAAAACGTGCTGCGCAGTACGACAAATCTGGTGATGGCCACTACAACCTGATCTCAGCTTTGCACAAATCTGTACGCGGCTCGGATCCGGATGCGTCCTTGTACTGGTTTGCGCGGATGCTTGAAGGGGGTGAAGACCCGCGCTTTCTGGCCCGTCGCCTGACCCGTATGGCGGTCGAGGATATCGGGCTTGCCGATCCTCAGGCGCAGGCGGTGTGCTTGCAAAGCTGGGAAACATATGAACGGCTGGGCAGTCCAGAAGGCGAGTTGGCCCTCGCCCAAGCCGTGGTTTACCTGGCGCTGGCGCCCAAATCGAACGCCGCCTATGTTGCCTACAAGGCCGCGCGCAAGGCCGCGTCCAAAACCGGTTCGCTGATGCCGCCAAAACACATTCTGAATGCGCCAACCCAGTTGATGGAAGATCAGGGCTACGGTGCAGATTACGCCTATGATCATGATGCAGAGGATGGCTTTTCCGGCCAGAACTATTTCCCTGACGGAATGGCTCGTCCCGAGCTATATGCTCCGGTCGAACGCGGGTTTGAAAGGGATCTGGGAAAACGAGTCGCCTATTTTGCCAAGTTGCGCGACAAACGGTCGGGCAAATAGAGCAGCGCGTTTCTTGACATTCGGTCACGCGCGTGGGCAAGGAACCGGCCATGTTGAACACTCTGATACAAGTGGCCTTGGGCGGCGCTGTGGGGGCATCGGGTCGGTACCTGACCGGTGTCATGGCGTTGCGCCTGATGGGGCCGGGATTTCCATGGGGTACAGTGGCGGTCAATGTCTTGGGCAGTTTTGCCATGGGATTTTTGGTTGTTGCTTTGGCGCAGTTCGGGGGGCAGCGTTTCACGCCTTTTCTCATGACGGGAGTGCTGGGCGGCTTCACCACTTTTTCGGCGTTTTCATTGGACGCGGTGGCCCTTTATGAACGGGGCGACACCATGCTGGCGGCCGGGTACATTGCCGCCTCGGTGTTTCTGTCCCTGACCGCTTTGGTATTGGGGCTGCTTTTGGCGCGCGGGGTGCTGCAATGAGCCGAGTTCAAACAATCACGGTGGGACCCGGCGATGGTGATCAGCGGCTTGATCGCTGGCTGAAACGGCTTTTCCCTCATGTGGCTCAAACCCGCATCGAAAAGATGTGTCGCAAGGGCGAACTGCGGGTTGATGGGGGAAGGGTCAAGGCCTCGACCCGTTTGGAAGTGGGCCAAAGCGTGCGCGTCCCGCCCCTGCCAGAGCCCGGTCAGGTGGTCTCTGCGCCCAAGCCCCAGGTGAATGACGCTGACATAAAGCTCATCCAATCCTGCGTGCTGTGGAAAGACGATCACATCATTGCGCTGAACAAACCCCCCGGCCTGCCCACGCAAGGCGGCAGCAAACAGACGCGACACGTTGACGGAATGGCACAGGCGCTGACATTCGGTCTTGAAGAAAAGCCTCGGTTGGTTCACCGGCTGGACAAGGATACCTCGGGGGTGCTGTTGCTTGCGCGGTCCCGGGCTGTGGCCCAGGGGCTGACCTCGGCCATTCGGCACAAGCAAACCCGCAAGATTTACTGGGCGCTCGTTGCGGGCGTTCCAACGCCCTATTTGGGCGAAATCCGCTTTGGGCTGGTCAAGGCCGGCGGGCACGGCAGGCAGGGCGAAGGTGAAAAGATGCTGGCCGTGCATCCTCGGGACATGGACCAGACGCCCGGAGCCAAGCGCGCGCACACGCTGTATGCCACGCTGTACCGTGTCGCCGGCCGCGCTTCCTGGGTGGCGATGGAGCCGATCACCGGTCGCACCCATCAATTGCGCGCACATATGGCCGAGATTGGCCATCCGATTGTCGGCGACGGCAAGTATGGCGGATCCCGCCAAGAGAACATGGGCGATGGCTGGGGCGCGCAATTGGGCGGCATCATCTCGAAAAAGCTGCACTTGCATGCCCGCTCGATGAGCTTCGAACACCCCGTTACCGGGAAATCGATCACGGTGACCGCACCCCTGCCAGAGCATATGGCAGCAAGCTGGGAGACCTTTGGATGGACGCCGGATCTGGCGGCAGAGGATCCTTTCGAGGACCTGCAATGACCGACCTGCGTTTGGTGGTTTTTGATGTCGATGGCACGCTCATTGACAGTCAGGCGCATATTGTATCGGCCATGACAAAGGCGTTTGACACTGTTGGGATCAAGCCGCCGAAACGCGAACGGATCCTAGGCATCGTGGGCCTGTCGCTGCCCGAGGCGATCACACAGCTGGCGCCCATGGCTCGTGATGGTCAGGTCCCGGCACTGGTTGAGGCCTACAAGGCAGCGTTCCGCACGATGCGCGAGGCCGGTCAGGCCGAGGCTGGATCGCCTCTTTATCCCAATGTGCGCCAGGTGTTGGACCAGCTGAACCAAGATCCTCGGACCCTGTTGGGACTGGCCACTGGCAAATCCCGACGTGGTTTGAACAGCCTGATCGACGCCCATGACCTGCGCGGAATTTTTGTGACGCAGCAATGTGCCGACGACCACCCCTCCAAGCCAAATCCTGCGATGTTGATGGCGGCGCTGGCCGAGGCGGGAACAGCTGCCCGGCACGCAGTCATGATTGGTGATACCAGCTATGACATGGAAATGGCGCGCGCTGCCGGCATGGTGGCGATCGGGGTCAGCTGGGGGTACCACGCACGTGACCAGCTGGGCGCTGCACATATGGTGATTGACGACATCCGGCTGTTGCCGGGGCTTTTGGCTCAAATCTGGGGGCAGATGGCATGAGTGAATGGGCGCAAAAACGATTCTGGACACAGACCGCCGTACTCGACACCGATGGAGGGTTCGGGATCGGTCTGGATGGCCGTCAGGTCAAGACGCCCGCCAAGGCTGCGCTGACCGTGCCGACCCGCGCGCTGGCAGAGGCGATTGTTCTTGAATGGGACGCACAGACCGAGCTGGTTGATCCGACGCAAATGCCGATGACACGCATGGCCAATTCTGCAATCGACAAGGTGGCCGTGCAACGCACCGAGGTGGCCGATCTTTTGGCTGATTATGGCGACAGCGATCTGCTGTGTTATCGCGCCGAGCGTCCAGAAGGCTTGATCGCACGCCAGGCAGAGGCCTGGGATCCGTTACTTGACTGGGCGGCACGTACATTGGGGGCCCGTCTTGAACCGCGCACTGGCGTCATGCCCAAGCCGCAGGATCCCGCTGCTCTTGCCGCCTTGAGGGGTGACGTTCATCGGATGGACCCGTTCACCCTCGCCGCGTTTCACGATCTCGTGGCGTTGAGCGGTTCGCTTGTTATCGGGTTCGCGGCCCTGCATGGCCAGTCATCTGGCGACAACTTGTGGGCCATTTCACGTATTGATGAGGCTTGGCAGGAAGACCAGTGGGGCGAAGATGAAGAGGCGCAGCAGACGGCCGAAATAAAAAAATCTGCCTTTCTGGATGCGTTGAAATTTCATGCACTCTGTTCGGAATAGCGAAACAGTTCAAAACCAGTGCCCTTTGGTTGTTCATTTGCTGACTAATTGGTCAGAATTCGAGATAGGTCACTTGACCTTCCTTGATGAATCCCCGCAAAGTCGGACACATTGTTCTGGGACACTGGGACAGGAGCGTGGATGCCATGTTAAAGTGGTGCCACTTTGAACCTTCCCATTTGGGGGGGCAAACAGGAAGAGGTTAAAATGAAAAAAACCGTAATTCTCGGTGCGCTGACGGTAGCTGGCCTTGCAGCTGGTGCGGCAGCTGCTGCGACCCTTGATGACGTCAAGGCGCGCGGCAAGCTGAACTGTGGCGTGACCACGGGCGTTCCAGGCTTTGCAGAGCCTGATGCAAATGGTGTTTGGCAGGGCTTTGACGTGGCGGTATGCCGCGCAGTTGCTGCCGCTGTTCTGGGTGACTCAACAGCAGTTGAATTCGTTCCAACCACAGGCAAGACCCGCTTTACCGCTCTGGCCTCTGGCGAGATCGACATGCTGGCGCGTAACACCACCTGGACGTTCTCGCGCGACGTTGACCTGAAGTTCGAATTCACCGGCGTAAACTACTACGACGGTCAGGGCTTCATGATCCCTGCTGAACTGGGCGTGAGCTCGGCATCCGAACTGGACGGCGCGACTGTCTGCATTCAGACCGGTACCACAACAGAGCTGAACCTGGCGGACTTCTTCCGCTCGAACAACATCAGCTACGAGCCGGTTCCGATCGAAACTGGTGCTGAAGCTGTTCAGCAGTACAACGCCGGCGCCTGCGACGTTTACACAACTGACGCGTCCGCTCTGGCCGCTCAGCGTGCAAACTTCGAAGATCCGTCCGCACACGTGATCATGCCTGAGATCATCTCCAAAGAGCCGCTTGGCCCGCTTGTTCGCCACGGCGACCACGAGTGGGGTGACATTGTCCGCTGGACTCTGAACGCTCTGATCACTGCAGAAGAACTGGGTGTGAACTCCGCCAATCTGGCCGAGCTCTCGGGTGGTTCCAACAACCCAGAGATCAACCGTCTGCTGGGCACCGAAGGTGACCTTGGCGCGATGCTCGGACTGGACGCCGAGTGGGCCAAGCGCGCCATCGGCGTTGCAGGAAACTACGGTGAAGTGTTCGCCAAGAACATCGGCGAAGACACACCAATCGGCCTGGCGCGCGGCCTGAACGCGCAGTGGACCGATGGTGGACTGATCTACTCGCCGCCGTTCCGGTAAGAACCTAACGCAAAAGGGCGCGGTTTTCCGCGCCCTTTTCGCATTGAGCCAGTCGTATGTGACAGGCGAGACACAATGGCTCTGCACCGCTTAGAGTGCTCTCCTGAAAGCCAGATACAATAACGGGGAACGTCCTTTATGACGACGATATCCGACCCCTCAGTGGGTACGACGAATCAGTCGTTCCGGCTAGCTATGCTGTTGAACGACACGCGTTACAGATCCCTGACCTTCCAGTTCATCGCTCTTGTTGCCATCATCGCCTTCATGGCGTTCGTGGGCGGCAACCTGGTGCGGAACCTGGCAGAAGCCGGTCTGAACATCTCTTACAAATTCCTTGGCGAACCGGCCGGGTATGACATCAACCAACGGCCGATCGAGTACGATTCGCAAAGTTCACATGGGCGCGCTGCGATCGTCGGTCTGCTGAACACCTTGATCGTGGCGGTGCTTGCCTGCATCACAGCCACCGTGATCGGTGTCGTTGCAGGTGTGCTGCGACTTTCCAACAACTGGCTCGTGTCCAAGATCATGAGCTTTTATGTCGAAATTTTCCGCAATGTTCCGGTCCTGATTTGGATCCTGATCATTTTCTCTATCATGATCAACGCTTTGCCGGGTCCAAGAGAGTTCAAGGGTGATACACCTTCGGCCTCGATGATCCTGTTTGACACCGTGGCGGTGACAAACCGTGGAGTTTTTGTTCCCTCGCCAGAGTTTTCCAACAGCTTTGCCTCGACTGAAGAGGTTCCGGTGACCAGCACCGGGATGGACTGGCTGTTGATTCTTGCGGCATTGGTTTTGTCCTGGATTGTTGCGACGCGGGTTTCCCAGTGGGCGAGTAAAACCCAGGAGGAAACAGGTATACGTCCCAAAACCTGGCACATGCGGCTTGCGATATGGGCGGTGCCTCTGGCTGGGGTTCTGCTGTTTCTTGGCCTGACCTGGAACATCCCAGAGCTTAAGGGATTTAACTTCAAGGGTGGCTTGCAGATCCGTGGGTCTTTGCTGGCACTGTGGTTTGCTCTGGCCATTTACACGGGCGCATTCATCGCAGAGAACGTGCGCGCCGGGATCATGGCGATTTCCAAAGGCCAGACAGAGGCCGCCGGCGCCCTTGGCCTGCGTCCGAATCTGATCATGTCGCTTGTCGTCTTGCCTCAGGCGTTGCGGGTCATCATCCCACCGCTGATCTCACAATATCTGAACATCACCAAGAACTCTTCCTTGGCCATTGCGGTCGGTTACATGGATGTGACGGGAACACTTGGCGGTATCACATTGTTGCAGACGGGTCGTGCGATCGAAACGATCCTGCTGTTGATGCTGTTCTATCTGACGGTCTCGCTTCTGATTTCGGCCGTGATGAATGTGTTCAACAATCGTATGAAGTTGAAGGAGCGCTGATATGACTAAAAAGGATGTCTCCTTCGTCAGGCATGATACCATACCGCCAAGTCCCCCACCGGCATCGGAAACAGGGCTGGTCAAATGGATGCGTCAGAACCTGTTCGCCGGGTGGTTCAACACGGCTCTGACGGTCTTGGCGATTTACTTTATCGTCAAATTCTGCCTGTTTGCCTTTCCATGGTTTTACAACGGCGTCTGGGATGCAGGGTCCATCAAGGAATGCCGGGAAATCCTGAAGGCTGCGGGCAAGCAAACTGGCGCATGTTTCGCCGTGCTTGTTGATCGCTGGGATCACCTGCTGTTCGGGTTCAAATACCCCGCTGATCAGTACTGGCGGCCCACGCTGGCCTTCGTCTTGATGCTGGTCGCGGCAGCACCTGCGCTGTTCTACATGTACGTGCCGCGCAAATTCCTGCTTTTCACGGCGCTATATCCCTTTATCGGCTTCTGGCTGGTTTGGGGGGGCTCACTTTGGGTGCCACTGACGATCCTTGTGGCAATCATTGCAACGGCCTACGTGTTCCGTGCGGTTGAGCAGCTTCAGGTCGGGCCACGGCAGGTCCTAGCTGGCATAGTTGGACTTGTGGCGGGCGTAGGTCTGGCCTACTTGCTGTATCTTGGCGCCAAGGAGCTGTGGTTCATCTCTGGATCGATGGGGTCGGGCGGTGTGCTGTCGATGCTGTTTGGATTGCTGTTCAAGGCCGCATCGATCTTTATGTTCGTCTTCTTTATCCCGATGGGCATTTTTGTCGGCTACGCGATCTACAGCGACGCCGAAGATGGTGGGCTGGTCACTGTGGTAACGGCGCTTTTCGCCATCTACGTGATGCTGGCCTATTTGCTGGGTCCGATCTCTGGCGCCATCAATTCGGTCATCCCGATTGAGCTTGAGGCCGTGCCCTCACGGGACATGGGGGGCTATATGCTGTGCCTGATCCTTGGCTCGGTCTGTGTCTCGCTGTCGATCCCGCTTGGAATTGTGCTTGCTTTGGGGCGCCAGTCAGACATGCCGTTGATCAAGGGCGTTTGCGTGGTCTTCATCGAATTCGTGCGGGGCGTGCCCCTTATCACCTTGCTGTTCGTGGCGAACGTGATGTTGGCATACTTTATGCCTCCGCAATCGAATTTCGATCTGATCCTGCGGGTGATCATCATGATCACGATGTTCTCGGCAGCGTACATCGCTGAGGTGATCCGGGGTGGCCTCGCTGCTCTCCCAAAGGGGCAATATGAAGCGGCAGACAGTCTTGGCCTGAACTACACCCAGGCGACGCGCTTGATCATCCTGCCGCAGGCGTTGAAAATCTCGATCCCCGGGATCGTGAATGTGGCAGTGGGTCTGTTCAAAGACACCACATTGGTTTCGGTCATCTCCATGTTTGACATCGTCGGCATGATCCGTGGCCCGATCCAGCAGTCCACCGACTGGATCAGCATTTACTGGGAGGTCTACCTCTTTGCGGCGCTGGTCTTTTTCATCGTCTGTTACAGCATTTCACAATACTCGCAGTGGCTTGAACGCCAGCTTGCGACCGATCACGGATAAGGAGTGGGAACCATGAGTGACGTTGTTCCTGAAACAAGTAACGTACAAATGAGCGTCTCGGATGAGGTCGCGATTCAGATCGATAACATGAACAAGTGGTACGGAACTTTCCACGTACTGCGCGACATCGATCTTACTGTTTACCGTGGAGAGCGGATCGTTATTGCTGGCCCATCGGGATCCGGCAAGTCAACCTTGATCCGCTGCATCAACGCGTTGGAAGAGCACCAGAAGGGCTCGATCACGGTGGATGGGACCTTGCTGTCGTCAGACATCAAGAACATCGACACGATCCGCTCTGAGGTTGGCATGTGCTTTCAGCACTTCAACCTCTTTCCGCATCTGACGATTCTGGAAAATTGCACCCTCGCCCCGATCTGGGTGCGCAAGACCGCCAAGAAGGAAGCCGAGGAAACGGCGATGCACTTCTTGGAAAAGGTGAAAATCCCGGATCAGGCCAACAAATACCCCGGCCAATTGTCAGGCGGTCAGCAGCAGCGTGTGGCGATTGCCCGTTCCTTGTGCATGCGCCCGCGGATCATGCTCTTTGACGAACCGACGTCCGCACTTGACCCGGAAATGATCAAGGAAGTGCTCGATACCATGGTCGAACTGGCCGAAGAGGGCATGACCATGCTCTGCGTCACACACGAGATGGGCTTTGCCCGTCAGGTGGCCAACCGCGTGATTTTCATGGATGCGGGCCAGATCGTGGAACAGAATGAACCGGAAGAGTTCTTCAACAACCCTCAGAACGAGCGCACCAAGCTTTTCCTGAGCCAGATCCTGGGTCACTAAAGCCCTTTGAAATCACGAAGCGCGGGTCCTTTGGGCCCGCGTTTCCGTTTGTCTTAGGACAGGTCGCGGGGAGTGACAAAGGCGCTGGCCCTCGCGCATCCCGGGGCAACGGCGTCCCAGGTGTCGCATAGAATGTCGGCCACAAGGGTTGCCCCCGTCGGGAAATCTTGGAAACGCGGGTGGTGGGGTGGCGCCTTTAGGATTTGCGCCGCAAACTCTGCTATGCCCGGGTTGTGGCCAAGGATCAAAACCACCTGTCCCTGCGCATTGGAAACCATGTCAAACAGGACCTGCGGCTGCGCCAGGTACATTTGGGAGGAATACTGTCCCGCCGCGCGAAGCGCCAAGAGGTCAAAGGTTTGGCGTGTGCGTACAGCGGTTGAAATCAGCGCCATGTCCGGCAGAAAGTCCCTGGACCGCAGCCACTTGCCCAAGGCACGCGCACTGCGCTGCCCGCGTTCATTCAACGGGCGGGCGTGATCGGTCTCTGCGGCAGAAGACCAGTCCGACTTTGCATGACGCATTACAATCAGTCTCATGTGTCAGCCTTTGGCAAAGGCGCACATATGGAATGCCGATTGTGCATCCAATCGCCCGAACCTTTGGCTGATAGGGCAGGCGCGTCGGACCTCGCAGCCCTTGGTCAGGCACTCTGTGCCCCCAGCGCTGGTGACATGTGCCTTGCAAGACGGTACGTCATAGGCGGCATCAACCGTTAAAGCGGACACTGGGCAGGCCATTTCGCATGGGCGCGTTTCACAGTCCAGGCAGGGCGTCCGGGGCGCAACCGGAATTGGCAATCGATCTGGCAGGGCCAGTGCCCCCCGATAGCTGAGAAACAGGCCAGCATCGTCATGTACCATCAGTCCAACAGGTGCCAAGTGCGCCCGTCCAGAGCGCTGCGCCCAGTGTAAAAAGGCGGGGTAGGGGGGGCCATCCGATGGAAAGATTGCAGCCCCGTTTAGCTGAACGGCCAATTGGCGGATCACCCGTTTTGACCATCTGTCCATGGGATCGGGCTGCGCATCTCGCGCCTCTTGCGATGCAGTGAATATGGACCAGAAACGGGGCTCGTCTGGGCCTAACAGAACAAGCGTACCAGTGTTTTTCGGGGCAGCGTCCCCGTCCTCGGGATGGAGGGCGCCCCGCACCGCAAGCCCAACCGCGGCGGCCTTGTCAGAGAGGCGCTGCCAGCTCATGCCTCAGCCCAACGGAGCCAGATCGTCTGCCCGAATGATCGAGCCGGCCCCGTCTTCGGTGAAAAGCTCAAGAAGACATGCATTCGGTACCCTGCCGTCAAGGATGACCACGCCTCGAACGCCCAGATCAATTGCCGCAAGAGCAGTTTCCGTCTTGGGAATCATGCCACCCGAAATGACACCCTCTGCAATCATGGCGCGCACGTCCTGGGGCGTCATCTGGGTAATGACCTTGCCCAACGCATCCTTGACGCCTGCGACATCGGTCAGCAGCAACAATCGATCTGCCTGAAGTGCGCCTGCAATGGCACCTGCCGCCGTATCGCCGTTCACATTGAAGGTTTCGTTTACACCCCGGCCCGTCGCCACAGGCGCCACCACCGGAATAATGCCGGCCGTAAAGAGATCACGCAGGACTTGCACGTTCAGCTCAACTGGCCGACCGACGAAACCAAGGTCAGGATCATCGGGTTCGCAAATGATCAGATCGTCGTCCTTGCCTGACAAGCCGACAGCCCGCCCACCTTCGTCCATGATTGCCTGGACAATCCGCTTGTTGACAAGGCCGGTCAACACCATCTCAACGACCTCGACCGTGGGCTTGTCAGTGACCCGTTTGCCACGCACGAATTCAGACACGATCCCAAGCCGACCCAACAGTTCGTTGATCATTGGCCCGCCGCCGTGCACGACAATGGGGTTCATGCCGACCTGCTTCATCAGAACAATGTCACGGGCAAATCGCGCCATGGCCTCATTGTCGCCCATGGCATTCCCGCCGAACTTCACCACGACAACCGCTCCGGAATAGCGTTGCATGTATGGTAGGGCTTCAGACAAGGTCCGGGCGGTGGTGGTCCAATCTTGGGTCATGGGTCTTGGTTTCATGGTTGTCTGCAAGCCTCTGTCGGTTTCCGATGGTCCAGGACCCCGTAGGAGTGTGCAAGGAGATTATTCAAGGGTCGCAATGGTGCTGCGCAGGGTTGCGATGCCGTCGCCCTTTTCCGAGGATGTCACGATCAGTTCGGGGTAGGCTGCGGGATGTGTTGCCAAACGGGTGCGCACCTGTGCCAGCACCGCCGGCTGATCCTTGTCCTTGACCTTGTCCGCCTTGGTCAGGACGCACTGGAACGTCACGGCACTTTGATCCAGCAATGTCATTATCTCTTCATCAACGGGTTTGATCCCGTGACGAAAATCCACCAATACAAACGCCCGTCGTAACGACACGCGTCCGGCCAGGTATTGCTTGAGCAAGGCCTGCCATTTCGCCACCACGTCAAGCGGCGCCTTGGCAAAGCCGTAACCTGGCAAATCGACCAGGTAATGGCTGGGCCCCTGCGTAAAAAAGTTGATTTCCTGGGTCCGGCCCGGCGTATTGGAGGCCCGTGCCAGATCTTTTCGACCCGTGAGGGCGTTGATCAAACTGGATTTTCCGACGTTCGAGCGGCCTGCAAAGCAAACCTCGGGTCTATCCGCAGGAGGAAGTCCAGACATTGCAACCACGCCTTTGACAAAATCCGATTGCCCGGCAAAAAGCTTGCGGCCCCGCTCTGTCGTGGCGGCGTCCGGGGGGGCGGCCAGTGGGAAGGAAATTTGCATCAAAAGGTCACCGTATCACCGATCGCGACCGGGCCACCTTCGACGACGCTTGCGTAAACACCAAAGTCCTGATGCCCCCAACCGTCATTCAGGGCGCGCAGCGTGTTTGCATCGCGTTTGCCGGTCCTTGTATTGGCCTCGGTTGCGCGACATCTTTCAATCCGATCGGTGACTTCAAGCGTCACGGCGCCAATTTGAACGCGTTTGCCCACCATGTCGAATTCCACCCAGGGTCCCAGGCCGTCAAAAACAATATTGCCGCGAAAGCGTTCAACCTCAAGCGGCTGCCCGACTTTCTGTGAAAGCGCGCGCAGGCTGGACAGGTTCAGCAAAGACACCTGTGCCAATCCGTTGTCCCCCATGCCAATCGCGGGTGATTTGACAAGTTGGGCAGGGCCGGGGCGGTTGTCAGGCCAGAGCGGTCGCACCCAATCCAGCAGCTTTGGGCCTTTGTCATTAGGGTCAAACGTCAGGTCGGGGCGGTCAGGATGGGTAAGGTTCAAATGACCACCTGCCAACGAGGTCGCGCGCACAGCGGCCAATTCAGGCCCTGCCGTGACGCGAATAAAATTGCGACAGCTCTGCCATCCGTCCTCTTGTGGCGCAGCCTCATGACGCAATGCAAAAGCACGATCGCCGGGCATTGGGTGCCCGGCGGTCAAAGTCGTTTCGGTCAGCGCCTCGATCCCGATGCTTTTGACCGGGTTGCGAAACAGGGCCTCGACCCGACCCATCATGATTTGTCGGCCTTTTTGTCGCCACGCTTGAACCCAGAGGTGATGTTGCCAAGGATATCGGGCTTATACCCCTGAGCGCGCATGATGATGTACTGCTGACCAAACGTGATCAGGTTGTTCGCGATCCAGTACAGCACCAAGCCGCTTGCAAAGCTGCCAAGCATGAACATGAAGACCCACGGCATCCACGCAAAAATCATGCGTTGGGTGTCATCGGTGGGGGCCGGGTTCAGCTTTTGCTGGAGCCACATCGAAACGCCAAGAATGATGGGCAGCACGCCCAAGCTGAAGATGAAGAACAGAGACTCCGGCGAGGGTGTTGCAAAGGGAAGCAGCCCGAACAAGTTCAAGATGGAACTGGGGTCTGGTGCTGACAAATCGGTGATCCAGCCCAGCCAGGGCGCATGACGCAATTCAAGCGTTACAAAGATCACCTTGTAGAGTGAAAAGAAAATAGGGATTTGGAGCAGGATCGGCAGGCAGCCGGAGGCAGGATTAACCTTTTCCTTCTTATACAGCTCCATCATAGCCTGCTGCATTTTCTGGCGGTCGTCACCAACACGCTCTTTGATTTTCTCCATCTCGGGCTGCAGCTCTTTCATTTTCGCCATCGATGAATAGGAGCGATAGGCCAGAGGGAAGAGGATCGCCTTGATCAGCAAAGTCAGACCAATGATTGCCCATCCCATGTTCCCGATCCACGCATTGATGAAATGAAGCACGGCGAAGATGGGCTTGGTCAGGAAGAAGAACCAGCCCCAGTCGATCGAATCCAGGAACCCTTCGATCCCGTCTTTTTCATAAGTCCGGATCGCATCCCATTCCTTGGCACCGGCAAACAGCTGTGTCACGATCTCAGTGCCTTCACCTGGGGCGAGTGTGACGGTCGGCATCACTGCCTCGGTCTGATAGATGTCGCGCGCCTCATCGTATTTCGCTACGGATTTGAACGCGTTGCCGGGGGCCGGGATCAAGGTGGACATCCAGTAGTGATCGGTAAAGCCGATCCAGCCATTTTGCTCAACCTGAACCACTTCGGCACGGGCACCTTCAGAGGAGACAATGTCAAAGTCGGGCATGTCAGAGTAGTCGGTCTCTGTCAGTTCGCCATCGGCCATGCCGACAACACCTTCATGCAGGATGAAGAAATTTCGCAGATCTTGCGGTTCACCGTGTCGGGCAATAATCCCGTAGGCGGCCAAAGCCGCGGTGTTTGTACCGGTGTTTGCAACGGTTTGCGTGATTGTGAACATGTAATTCGCGTCAACCGAGATGGACCGGCGGAACAGCAAACCCGCCGGGCTTTGCCAGATCAGTGTCACGGGGCTGTCTGTCGTCAGTGTTTCGCCGCTTTCGACGGTCCAGAGTGTGTTGGCTCCGGGCACATCGTCGAGCGTTAAACCACTGCCAGGTGCCCAGCCATAGAGCGCATAGTATGGCGCATCAGAGCCCACTGGTCGCAGCATGTCGACGATTGGTGCGTCTGGTTCCAAAGTGACGCGGTAATCCTTGAGCGAAAGGTCATCCAAGCGCCCCCCCCGCAGTGAGATTGTTCCCAAAAGGCGGTCTGTGTTGATTTCGACCCGCGGGGCCTCTTCGCCGGCCGCCAACTCAGGTTGGGTTGCGGCTTCTGCGCCGGCGATCACGGCACGCGGCGCAGTCGCAACGGACTGTGTTGCGTCAACAGTCTCTTGAACCACGGGAGCATTCGGATCGGTCAGGGGGCGTTCCGGGGCCGGAAACAGGAACATCCAGCCGATGATCACAACCATACTCAGCACGGTTGCAAGGATGAGATTTCTGTTCTGTTCGTCCATACTCAGGCGCCACCCGGTCCAGTGAAGTTCACCGCCGGGTTCAACAGGCCAAAGCGCCAAAGGTCAAGTGGATTCACAGGATTCCCTGCTGCAGAGCCGGCTCTGAGCGGATCAGCCGCGTTGGTGCAACTGTTTCGGAGAGGGCCGTTCAACGCGGTGGTTCAACACCCACTTGCGAAATTGGGGTTCGGGCATCGGGCGCGCGATCCCAAAACCTTGGACGTGACTGCAGCCCAGCTGTGCCAACAGGGCGTGGTCGGCACTGCCTTCAACACCTTCGGCCACGGTTTCAAGACCCAATGTTTCCGCCATGGCGAGAATTCCCGCCACAACGCGGCTTTGGCGTTCATCCCTGTCGATGTGCGAGATGAAGGACCTGTCGATCTTGAGGCGGGTAATGTCGAACCGACGCAGAGCTTGCAAAGAGGCATCGCCTGTCCCAAAGTCATCAAGATCGATGTGGCATCCACATGCGCCCAAGGCGCGTATATTGCGTTCGACGATTTCGTCAGTGCCTCCGCCAATGACTGTTTCAAGGATTTCGACACCTAAACGGTCTGGCGGGACGTCTTGGCGGTCAAGTTCCCAGCGGATGCGATCTGCAAGCTTGGGGTTGCGCAATTCATCTCCGGAAAAATTCACACTGACGCGTGGAATGCCCAGGTTGTCTGCGTCCCAGGATTTCAATGCTGTCAGAGATTGACGCAGCATGACATCGGCCAGCCGTTCTGTCAGTTTTGCGGCTTCAAGAGCGTCTAGGAATTCGCCAGGAGGCACAATGCCACGATCTGGATGCAGCCAGCGTGCCAGAGCTTCGGCGCCGCTGATGCGGCCGGTGTTGCAACATAGTTGTGGCTGGAACCACGCGGTGATTTGGCCTTTTTCAATGGCTTGCGACAGATCCCCCTGCAAGGTTGCAGCCTTGCTTTGTGTGCGGGTTGGTGTGCCGGAATACGCGCGAATGGCGGATGGGCCGTGGGCCAATGCATCCGCCAGAGCGTCTTGCGCGCGCTCTAGCAGAACCGCAGCGCGGGCGGTTTCCGGCAGCCGGGAACTCAGGCAAAATCCGACCGAGGCGGACAGGTAGATCGGAGTGCGCCCGTGATAGAGCGGTTCCTCTGCCATGGTCAGCAGGCGGCGGGACAGGTGCAACAAGCCCTCAAGGTCCATCCGGCGGTCGGGTGTCAGGAAAATCGCGTAGCGACAATCCCCGACGCGTGTGACGCGATCACCGGTTCGGACC
>JAKVCP010000068.1 GCA_022448925.1 Paracoccaceae bacterium
CGATCGCGATGATATCGTCTCGGGATATCGCATTGCCGACCGCATCCACACCATCAGAGCGAGCAAGACCGTAGATAAGATCGTCCTCAATTGAATACCCGATAGCATTCACATTCACGGCGGCAGGTGTTTCGGTCTGCGTATAGCCGTTCGTGTCCAAATCAAATTTGACCAACTGGCCGTTCAAAACCTGGTAAATGTAGTTCTGGCCCGGCGCGAATGCGTCAACTGTGACCTCTTGGCCAAGAAACGTCATCGTCTTGGTGTATGATGCAACCACGCCGCTGGTATCAATAGAGCTGTCTTCGGCCAGCGTAGCATCGACAATGCGGAATTCTAGACCTGCGCTGTCACCCGTGCCAGTCAGGTCGAACGAGTATGTGGCGAAAACGCCTCCGACATGGGTGAAGCTGCCAATGCTTGCGTCATCAAACACGACCTCAACGGTGACACTGTCGATGTCGGCCGACAAGTTGACTGCAAGGCTGAATTCCAACTCATATGCAATATCGGCGACCGTTTCGACTGATGTCGACAGCATGGGTAAACCGATGTCGCTGACACCTCCTGTCCAGAAATCCGATACCGCGTATTGATCAAACGTAAGCCTGTCTTCAGTGTCCTGCAGAATATTTGGCATGCTGGTGACGTCCTTGGCGTGAACTGGGTGTGCGGAACATTGCGTCAGTACAACGTCGCTTGGGTTAGAGTGCGCTGCTGCAACCGACAGGCTTGTTAGAGAAGGTTCAGATGATGTGGCGCAGTGGTGTTATCGACCCTTCACTTATGGCCTACGCGGCATCGAACGGCTTGACAGCTTAAGGACATTGGCCTGCATTTTTGGTATCGACCGCTTATGCCTTCGGATAGGTGTGTGACCGAAAGCGCAAAAAGCGGCGACGTCTCGAACCCGCTTAAAACCGCCATTCTTCGGTTGTCCGTTTTGGCGGATAGATAATGGCTTGAGCCCAGTTGGCATGCCGACAAATGTTTGGCAGCTCGACGTGTTGGTACATCTATGGTGTTTGGCCCATCGCAACGATGCTTCCTGTCGCAAGCGGACGATCGCCCACTGCCCGATCTTGGCATGCAGCACTTTCATCCGCTGTTCAACGATCTCAGGCGGGGCTTCCGCCGCGCCCAAATATGACGGATACGCCTTCCAAAAGCGCGCGCTTCCCGCGATATGTGATGGTGGGATGGACACCAAACGGGTCGGCCCGCCAGGCCACCGTGCGTTCCGCCTTCAACGCGGCAAGCGCCACGTATGCCTTGATTTCAAGGCTCTGCTTCTTACATCACGAAAGCTCTGATCTTCTCTTCGTCGCGCATCTGCAGGCCGAAAATCATAGCTTGCGTGAATGTCCCCATGTCGGAGCGACGCTTCCAGGGACAGGGCGAAAGGAAAAGAGGACCGCCAAGTGGCGGTCCAAGGACGACGAAATCTGTGGCATCTCGAACGACACGGGCTTGATCATGCAAAAGGTTTTGCCGATGCAAAAAAGCACCCGGCAGAACGCGTCATCCCAAGGCCTTGCCCATATGTTTGACCTGCGCCCCATCGATGGGCGGACAGCCAAGCCACTGCTGCCCGCGCCGTCCCCTGTGGTTTCGCGGTCAGGCGACTTCGGTCACCATCGACTCACGCGATTTGCGTACCTTGGGCATCGGCAGCAGCCAATCCCCGGCTTCCTCGCGGTATCCCAACGGCATCAACACGACCGAGCGCAGACCACGCTCGCGCAGTCCGAGGATAGAGTCCACAGCATCGCTGCTGAACCCTTCCATCGGCGTGCTGTCAACCTCTTGCTCGGCAGCAGCAACAAGGGCGATACCCAACGCAATATAGGCCTGGCGTGCAGCGTGGGCATAGTTCACCTCAGCCTCGCGCGGCAGGTAATTGGCTTTCAGATTATCGTAGTACCCGTGAATCAGTGGCAGATCACCTCGGGCGGCCACATTCAGCTGCGTGACCGCATCGATCCGGTCTTCGGTGTAGGTGTCCCATGCTGCAAAGACCAGAAGATGCGAGCCATCAGTGATCTGTGCCTGCCCCATCGCCGCTTCGGAAATTTGGGCACGTATCTCAGGATTTGTGACGACGATCAGCTCAAAAGGCTGCGTTCCACTGGATGTCGGAGCCAAACGGACAGCTTCGATAATGGCGTTTACCTTGTCCTGTGGAACAGTCTTGGATGCGTCCATTTTCTTGGTTGCATACCGCCAGTTGAGGTGGTCGTTCAGTGTTTTTGCAGTCACGATATTGGGTCCATTGTCTAGGCCTGGAACAGGCGGTATACATTTGTGACCGACTAAATATGGGGAACCGAGGCAGACAACAAGAAGGCACATGTTGAACCCTCGGTTACAGCTTGGGAACCGCACTGATGACAGATGAAATACATTGCCCCGATTGCAAACGCATCAACGAGGTCCTGTCTCGGGTTGGCGATCGCTGGAGCGTGCTTGTGGTGATTTCTTTGGCGCGGTACGGAACGATGCGCTTTAATGAGATCAAGAAAAACCTGGGCATTTCGCAAAGGATGCTAAGCCTGACACTTAAACAACTTGAACGCGACGGCCTTGTAAACCGGAACCAGTATCCAACGATCCCGCCCAAGGTCGAGTACAGCCTGACAAAGATGGGTGAGTCTTTTCGAGAACCCGTCAGCGCCTTGGGGTACTGGGCACTGGACCACCTGGCCGAAATTGATGCCGCCCGTGCCGCGTACGACAAATCCGACTAACGCGATGCCTTGCTCCAAGTGCTTTATGTCTGTGCTGCGCGGTTACTCGCCAGCCAACAATCTGGTGTCACGCGATGACCACTAAGCCGTTTAACTGTAACAAAGCCGCGCCATGCGATGTCCGCGTCCGTGTCCAACAATGGGCCCACTGCCTGATTTGCAGGGCCTTGCGGAACACCGTCTGGCGGCAGGCGCACCAACCCGAAACGGGCCAGACCTGCGGTGGCTAAGCCCCCCGCCCCGGAGCTGTGCCCCTTGGCCTGACCCGCGACAACCGGGCACGGATATCAGGTGTTGAAAAGGAAATGCATGACGTCTCCGTCCTGCACAACGTATCCCTTGCCCTCGGCGCGCATTTTGCCCGCTTCTTTGGCAGGTTGCTCACCACCCAGGGCAACATAGTCGTCATAGGCGATGGTCTCGGCCCGGATGAAGCCTTTCTCAAAGTCACCATGGATCACGCCGGCCGCCTTGGGCGCACTTGTTCCCTGCGCAATGGTCCAGGCCCGCGCCTCTTTCGGACCAACGGTGAAATAGGTCTCCAGGTGCAGCAGTTCGTAGCCCGCGCGGATCAGACGATCCAGGCCGGCTTCGTCCAGACCCATCTCGGACAGGAACATCTCAGCTTCTTCGGCCTCAAGCTGGCTGATCTCTTCTTCGATCTGGGCCGAGATGATGACATGTGCGTTGCCCTGTTCGGCGGCCATGGCGGCAACACGGGCAGAATGGTCGTTGCCATCTGCTGCCTCCGCTTCGCTGACATTGCAAACGTAAAGCACCGGCTTGGTGGTCAGAAGCTGCAACATCTTCCAAGCCTTGGCGTCTTCGGCATCCACTTCGACCACGCGGGCTGGCTTGCCATCTTCAAGCGCGGACTTGGCAGCCAGCATCAGCCGTTCTTGCTGTACCGCCTCTTTGTCGCCACCGCGCACTTTGCGCACGATGTTTTGAAGCCGCTTCTCAATGCTTTCGAGATCGGCAAGCATCAGCTCGGTCTCGATCGTTTCCGCATCGGCCACCGGGTCGACACGGCCCTCGACGTGCGTGACATCGCCATCTTCAAAACAGCGCAGAACGTGGGCGATTGCGTCAACTTCACGGATGTTGGCCAGAAACTGATTGCCCAGGCCCTCTCCTTTTGAGGCCCCTTTGACCAGACCGGCGATATCAACAAAAGTCATGCGGGTCGGGATGATCTGTTTGGATTGCGCAATGGCCGCCAAAGCATCCAGCCGCGTATCCGGCACAGCAACGTCCCCAACATTGGGTTCAATCGTGCAGAACGGAAAATTCGCCGCCTGCGCCGCCGCCGTTCGTGTCAGCGCATTGAAAAGCGTCGACTTGCCAACGTTCGGCAGACCGACGATGCCCATCTTGAAACCCATGATCCGATCCCTTGTGTGACGTATCGCGCCTTCCCTAGTTGGCCGATGCCGCAAGTGCAAGCGCGGCTTTGCGATGTGCAGGCATCCCGGACCGCCGCGCTGTCTGAAAAGCGCTGATGAAGCCCCGATAGCCAAGCCCGGGACCGTATGGCGGGGCCAGGCCTGCAATGGCGTAATCGCCCGCGCATAACGCTGCAAGAGGCGGCCGCTGCAGGGCTGGACAGACGCCCACCGCGATAACGCGGACCTTGGCCAATCGCGGCAGATCAGGTCCCCGGATACAGGCGACAGTCGCACAGGCCTGCGTGTTGGCCATTGCACTTTGCGCGTTGATGGGACATCACCTCAGGAAACATTGGGGACTGATATGACTCGCATCGACGCCAAATTCGCCGAACTTCGCGCCGCAGGCAAAAAAGCCTTTGTCTCATACGTCATGGCAGGGGATCCCGACTTTGACCGATCCCTGGAGGTGATCAAAGGCCTGCCCGAGGCGGGTGTCGACATCATCGAGATGGGCCTGCCGTTCACAGATCCAATGGCGGATGGCTCAACCATCCAGCTGGCCGGGCAACGCGCGCTGGAAGCAGGAATGACGCTGGATCGCACGCTGGACATGGCGCGCGCTTTCCGCAAGGACGATGACACCACTCCGATTGTGTTGATGGGCTATTACAACCCGATCTATTCCCGAGGTGTCGAGACGTTTTTGGCACAGGCCAAAGACGCCGGGATCGATGGGTTGATCGTGGTGGACCTCCCACCCGAAGAGGATGATGAGCTGTGCATCCCCGCGCAAGCGGCGGGGTTGAACTTCATCCGACTGGCGACCCCGACAACGGACGACAAGCGCTTGCCCAAAGTGCTGCAGAACACCAGCGGGTTCGTTTATTATGTCTCGATTACCGGCATCACAGGTGCCGCCGCCGCCCAGACGACCGAAGTTGCCCCCGAGGTGGCGCGCATCAAAGCCAAGACTGATCTGCCCGTCATTGTGGGTTTTGGCATCCGCACACCCGAAAATGCCGAGGCTATCGCCTCGGTTGCGGACGGGTGCGTGGTCGGTTCAGCCATTGTGAGCGAACTGGCTGCGGGCAAGTCCAAGGACGACATTCTAAGTTTTGTCAAAGGCCTTGCCGAAGGTGCACACCGTGCCTGATCACAAAGGGCTTTGATCTACGGCAGCGTTGGCATTCAGCCGCTGCGGCGTCATCTTGTCAGCAGCTTTTACCTGCAATCTCCCCCACAGGGTGTTGCGTATGTGCGCATATTTGGCAGATCCGCTTATGACAGAGCGTTTGTGCCACATCTGTTTCATGCCAGCGGCTTGCATCGCAGCCGTATGCCGCCACTCACGGGCCACCACTGACGGGCCGCGACTCTTGGGCCACGCGTATACCCCCAATTCCGGGCGGTTTAGAGGGCCGTGTTCAGCAAAGGGCGTTTGGCTGTCCCGCCAAAGGAACGCGACAAACGCATCCGGACCTGGCGTGTGGCTACATCAGTGCAAAGATCCCGAAAAAAGGGCCCAGGTGGAAAAAGCCTTGCGTTCAACCCTTCACATTGGCAAGTAACCTTTACCAATTTCGGAGTTTAGTCATGCCCGTCATCACAAACGTCGACGACCTGAAGCGCATCTACAAACGCCGTGCGCCAAAGATGTTCTACGACTACACCGAGTCTGGCAGCTGGACAGAGCAAACCTTCCGCCAAAACACCTCGGATTTCGACCAGCTTTATCTACGTCAGCGTGTGGCGGTCGACATGTCGGGGCGCTCAACGGCCTCTCAGATGATCGGCCAGGATGTTTCCATGCCGGTCGCACTGGCGCCGGTCGGCCTGACAGGGATGCAGTCGGCTGATGGCGAGATCAAGGCCGCCCGCGCCGCCGAGGCGTTCGGCGTGCCCTACACCCTGTCCACAATGTCGATCTGTTCAATCGAAGACGTGGCCGAAAACACGTCTAAACCGTTCTGGATGCAAGTCTACACGTTAAAGGACGATGATTTCATGCAACGTCTGTTCGACCGCGCCAAGGCGGCCAACTGCTCGGCTGCCGTGATCACCGTGGACCTGCAACTGCTGGGACAGCGGCACAAGGATCTTAAAAACGGGTTGTCGGCGCCTCCCAAACTGACCGCAAGCTCCATCGCCAACATGGCAACCAAGGTGCAATGGGGTCTTGGGATGTTGGGCACCAAGCGGCGGTTTTTTGGCAATATCGTGGGACATGCCAAAGGCGTGACAGACCCGTCGTCACTGACCACATGGACGGCCGAGGCCTTTGATCAGGCGCTGGACTGGAATCGCATCCGTGAATTCAGAAAGATGTGGGATGGCCCTCTTATCATCAAGGGCATAATCGATCCGCGTGATGCGACAGAGGCATGCAACGTGGGCGCCGACGCGATCATTGTGTCCAACCACGGTGGACGACAGCTTGATGGGGCGCTCAGTTCGATCCGCGCTTTGCCTGCCATTCTTGATGCCGTCGGTGACAAGATCGAGGTGCACCTGGACAGTGGGATCCGCTCAGGGCAGGACGTCCTGAAAGCACTCGCGATGGGGGCGGCCGGAACCTACATCGGGCGCGCCTACATCTATGGGCTGGGCGCGATGGGCGAAAAAGGTGTGACCAAAACGCTTGAGCTGATCCAAAAAGAACTGGATTTCAGCATGGGGCTATGTGGCCGCCGCAAGATTGCAGATCTGGACCGCGATATGCTGATGGTTCCCAAGAACTTTGCAGGCGACTGGATCTAAGACCCACGTGCCAGTGTCGAGACAGCTTGACGCGCTACAGATCCACGGTGGTTTGCACCCTGTGATGTTTTGCCGGCATTAACCGCGGTCCTGTCAGGGGCCACCGTTTGGACGGGCCCTGCGACACCACAATCGTCAACTGGTCAGCGATTCCGTATTGCCATCCATTGGAAACCGGTCTAGTGCGCAGGCTTCACGCGGGGTGACAGCCTTGGAGGCACCCTGCCCTATTTATGGAGATACACATGGCTGGAGAGATCCCTGATCTTGTCTGTCAGGAACGTGCGGGGACAGGCAAGGGCGCCGCTCGCGCTGCGCGCCGCGCAGAAATGGTTCCTGGCATCGTTTTTGGTGGTGACGCTGACCCCCTTCCGATCCAGATCGAATTCAAAGTTCTGCTCAAGATGCTCAAAGCAGGCCGGTTCAAGTCGACCCTGTTCAATCTGAAGGTCGACGGCCAAGAAGATGTGCGCGTCATTTGCAGGGACGTTCAGCGCGATGTGGTCAAGGACCTGCCCACACACTTTGACCTGATGCGCCTGCGCCGCACAACCAAAGTCAACCTGTTCATTCCGGTCGAATTCCTGAACGAGGACTCCGCACCCGGATTGAAAAAGGGCGGTGTGTTGACCGTGGTCCGCCCCGAAGTCGAGCTGGTTGTGACCGCCGGTGACATCCCTGAAAAGATCATCGTCGACCTGGCCGAGGCCAGCATCGGTGACGTGATCAACATTTCAGACGTGGCCCTGCCGTCGGGTGCGAAGCCCACAATCGACCGTGATTTTGTGATTGCCAATATCTCGGCCCCATCTGGCCTGAAGTCGTCAGAGAATGAAGGCGGAGATGACGCCGAGGCCGCGACAGAAGAGTAATCGCTGATAAAGCGGCGCATTCCAAAGGGGCCCGCGTGGCCCCTTTTTTCATGATTGTGCAGCTAATGGCTTGCCGCGATATGCGCTCAGCCGCTAAGGACAGCGCATCACATCAGGAGCCCCTCTCATGCAAATTTTCGCGGGTCTCGGCAACCCGGGCAAACAGTATGCGAACAACCGACATAACATCGGCTTCATGGCGCTGGATGCCATCGCCGACGCGCACGGGTTTGGCCCCTGGAAGTCAAAGTTCCAAGGATTGATATCCGAAGGCCGCCTTGGCGGCGACAGGGTGCTTCTGTTGAAGCCTGAGACCTTCATGAATCGCTCGGGCCAAGCCGTCGGAGAAGCCATGCGCTTTTACAAGGCCGAGCCACAAGATCTTACGGTGTTCCACGACGAACTGGATCTTGCGCCCGGCAAGCTGAAGGTCAAACTGGCAGGGGGGCATGCAGGGCATAACGGACTGCGTTCGATCCACGGGCATATCGGCGAAGCCTATCGCCGTGTTCGGATAGGTATAGGCCATCCGGGTCGCAAGGAACTGGTTGCCAGCTATGTACTGCATGATTTTGCACGCTCTGATCATGTTTGGTTGGACCCGCTCATGCATGGCCTCTCGGACGGAGCCGTGTCTCTGGCCCAAGGTGATCCAGCGCGCTTCATGAATGCAGTGGCGTTGCGCGTGGCACCGCCTCGATCTTCCGGAGGGCAGCGACAGACAAAGGCAGGAAAGCCACCTGCCAACGGCCAGCCCGACGATGAGCAGAAGGCACCCGATCGTCGGACTGCATTACAGAAACTGGCCGACCGATTTCGGTAAGTTGATGTAAAACAGGGGCTTGCACACCACAACTCATTTGCAGCGTTCTGCGTTCAAATATCACCAAATCTGCCGCGAGTTCCGGTCCTGAAACCCAGACCTGTGAATATGCTGTGGACAGCACGAAAAGCTAAGCCAGATTGGTGGGTTAGACTGGGACCCTTTCAGGCTCAAAATCCCGAAGTTCAATCTGAAGCTCGGAACCTGCGCTCAAGAAAACCGCAAGATTTCTAGAGTCCACGCCTCGGGATAAATACGTGGATAAACGTATTTCACTTCGTTGAGACAATGATTTAGTGTTTGCTTTTAAGACACTCCACGAACAACTCCGAGGCAATGTAAAATGGACAAGGATTCGAGTGTAAACGTGTTAGGCGGGCCGCTTACGGTATGCTCAACAGACCCGATCACCGGCTTTTTCAGAGATGGCCATTGCAACACATGCGCATCCGACACAGGCAGCCATACGGTCTGCGCCATCATGACCGCGGAATTCTTGGCTTTTTCCAAATATGTTGGCAATGACCTCAGCACCCCTCGGCCAGAATTCAACTTTGCAGGACTTGCTCCCGGCGATCGCTGGTGCCTCTGTGCCTCACGGTTCTTGCAGGCCCATGACGAAGGTTGTGCACCCAAGGTCGACCTGGCCGCCACTCACAAAAGGGCGTTATCCACAGTACCGCTTGAGATTTTGCAGCAAAATGCCTTGCATTAATCAAACTTATAGGGCGCCCAAAGGCGCCCTTTTGAAAGTTCAATCCACATAAAGTTATGCAATCCCTGCCTATCCACAAAGATATGCACATGCGGCTGATCAGTCGTTCATGTCAAACCCAAGAGCCCGCGCGACGGTAAAGATGTCTTTGTCACCACGTCCACACATGTTCATGCAGATAATGTGATCCTTAGGCAGATCTGGGGCGATTTTCATCACATGCGCCAAGGCATGAGACGGTTCCAACGCGGGGATGATGCCTTCTTTTTCACAACACAACTGAAACGCTTCAAGGGCTTCGTTGTCTGTGATCGACACATATTTTGCGCGACCGATTTCATGCAGCCAGGAATGCTCGGGTCCGATACCAGGATAGTCGAGCCCTGCAGAAATCGAGAACCCCTCAAGGATCTGCCCGTCGTCGTCCTGCAAAAGATAAGTCCGGTTGCCATGCAGCACACCGGGGCGCCCCCCAGTCAGCGAGGCACAATGCTCCATCTTTTCGTTCACACCCTTCCCGCCTGCTTCGACACCAATAATGGTCACGTCGCTATCGTCGAGAAACGGAAAGAACAGCCCCATCGCGTTTGAGCCGCCACCAATGGCTGCGATGATAGTGTCGGGCAAACGGCCTTCGGCCTCCATCATCTGGTCCCTGGTCTCTTTTCCGATGATCGCCTGGAAGTCACGAACCATGGCCGGATAGGGGTGCGGGCCTGCGACAGTGCCGATGCAGTAAAACGTATCGCGGACGTTTGTCACCCAATCCCGCAAAGCATCGTTCATGGCGTCCTTAAGCGTTCCGCGCCCACTTGTCACCGGAACAACCTCTGCGCCCAAAAGCTTCATCCGGAACACGTTGGGCGCCTGTCGTTCGACGTCATGCGCGCCCATGTATACGACGCACTTCAGACCGAATTTGGCGCAGACTGTCGCTGTCGCGACACCATGTTGTCCAGCTCCGGTTTCGGCGATGATCCGCGTCTTGCCCATGCGGCGCGCCAAAATGATCTGACCAAGAACATTGTTGATCTTGTGAGCGCCTGTATGGTTCAGCTCGTCCCGCTTCATGTAGATCTTGGCACCGCCCAAATGCTCTGTCAGGCGTTCGGCGTGATACAGCGGAGAGGGGCGGCCCACGTAGTGCTTCCACAAGAAATCCATCTCGGCCCAAAAGCTGTCGTCGGTCTTTGCGCGTTCGTACTGATCTTCCAGTTCCAGGATTAAAGGCATGAGTGTTTCGGAAACAAAGCGCCCGCCAAAATCCCCAAAACGGCCTTTTTCATCCGGGCCCGTCATGAAGCTGTTGAATAGATCGTTCATCGCGCACCTCTTTTCTGGCTGTCATCTCTATATCTGTCTTCGGTCCTTATTGGACGGACATAGGGTTTTCCAGAGCAAATCCACATGGACCATTGGCGCAGAGACAACAGCGGCTTATATCACAGACATGTTTGCAGAATTCCTGAAGCGGCTGACAGCGCCGCAGCCCGCCCCTTTGGATCAAACCGATGCCCGCCTGGCCCTGACCGCTTTGCTGGTGCGCGTGGCGAGATCTGATGGACACTTCGACGAGGCAGAGCAATCCCGCATCGACCGGATCACTGCCGCGCGTTACGGATTGTCAGCCATTGAAGCCACCAAACTGCGCAGCGAGGCAGAGGCACTGGAAGTCGAAGCCCCAGACACCGTGCGGTTCACCCGCGCGATCAAGGACGCCGTGCCATTTGAAGAGCGTATCGCTGTCATTGAGGCGCTGTGGCAGGTGGTCTTGGCTGATGGCGTCCGAGACGCCGAAGAAGACGCTTTGTTGCGGTTGGTCACGAACCTTTTGGGCATCAACGACCGCGACAGTGCCCTGGCACGTCAACGCGTCGAACGCGCAGGTTGATTGCCGCGCTTCCCATGTACTGGCGCGACGAAACGGCACCGGCCTGGCACCGGTTCTGGCGTCATGTCCAAACAGAGTTGCAGGATTGCCCGAACCTCAGCGCGCCCGAGACGCTGCCACGCAACCTGACGCAACATTGGCTGTCTGGTGACCTCTATCTGTCCCAGACCTGCGGTCTGCCCTTTCGGACTGTGTTGAAACATAGGGTGACCTATGTTGGCACCTTCGACTTTGGCCTTGATGGGGCAATGAGCGGTGAATACCGCTCTGTCGCTGTCACCCGAGCAGACGAGACGCGTGAATGGCGGCACTTGCGGCTCGCATATAACGCAGCCGACAGTCAGTCCGGGTGGGCTGCTGCCCACAGCACGCTGGGGGCACGTGGCGTGGATCGGCTTGCCGGCTACCTCGAAACCGGAAGCCATGCCGCCTCGGCCCGCGCTGTCCGGAACGGCGATGCCGATCTTGCGTTTCTGGATGAAGTCACATGGCGATTGCTCATGTTGTATGATGGCCGGCTGGATCACCTGCGCATTGTTGCGCGCACACCACCGACGCCCGGCCTGCCCTTGATCAGTCGTCGGGGGATCGACCCGGACCCGTTGCGCCGGGCCCTGTCCAATGCAATCGCTCAAATTCCAGCCAGTGACCGAATCGCAATGGGCGGGTTGCGTGGCCTTACGGTGATCCCCGAAGACTGCTATTTCACGCTTCCAGCCCCCCTGCCTCCGCCGAATTAGGCTTACATAGGGTCAACTCGGCGGAATGCGGAAGCTCTGATCTGGTTTTCGCATTGCCAATGGTAGATGTTTTGGCTCATTGTGCACTCCTCACTTGAACGACAGCCCGGATATCCCGTGTCAGACACACCACCCGTTATAGAGATCCGCAGCCTGCACAAATCCTATGGCGACCTTGAGGTGCTAAAGGGCGTGGACATTACCGCCCACCGCGGCGATGTGGTTTCGCTGATCGGATCTTCGGGGTCGGGAAAATCGACCCTTTTGCGCTGTGCCAATCTGCTGGAGGACAGCCAACAAGGGGAGATCAAGTTCAAGAATGAGCCGGTCACATGGCGCGGAACCGGCCTTGACCGCCGCCCGGCTGATGCCAAACAGGTTCTTCGCATCCGGACCAACCTCAGCATGGTGTTCCAACAATTCAACCTTTGGGCCCACCTGACAATCTTGCAAAACGTCATGGAGGCCCCGGTGACAGTCCTGGGCCAGGACAAGTCAGAGGTCGAACAAAAGGCGCGCGCCTATCTGGACAAGGTCGGTATCATAGACAAGTGCGATGCCTATCCAGCGCAACTGTCAGGCGGCCAACAACAACGCGCCGCCATTGCCCGCGCGCTGTGCATGGAGCCGGAGGCGCTGTTGTTTGATGAACCGACATCCGCGCTGGACCCAGAGCTTGAACAAGAGGTGATCCGGGTGATCAAGGACCTCGCCAGCGAAGGGCGGACGATGATCATCGTCACCCACGACATGAACCTGGCCGCGGATGTAAGCGATCATGTGGTCTTTCTGCATCAAGGCCGGATCGAAGAGGAAGGCCCGCCCAAAGCACTCTTTGGCGCCCCCAAATCTGAGCGTTTGCAGCAGTTTCTCAAGCCCGGGAATGTCGCATGACCCGGTGGTTTCTGGCCATTGCACTGGCGGTTTGGCCCGCTGTCGCAATACCGTCTTCTTGGAAGGGCACTCAAGTTTCGATTGCGGTGACCGCCCCCTGGCCACCCTATCAATTCCGCGCTCAGAACGGCGATATCGTTGGCCTCGAAGTGGACCTGTTGAATACCGTCTGCGCGCGACTTGAAGTGACATGCCAATGGCACGAAACATCATTTGCAACCCTGTTCGATCAGGTTGCCAATGGACGCTTTGACGTGGGTGCAAGCGGTTTGGGATGGACCTCTTCGAGGGCAAAAAAGGTCATTATGTCATGCCCCTATAACCCGTCGCAACGCCAGCAGCATGCAGGTTTTTTTGCACGCGACCCAGACCTGCCAATGAACACGTCACGTCTGGCGGTTGCCGCAGGTTTGTTGGCAGAAGCTGCACTTATCAGGGACGGCTTGAACTTCACGCCTTTCGCTGACGAAGACAGTGCCCTTCTGGCGGTTTTGGACGGGCACGCCGATGTATTCGTGGGAGCCTATGGCTACGTTCAATCGCATGCTTCCGCGTTGTTACCCAATCAGCTTGGCCAGTTGGCACTGGATGGAGGAGGTACAAGCTTTGCGTTGAACCCCAACCGCCCTGACCTGGCATCAGCCATCGAAGAAACTCTTGTGATGATGTCACAAGATGGGACCTTGGAGCGTTTGCTTCGCAGCTGGATTGGCCCTGGTAGCGAACATCCGATGAAGGCCTGCATCCAGACACCACTCACAAGTTAACTGACACACACTACTCAACGGGAGAAAATCAATGAAAACACTTATTCTGAGCACCACAGCGCTGGCGCTGACCGCGAGTCTTGCCATGGCAGGCAGCCATTCGGTCGTACGTATGGGCACCGAGGGCGCCTACCCTCCGTTCAACTTTATCAATGACGCCGGCGAGGTCGACGGATTTGAGCGGGAGTTGGGCGATGAGCTTTGCAGCCGCGCCGAACTGACCTGCGAGTGGGTGACCAACGAGTGGGATTCGATCATCCCCAACCTTGTCTCGGGCAACTACGACACAATCATCGCTGGCATGTCGATCACGGCTGAGCGCGATGAAGTTATTGATTTTACCCAAAACTACACGCAGCCTGACCCCTCGTCATATGTGGTGATGGCCGGCAACGAAGGTCTGGATGTGACAGATGCGGTGATTGCCGCACAGACAAACACTATTCAGGCAGCCTTCATCGCCGAAATGGGCGCAACTCTGGTCGAATTCGCATCACCAGACGAAACCATCGCGGCCGTAAAAAACGGTGAAGCCGATGCCGTTCTGGCGGATGACAGCTACCTTGCCGGGCAGATCGCCGAGGACAGCACCCTCGTGATGCTTGAGCGGCAAGAGCTGATCGGTGGTGGCGTCGGCATGGGTGTACGCGAAAGCGACGGCGAGCTGAAAGCCAAGTTCGATGCGGCGATCCAATCTATGAAAGACGATGGCACACTGAACGCCCTGATTGAGAAATGGGAAGTCGGCGCAACCTTCTAAGGTCTGCCGATTGGACATCTGGAACGGCCTCGCCAACGCGGGGCCGTTTTCCGTTCCGGCCTTGTCAACATGTTGCAAATTAATGTGAAATCGGGTTTCTGGCCGCTGCAAATCACTGCGCATCCGCGGACCAGGACATGACACTTTACGAACTGCGAAGAGCTGCCTTGAGCCTTTGACTGCCCGTCCGGACTGATGTGGCTGCGACCCGGACTGGTTCAGAGACACATGCAAAGACAAAGGGGGACGTCCCTGCATCGGCAGCCGAAAACAGCGCAACACACGACCGTGGCATACGACAAACGGCGTTAGAAACACAGAAACAGCCCCTCTCGTGCCCTTTCTTTGCATGGCCCCCCTCGGCCGCGATGCAAGATCGTGTTCGGCAGACTGGAAAACAGGCGACAGGTGGCGACACCCCACGAAAGATGCTCAAAGGTCATCCTGTCCGCAATCACTCTGGCAGCTTTCGTCATTGACTGGGTATGAGTCGTGCCCCTGGGCGCTTAATCGAAGCCGCCTTTTGGGTCGCGCAACCAGGGGAAGGTTTCGCCCCTCAGGCACGTCTGAAAGCTAAATATTATTCCAGATCGTCCAATCTAAGCCTCAGGAAAACCATACTTTCATGTTTCCGTCCGTTGCGTAATATCCAATCGAACGCAGCAATGCCGGGAAGCGACCAAAGATAGCATATCATTTCAATGACCCTCACCGTTCCATAGAAATGTTTGGCTGAAAATAGGGAAAATGACGCACCAAACCGTTTGCGAAGAATACGTGTAAACCTGATGTAAAGGTACTTAACAAAGAGCTCAAATGGAAAGAAACGGATATGAATACTTGAAAGTTGGAGAGCATGCGCTCCACGACGAAATGCAAATTCATCTTATGTGACACAGCACATCATAGATGTATCTCAGTTGGCAATTTAATGGTCAATTTCAACAAAGCGTACCGACCAAATTTGTCGCAAAGAAAATCAAACACTCCTGAACCTCGGGAAGGGATTTATATATGCCGATAAATTTGGTAACAACAAACTCGCTCGACCGTGGATTTGAAATAGGATTGGGTGAAACTACCATCGTCACTGATAGTACGGTTGTAGCGCATGATGATGGCTCTGAATTTTTTACGGAACGAGGGCATGCGCAGACAACACTTTTGAATTATGGAAGCATTATCGGCTTGGATGCCCCGACTGTAGTTCTTAATGGCCAGCACCAAACAGTTATTAACCATGGAGACATGTCTTACACGCATGTTACCGGCTTTCCGAATGCAATATTTCTTGCTCGTAACAACTCAGGCAATGACTTCCGTTTTGCAGGTTCAGTAACAATTGAAAACACCGGCGCGTTAAGCTCCGCAACAAGAATACTCGATTTCAGCCGTACCGACATTCCAGTCGATGTCGATCTTTTCAATAGTGGAACAATACGCAACTCGCCCAATTGGGATATGTTTTCTCTTACAGAAAATGTTCGTGATTTCACTCTATACAACTCAGGACAGATATTTGGTGGCGGTGTTCGTTTAAGTGAAAGTAGCGTTGTACGTATCTCGAACCACGGCGAAATGGATATATTCTTTTTGGATATAGGAGCCGAATCAAGTTCACGTCTTTATAATTATGGTACCATTACAGTTTTATCGGGGAATGTTCAGGGTGGACAAGGCTCCGACACAATCGTGAATTCCGGGACAATCCGTACAACTAGGTTTGACACACTTGAGGGTGATGACAAATTCAACAATTCCGGCGAGTATTTTGGCTTTCTCAATATGGGAGGGGGCGATGATAAACTCGTCAATTCGGGTGATATATCTGAAGGCATCGGAACGGGAGCTGGGGCCGACACAGTTGTGAATTTGGGCGCAATCATCGGCGGCGTCGTGCTGGGCTATGGAAATGACACGTTCAAAATGGCCGGCAATGGGTTTGTAAACGATGTCATTTACGGAGAAGGCGGCGATGATACGATAATTGGCGGTCTGTTCGACGATACGATGGATGGGGGCGCAGATGATGATTTCCTGATTGGCAAGTATGGGAATGACAATCTGACCGGAGGATCAGGCAATGACACCGTGGCCGGCGACGATGGCGCTGACGTTCTCTTTGGCGGTGACGACAATGATAGGCTTTCGGGCGGCCGAAATGACGACCACCTGAACGGAGGCCAAGACAACGACGTGCTACTTGGCGGAAGTGGGAACGACACACTGGTGGGAGAGAACGGGCGGGACGTTCATACCGGTGGTGCGGGAGAAGATAATTTTGTTTTTTCCAATTTGTCCCACAGCGCTGTGGGGCGCGACCGTGATGTGATCCGGGATTTCACGCAGGGTGAAGATGTGATCGATCTGAGTGGGTTCTTCGGCGTCGAATTTGTCTTTCTGGGGGACGATGCATTCAATGGGATATCGGGCAATGCCGAGGTACAAGTGGTTGCGAATGCTGCGGGCCACTCTGTCATTCGGATCGATGCGAATGGAGGCGGCAAAGCAGAAAGCGAAATCCTTGTGCGTGGGGTTACCGGCCTTGAGGCAGAGGACTTTCTCTTGTAGCCGGGGCTCAAATTTGACGTAAGGCACTGCTGCGCAGCATCTGTGTTGCCGATCATTCCCGGCCTGCGCAGTGGATTGTGACTTTCCATAAGTCACGCGTTGTTCACATTGGCTTGTGTGTAGACCAGTGCCCTGCTCTGCGTTAACCTTGTGTGGCACTTGGATCTGGCCGAACAGATTTCAGACCATGTGACCTCAGGCCAGCCGGGGCTGCACACGGCGCATCAATTTGGTCAGGACTGCATGCCGCGCTGTCTGCTGCGGAAGGATAACCATAATTTGAACGCCAACCATAGGAAGTATGCACATGCCGACAAATTTTATCACGACTGATACCACGACGTCTATTACCGTTAATGATGGTGACCCCGTTATCGTATTGCCCGGCGTCAATTCGACGTCAGCAGGTAACACTTTTGATATCAATGAAGAAAGCGGATTTTTTGAAATCACCCATTCAGGGTTCTCTGCCGCTGCAGGGGACTTCGTTAACGAGGCTTTCAATCCCCTTATATCTGCAACCGTCTCGTTGGCCGTTAACGTCTCCGCCGGGGCAACAGCAATAGTTGACGACTTCATCGCGGTGAGTGCTCTTAATCCAAATGTTTCGTCGGCGACTTTGACGGTCACCAATGCGGGGTTCATCAGCGTCTCGGAAGCCGTCGTTTTTGCTTTTGGATTTGACGATGTCACCTTCGTGAACACCGGTGAAATTGTTCAAACGGGCCCTGTCTCTCAGGATCTGTTTGACAGTTTTGGTGACGGGGATGCACGAATTTTCAATCACGGAACCATTCAATCCGCGCGGGGAGCGGAGATCGTTGGCGCATTTTTTCAAGCGGGAACCACGCTAACTCTTATCAATACCGGTTTTATCAGTTCGGGCGCTGAAACAGCGTTCGATATTGGCGGGTCGAGTGCGGCGTTTGCAATGAATAATTCCGGGACGGTTGTAGGCGCGCTTGCGTCTGATGCAGAACTCGAATTGGTCAATTCCGGAATATTCTCGGGCGCTATATTTTCCAGTAATTCCAACGATGAAATCCGAAATACAGGCACGTTCACAGAAAGCGTAATCATGAACGAAGGTGACGACAAGCTCGTCACTTCCGGCGATATGAAGGAAGGCGTTTTCATGGGTGCTGGCGCGGATACAGTCGTCAATTCCGGTGAGATCAGCGGTAATGTTGGCATGGGAGACGGCGCAGATCTGTTCAAAACCGCCGGTGCTGGCTTTACGACGGATGAAGTTGAGGGCGGGGCTGGAAACGACACGCTGTTTGGCGGGATTTTTGACGACACGATGAATGGCGGCGATG
>JAKVCP010000069.1:0-9062 GCA_022448925.1 Paracoccaceae bacterium
ATATGCATCTTCTCGATGTTGTCGCAACACCTGAGCAGCGCAACACCTACCTCAAACCCTTGGTTGAGGGCGGGCGATCGTGTTTTGCAATGACCGAGCCGGGCGGAGCGGGGTCGGATCCGTCGATGATGCAGACAACGGCGACGGTGACCTCAGAGGGCTACGTGATCCGAGGAACCAAATGGCTGATCACCGGGGCGCGGGGCGCAGAGTTTGCGATCATCATGGCGCGCAATGTTGGCGGTGAGGCTGATGGCGCAGCCACGATGTTCCTGTGTCCACTGCCGCATCCGCAGGTTGTCATCGAGCGCGACATGGATACGCTCGACACCAGCTTTGCGGGGGGGCATTCGGTCGTTCGCTTCGATGATCTGGTGTTGCAGGAAACCGATGTCTTGGGCGCCACAGGTGAGGGGTTCAGGTACGCTCAGGTCCGGCTGGCGCCCGCGCGGCTGACCCACTGCATGCGTTGGCTGGGCGCGGCCGAGCGCGCGCATGATGTCGCGGCGCGTTACGCGGCCACGCGTCAGGGGTTTGGAACTGCGCTGTCACGGCATGAAGGCATCGGCTTCATGTTGGCCGACAACACGATCGACATGCGCAGTGCGCGTTTGTCATTGCAACAGGCAGCCTGGCTTCTGGATCAGGGCGCGCGGGCAACGACCGAAAGCTCGATGGCCAAAGTCCAATGTTCCGAGGTGATCTGGAACGTCGTGGATCGCGCCGTACAGATTCTTGGCGGGCAGGGGATTTCGACCGAGACGCCGGTCGAGCGGATTTTCCGTGAAGTGCGTGGCTTCCGGATCTACGATGGCCCCTCCGAGGTGCATCGCTGGTCGCTTGCGCGCAAGGCCATCAAGGCGATAGGAAATGGCGAATGACACACTTTGATTTGACCGGTCGCAGGGCCGTGGTCACTGGCGGCAGCCGTGGGATCGGGCTTGAAATTGCAAAGGCATTGACGCAGGCTGGTGCGCGTGTAGTGATCACTGGCCGCACAGCAGAGACCCTGCAACAGGCCACTGCGGCAATTGGCGGCGACGCGGTCAGCTGCCTGTCAGACGTGTCGCGGCAAGAAGATGTCAGTCAGCTCGTTTCACAGGCCGATGCTGCCTTGGGGCATGTCGATATCCTGGTCAACAATGCTGGTGTGAACCCTTATTATACGCGCACGGAACGGACGTCTGTCGAACAATGGCAGCATATTATCGACGTGAACCTGACCGGGGTATTTTTGTGCACGCGGGCCTTTGGTCAGGGAATGCTGGCGCGCCAGTCGGGCAGCATCATCAACATCACCTCGGTTGCCGCGCAAACGGGCCTAGAGCGTGCCGGTGCCTATTGTGCCGCAAAGGCAGGGGTTGAAGGGTTCGCAAGATCGGTGGCCAAGGATTGGGCGTCCCAAGGCGTGCGGGTCAACAACGTTGCCCCGGGATACGTGCAAACCGATCTGACAGCGGGGCTTTCTGCGAACGACCGACTCCGCAACGCGATCGAGGCCCGCACCCCGGCAGGGCGGCTTGCTCAACCGTCAGAAATAGCCGGTGCCGTTGTCTTTCTTGCCTCGGATGCGGCCAGCTACGTGACCGGTACGACGATTGCCGTGGATGGCGGGTGGGTCGCAACGTGACCGGTTTGCCGACCGCCGCCAATCGTCAGAGGTCACGCGCCTGTCCCTGTCGCAATGGCCGATTTGTCTTTTTGGGTATTGATCGGCAGACTGTCTGAAAAGACCGGAAATCGGGACGGAGGTATTCATGAACCTGACTTCAGACATGGCCGCGGTGATCACTGGCGGCGGCTCTGGCTTGGGGGAAGCAACGGCCCGGCATCTTGCGTCCTTTGGTGTCAAGGTCGCGATCTTTGATGTGGACGTTGCGCAGGGCGAGTCCGTGGCGCAGGACATTGGTGGCCTGTTCTGCCCGGTTGATGTGACCGATCCCGAGGCCCTGAAACGGGGTTTTGAGGCAGCCCGAAAGGCGCATGGACAAGAACGGATCCTGGTGGCCTGTGCCGGGATTGCGCCGGCCCAAAAGACTGTCTCAAGGGGGGTGCCACATGACGCGGCGCTGTTTTCCAAGACCATTGCGATCAATCTTCAGGGCACGTTTTTTGCCGCCTCGCAATCGGCGGCTGGAATGGCAGAGGCGCAGGGGTTTGGGGCAGATGTCGCACGTGGTGTGATCGTGATGACGGCGTCTGTTGCGGGGATGGAAGGACAGATTGGCCAAGCCGCCTATGGCGCGTCAAAGGCTGGTGTGATTGGTCTGACCTTGCCCATGGCGCGGGATCTTGCGCCCAAGGGCATTCGTGTTGTGACGATTGCGCCGGGGTTGTTCGAAACGCCCATGCTGTTGGGCCTGCCCGACGATGTTCGGGCGTCTTTGGGGCAGCAGGTGCCCTATCCGTCGCGTCTTGCACGACCACAGGAATATGCGTCGCTTGTCGAAAGCATCGTGACCAATGACATGCTGAACGGCACGGTCATCCGGCTGGATGGCGCAATCCGTTTGGCCCCGAGTTGACGCCTGGCCTCGTCCGCCTCTCCGTTGGGCTTGCGCGGTCTGCGCTGGCTTGTTACCCCCTCTGTGTCCTGTGATACCCTTGGGTCTTGTATTTTCGGAGGTCACCTTGCCCGACAATGACTGCGCCCGATCGAGGGATGAACGCCATTGGTGCCATTCATGAGTGCTCGGATCGTTTTTGACCTGGATGGTACGCTGATCGACAGCGCGCCGGACATTCGCAACATTGCCAATGCAGCGCTGAAAAAGATCGGTTTCGCGCCGATCTCGTTGCAAGAGACCCACAGCTTCATCGGCGAGGGCATACAGGTTTTTGTCGAAAAGATGCGACAGGCGCGTGATGTTCCGGACACCTACCAAGACGACCTTCTGGACGATCTTGTTGCGCGCTATGACGATGCGGTCGAATTGACTGAAATGTATCCCGGGGTCAGCGATTCCTTGCAGGATCTATCGGGCCGCCATACTCTGGGCATCTGCACCAACAAGCTGTATCGGCCATGTATTGCGGTGCTTGAACACCTTGATATCGCTCATCATTTCAGCACGGTATGGGGCGGCGATAACCGGCTTGCACGCAAACCGGATCCGGCACCTCTGCTTGCGGCCTTTGCAGAGCTTGGTGCGGGCCCCTGCCTGTATGTGGGCGACAGTGAGGTCGACGCCCAGACTGCGCGCCGCGCGGACGTGCCATTCATCTTGTTCACGCAGGGTTACCGCAAAAGCCCCGTAGACGATATCCCGCATACCGTGGCGCTTGATGATTTTCGCCGCCTGCCTGACCTTGTCGAAACGGTTCTGGCCCGTGACTGAAGGGGCGATTGCCAGTGCTGGTGCATGTGGGGCACGCGTCCGCGCAAGGGGCGTTGCCCAGAGCCGGTGCGGCTGTAATGGCCGCTTCCAGGGGCTTCAAAGTTCAGGCTTGGCTCTGTCGTGGGCACTGGTTAAGTAGGTCTTCCGGCATAAAGGAGCCCGCGCAGTGTCAGAAACAAACACCGCCATCGCCCGTACAATCGCGGCGGAAATCTCGGCCCAACCCGAACAGGTCGTCGCCGCAGTTGAGCTGCTGGACGGGGGGGCAACCGTGCCCTTCGTTGCGCGCTATCGCAAGGAAGTGACCGGTGGGCTGGATGACACGCAGCTCAGGACCCTGAGCGATCGGTTGACCTATCTGCGCGATCTGGAGGCCCGGCGCAAAACCATTCTCGAGTCGATCAAGGCCCAGGACAAACTGACAGACGCCTTGCGCCGCCAGATCCTCGGAGCCGACACAAAGTCCGCGCTGGAGGATATCTATCTGCCCTACAAACCCAAGCGGCGGACCAAAGCGATGATAGCCCGCGAGCGCGGACTAGAGCCACTTTTACAGGCAATTCTGGAAACCCGCAGCAGCGACCCGAACACGCTTGCCCAGGCCTATCTGTCTGATGAGGTGGACACCACCAAGGCGGCGCTTGACGGTGCGCGTGACATTCTGACCGAAACCCTGTCAGAGAACGCCGCATTGCTTGGGACGCTGCGCGATTACATGAAGCGCGAGGCATATATCTCTGCCCGCGTTCAGCCGGGCAAAGAGCAAGAGGGGGCCAAGTTCTCGGACTATTTCGATCACTCGGAAAAGTGGTCCGAGATTCCATCGCACCGGGCTCTTGCAATCCTTCGGGCCTCGAAAGAGGACATTGTCACCATAGAGATTGCCCCAGAGCCTGAAACCGGTGTTGAGAGGGCGCAGGGGATGATCTGTCAGGCAATCGGCATTCCCGGTGACGGGCCGGGTGATCAATGGTTGCGCGATGTGGCGCGGTGGACTTGGCGGGTCAAGCTGTCGCTGTCGATGTATGTGGACTTGCTGACCGATCTGCGGCGGCGGGCTCATGAAGAAGCAATTTCGGTCTTTGCACGCAATCTGAGGGATCTGCTGCTGGCCGCACCGGCGGGAAATCGGGCAACGCTTGGGCTTGATCCGGGTATTCGCACCGGGGTCAAGGCTGCGGTGGTGGATGCAACGGGCAAAGTTCTGGAGACGGCAACGCTCTATCCGTTTCAACCGCGTATGGACATGCGTGGCGCCCAGGCCAAAATTGTCGAAATGGTTCAGCGCCATGGAATCGAACTGATCGCGATCGGCAACGGTACAGCCAGCCGCGAAACCGACAGAATGGTCGCTGAATCGATCAAGGTGATGGCCGGCAAGGCGCCAACCCGGGTCGTTGTCTCTGAAGCGGGTGCGTCAGTCTATTCGGCGTCGGAACTGGCGGCTCAAGAGTTTCCCGATCTGGATGTCAGTCTGCGGGGCGCGGTGTCAATTGCGAGGCGGTTGCAGGATCCCTTGGCGGAATTGGTCAAGATCACTCCCGAAAGCATCGGGGTCGGACAATATCAGCATGATGTAGATCAGCGCCGACTTGCTCAGGCACTCGAGGCCGTCGTCGAGGACGCGGTCAACGCTGTTGGGGTCGATCTGAACATGGCCTCTGTGCCGTTGTTGACCCACGTGGCCGGGCTGGGTGCCGCAACCGCCGAGGCGATTGTTGCCCACCGCAACGGCCATGGCGCTTTTGCGACACGCAAGGCCTTGTTGAAGGTGCCTGGGATCGGACCCAAGGCGTTTGAGCAATGTGCCGGATTTCTGCGTATCCGCGACGGTGCTGAACCGCTCGACGCTTCATCCGTCCACCCCGAGGCCTATGACCTCGCGCGTCGGATCACCGGGGCCTGTGGCCGCGACCTGCGCGATGTGATGGGCAGGTCCGGTGTTTTGCGGGATCTCAGAGCGCAGGATTTCGTCGATGATCGGTTCGGGCTGCCCACGGTGCGCGACATCCTGGCCGAGCTTGAAAAACCGGGGCGAGATCCGCGACCCGAGTTCAAGACCGCCAGTTTTGCTGATGGGGTCGAGGACATAAAAGACCTCAAGCCCGGCATGCGACTGGAAGGCACGGTCACCAATGTCGCGGCTTTCGGGGCCTTCGTTGACATCGGTGTCCATCAGGATGGACTTGTTCATGTCAGTCAATTGGCCGACCGTTTCGTCAAGGACCCCCATGACATCGTCAAGGCCGGCGACGTTGTGTCCGTGCGTGTGACCGAGGTCGATATTCCAAGGAAACGCATTGGCCTGACCATGAAATCGGGACAGCAATCCGCTGGGTCAAAACCCGCTGGCGGGGCAGGCCGCCCGGGCCAAAAGGACAGAGGCAACCCCAAACATCCGTCGCGCGGCGGACCCAAAGGTGGTGGTAAACCCCAAGGGAAAGACGCTCCGGGGACAATGGGCGCATTGGGCGAGGCGATGAAGGCCGCACTTCGCAAGCCCTGACTGCAATGGCGTGTGTCGCCAGCCCTGCTGTGGTTTTGTCGGCGCAGTCTTTGCTGCGCCCATCCAGGGACGATGGAATGGTTGCAACGGCTTTTCCAAGCCACTACATCAACGCCTCTGTCAGAATTCAATAGGGTCACCTCATGTCGGATACCTCTGGAAAAGAAACCTTCTCCTTTCAGACCGAAGTCGGTCAACTTTTGGAAATCGTTGCAGGGTCACTGTATTCTAATCGTGAAGTCTTCCTGCGTGAGCTTGTCTCGAACGCCTCGGACGCCTGCGACAAGCTGCGCTACGCGGCTTTGACAGACGCCGCGCTTGCGCCCTCAGGGGATTTGGCGGTCACTTTGAAGATCGACGATACCGCGAAAACCCTGTCAATTTCTGACAATGGTATCGGCATGAACCATGCCGATCTTCTTGATACGCTTGGCACGATTGCCAAGTCCGGCACCGGGGCCTTCATCGAGGCGCTCAAGTCAGAGGAAAAGGACGCCCCCGGCCTGATCGGGCAATTTGGCGTCGGGTTCTATTCGGCGTTCATGGTGGCTGAGACCGTAGATGTCGTAACCCGCAAGGCCGGAGACTCCGAGGCCTGGCTGTGGTCATCAGATGGCAAGGGCGCCTTCTCGATAGCGCCAACCGATCGGGACGTCAGCGGAACCACGGTGACCTTGCACCTCAAGGATGACGCCAAGGAATTCGCTGAAGAGGCGCGCATACGACACATCATAAAGACCTATTCCGAACACATCAGCTTTCCCGTCAAACTGGGCGACGAGACGCTGAACGCGGCCGAAGCCCTTTGGACGCGCCCAGCCAAGGACATCACCCAAGAGCAATACACAGAGTTCTATCGCCATAGCGCCCATGCCTTTGATGCGCCCTGGCAGGTGATGCACAACAAGGTCGAGGGCACGCTGAACCACACCAGTCTGCTCTTCATCCCGACCACTCAGCCTTTCGATCTGTTTGATGCGGAACGCAAAAGCCATGTCAAACTCTACGTCAACCGCGTGTTCATCTCTGAAACAGGTACAGACCTGATCCCGGCCTATCTGCGGTTTCTGAGGGGGGTCGTCGACAGCCAGGACCTGTCATTGAACGTCTCGCGCGAGATGCTGCAAAGCGACCCAAATCTCGCCAGGATCAAAACTCAGGTCAGCAAGAAGGTGCTGAGTGAACTGAAGAAAAAGGCCGGGAAGGCACCCGATGACTATGCGGTCTTCTGGACCAACTTTGGGGCTGTGTTGAAAGAAGGTCTGGTCGAAGATCCGGCCCTGCGCGATCGCTTGCTGGAAATCTGTCGCTTTGCGTCAACCGGCGAGGCAGCACTGACCAGCCTTGCCGATTACGTGGATCGCATGAAGCCTGGTCAGGACTCTCTTTATTACCTGTCTGGCGACGATGCGGCCAAATTGGCGCAGTCCCCCCATCTTGAAGGTTTCCGCGCCAAAGGGGTCGAGGTCTTGTTGCTGTCGGATCATGTAGATGAATTCTGGCTGCAGCATATTTCTGAGTTTGATGGCAAACCGTTGAAATCCATCACGCGCGGCGCGGCCGATCTGGATGCCATCACGGCCGAGGACACCCCCACGGACACAGAGCAATCAGATGACACCGATCTCTCGGCCCTGATCACCGTCATCAAGGCAGAACTGGGTGAGGCCGTTAAGGATGTACGCCCTTCCAAGCGCTTGACCGACAGTCCGGTTTGTCTGGTGGCCGATGATGGTGACATGGACGTCAACCTAGAAAGGTTGCTAAAACGGCATGGCCAGTTGCAAAACGGTATGCCCCGGGTGCTAGAGCTGAACCCGTCGCATGCCGTGATTGCCAAACTGGCAGAGCACGCATCGGGTGCAGGGGATGACCTGCTGCCAGACGCTGCGCATCTTTTGCTGGATCAGGCGCGTATCGTCGAAGGCGAAACACCGACAGATCCGGCAGCCTACGCACGGCGTCTGGCGCGGGTCATGGAACGCGCGCTTTGACCGCCCGGTCCGGCGGAGGTGTCACGCCGCCGCCGGTTCTTTGGTCCTTTCGGCGATGTCCTTATGCCATGCGGGCGCGCATGGCTCTTCTGAGTGCGGGACATGTTGTCGAACTGCGTGAAATCAAGCTTGGAAACAAGCCGCAAGAGTTCCTTGCGGCCTCTGCTTCGGCGACGGTGCCAACCCTGCAAACCGGTGCAACGACGCTGGATGAAAGCCTGCATATCATGACATGGGCATTGACCCGGAACGACCCGGAAAACCTGTTGGATATGCCGGAACAAGCCTGGCATCTGATCGATCGCAACGATGGCCCCTTCAAGGCTGCGTTGGATCATACAAAATATGCCGTGCGATACCCAGAGCTTGATCCCTTGCAAGAGCGCGCCAAGGCGGCTGACGTCATCCTGGATCTGGACCACCGCTTGCAGCAGCATGGCTTTCTGATGGGGGCTCGTGCAACTTTGGCTGACCTGGCGATTGTCCCGTTTGTCCGCCAGTTCGCCCTGATTGACCGGTCGTGGTTCGATGCACAGCCCTGGCCCAATGTGCTCTGCTGGCTTGACCATTTCCTGCAGAGTGCGCGCTTTCATCAGGCCATGGTGAAGGTGCCCCTGTGGTCGCCGCAGTCATCGCCAATCTACTTTGGGCCCCTTGCCGAATGACGCCAAGGGGCGTAACCGTCACTGGCGTGCATTTCCGGTGACCCCCATGACGACCCCGAACGCCTCTGAGGCGGCCCCTCACAACGTGCTCTTTGGCGTCGTTCTGATGCTTGGCTTTTGTCTGACTGCGCCTTTGCTGGATGTATGTGCAAAGTTGGCGGCGGCACACCTTCCGGTGGGGCAAATCACGGCCGCGCGGTTCGTGGTGCAATGCATCTTGATGGCCCCGTTTCTATGGGCTCTGAACGTTTCGGTTCGGGTGCCTCGCGGCATGTGGCTTGCACTTGGTGCCCGGGCGCTTTGTCTTTTGATGTCGACCTTCCTGTTCATCAGCGCGATCCGGGTGATGCCGCTTGCGGATGCTTTGGCGATTGTTTTCGTCGCTCCGTTTGTCGTTTTGCTGTTCGGCAAATATTGTCTGGGTGAAGACGTCGGGCCTCGGCGCGTTCTGTCCGCGCTTGTGGGGTTTGTCGGCGTCTTGTTCGTGATCCAGCCCAGTTTTGCAGCTTTTGGTGCCGTCGCTCTTTTGCCATTGGGAACGGCAGTGTCTTTTGCGTTT
>JAKVCP010000069.1:9072-13948 GCA_022448925.1 Paracoccaceae bacterium
ATCCTCGTCACCCGGGGACTGGCGCGCCGCATGCATCTGGTCACACTGCAATTTCACACAGGGCTGATCGCAGGCGCGCTTTGCCTGCCTGTCTTGTTTTTTTTCAATGGCAGTGGCTCTGTCCTGCTCGATCCTGTCATGCCGGGCGGCATCGCCTGGATCTGGGTGATCGGAGTCGGGGTCTTTGCCACCATCAGCCATATGATGATGACCTACGGCCTGTCATTCGCACCTTCGGCAACGCTGGCACCCTTGCAGTATTTCGAACTGCCTGTGGCGACGCTGTTGGGATTTCTGGTGTTCGGAGACTTCCCCGACAAGCTTAGCTTGACGGGCATTGCGATAATCATTGTCGCGGGTCTTTACATGATTCACCGCGAACGTGTGGCGGCCAGGGCCAGTGCAAAACTGCCTGGGATCCCGTTGATCTAGGTCAAACCAGCCGCCGGTCTGCGCCGCGCCGCGCGGGCCAATTGTGTCGTGCAGCTGGGTCGGTTGGGCTGTCTGAGTGTACGTGGCGTTCCCGGAGTGATCACCGATCTGATACACTGGCTTGATAGGCGTCCAGGTCCTGTATCAAAGGCATGCCGACCTTGGTGCCATTGCGGGCGCAGAATTCGGCCCACACAGCGCCATAGGGCAGGTCTTTCAGCGCTTCTGTCAATGTAAGTCGCGCGGTGAAATCCAGCCGGTTCTCGGCCAGGCGTAACCGATCCCACGGTCTTAGAAGCGCCTGCAGCAGGGCCTTTTGCATGTTCCGGGTGCCAATAACCCAGGCGGCCGTCCGGCTGATTGTCGCGTCAAAGAAGTCAAGCCCGATATGTGTCCGATCCAGAAGATCTGCACTCACCAACTCATGCGCCATGGCGAGGATATCGTCGTTCAAAAGGATGACATGATCGCTGTCCCATCGCATTGGCCTTGAGACGTGCAACAGGATTTCAGGCAACGAGAGGGCAACGGCTGATAACTTGTCTGCCACGCTTTCCGTCGGGTGGAAGTGACCCATGTCCAGACATAGAAGGGTATTCTTGCGCATGGCGTACCCGAAATAGAATTCATGGCTTCCGACCGTGCAGGCCTCAACACCGATCCCGAACAGCTTGGATTCGACCGCATCGCGCATGGTGTCCTGTGGCTTAGACAAGATCAGGTCCAGCGATTGCTCTAGCCGTGTGCGTGCCGCCATGCGGTCTGTCGGCGTGTCCTTGTAGCCATCCGGTACCCAGATATTGTTGATGGATGGTGTGCCCAGCTCTGCACCGATGCGCGCTGCGATGTCGCGCGTGCGGCGCCCGTGTTCAATCCAGAAGTCCCGAATTCCCTGATCTGGATGGGACAGTGTCAGGTTGTCGTCGGCCTTTGGATGGGCAAAGAACGTCGGGTTGAAATCGAGACCCAATCCCTGGTCCCGCGCCCAGTCAACCCAGCGCGCGAAATGGTTGTAATCCAGTTGATCGCGGTCGGGCCGGTCTTCTGTATCCATGTACATGGCGTGCAGGTTCAGGCGATGTTTGCCGGGGATATTGGCATAGGCAAATTCCAGATCCGCACGCAATTCATCCGGCGTGCGTGCGCGACCGGGATGGTTGCCTGTGGCCTGGATACCGCCGCCCGATGTGCCGGATCGGGTCTCAAATCCGACGACGTCGTCGCCCTGCCAGCAATGCACCGAAATGGAGATGTCCTGCAGCCTTGCGAGGGCGGCATCGGTATCGATCCCCCAATCAGAGAATTGCGCCTTTGCGCTGTCGTATCCCATGATCGTTCCCCTATCGCGTAAAGGCCTGGACGTTGCCTGCGTCGACATTCAGGATGTTGCCGGTGGATTTCGCCGAGGTATCGGCGGCGAAGAAATAGCAGCCCTCAGCGATGTCTTGGGGCAGAACGGATCTTTTCAGCAATGAACGGTCACGATACATTTTCTCCAGCCCCGCCTTGTCAGTCCCATAGGTCAAGGCACGCTGATCCAGCCACTCGCCTTCCCATATCCTTGACCCGCGCAGTACAGCATCTGGATTGACCACATTCACCCGTATTCCAGCGTCAGCGCCTTCAAGCGCCAAACACCGTGCAAGATGAAGCTCTGAGGCCTTGGCCGTGCAATATGCCGCAGCGTTTGGTGATGCGGCCAGAGCATTCTTTGATCCGACAAAGATGATCGACCCGCCCGTGTCCTGAGTGCGCATGATCTTGAAGGCTTCACGGCTGACAAGGAAATATCCGGTCGACAGAATATCCATATTGCGGTTCCAAAGCGCCAGCGAGGTCTCCTCGACCGGGGCTGACGAGGCGATGCCGGCATTGGACACAAGAATATCGATGCCGCCAAACGTCCGTGCCAATGTTTCAAAAGCAGCTGCCACAGAGCTCTCTTTTGTCACATCCATCGGGACTGCATGCACCCTGTCGTCGCCAAAGATCTGGGCAAGCTCGGCATGGGTGTCAGAGAGGCTTTGCGCATTGATGTCTGCCAAAAGCACACAGGCCCCTTCCGACAGGAACCGCCTGGCCGTAGCGGCGCCGATCCCGCCAGCCCCTCCGGTGATCAATGCTATGCGGCCGGCCAGCGATTTGGGTGCTGGCATGCGCTGCAATTTGGCTTCTTCCAGCAACCAGTACTCAATGTCGAATGCATCCTGTTCGGGAAGCCCGCAATAGGTGCTGACTGCGCTTGCGCCGCGCATGACGTTGATTGCGTTGATGTAAAATTCACCAGAGATCCGGGCTGTAGCCTTGTCCTTGGCAAAGGTGATCATCCCGACGCCGGGGATCAGGTAGACCACTGCGTTGGGATCGCGCAGCGGAGGAGAGGTCTCGTTCCGGCAGCGTTCATAGTAGGCTTCGTAGTCGGCGCGGTAGTCGGCAATCTGTTCGGGCAACCCGGCCAGCGCCTGGTCCGTGTCGGCCTGCGCGGGATCGAAGTCTATCACCAGCGGACGGATTTTGGTGCGCAGGAAATGATCTGGACACGACGTACCGAGCGCCGCCAAGGGCGCCATGGAGCGACTGTTGACAAACTCTAGCACCGTGTCGCTGTCGTCGAAATGGCCAACCATATGTTGGTTGCCACTGACATGACGCCGGATTGCAGGCATCAGACGTGTGGCCACGTTTTGACGCGCGTCCCAGGGCAGACTTTCGTATTTTGCCCCTCCAAAGGCGGCCGTGTTGACCATACGCTCTGCAAGCCATCCGGTTGCCTGGTTTATGACGTTGATGGTGCAGTCATAGCAGTCCTTTGCCGTATCGCCCCAGGTGAACAACCCGTGGCTTTCCAGCACAACACCATCTGCTTCGGGGTGGTCCCGACAGAAAGTTTCAAGCCACAGTCCCAGCTCGTAGCCCGGTCGTTTCCATGGAAGCCAACCGATCCGGTCTCCAAAGATTTCGCTGGTCAGCTCTTGGGAGTTTTCAGAGGCTGCAATGGCAATGATCGCATCTGCGTGAACATGATCAACGTGTTTGCGCGGCACATAGGCATGCAAAGGTGTATCAATCGAAGCGGCCCTCGGGTTCAGTCGAAACGTACAGTGGGGCAGATAGCCAACCATCTCATCTTCGTATGTCACGCCGCGGTACAACGCCTTCAGCGCGTACAGCTTGTCCATGTACAATGTCGCAAAACCATCACGCTGCATCGACCCGATGTCGCCGCCCGAGCCCTTGACCCACAAAACCTCGACAGGATCGCCTGTCAGCGGATCGGTCTCGATGATCTTGGCAGAGGTGTTGCCGCCGCCATAGTTGGTTACGCGCTTGTCTGAACCCAGAATATTGGACCTGTACAACAGCAGGTCTGATTCGGACTTTCCGGCCGCGTAGGCCGCATCCCATCTGTTCTCAAGGAACTGATTTTTGGTCGTTTTCAAGGGCCAGTCCTCTTCAACGTATCGTCGTCTTTGTGGCCAGTCCCGCACTGGCCCTGGCGTCAAAGCTGAAGCTGATGCGGCAATATGTCAATCATTATCGAGCAAAAACAATCATGCTGCGGTGCAGTATGAGCGATAATGATTGAAACTGATTGACACAGCGCGCGAATCTGCACACCGTAATTGTGATTGGAGGCTGACTTGCACGAGAAAGAACGACATAGGATCATCCTGTCCGCAGTAGAGGAACGCCCCGTCGTCACGGTGCTTGACCTGTGCAGCCTGACCGGCGTGTCCGAGGCGACGATCCGCCGGGATATTTCAACCTTGCACATGCAAAAGAGGCTCCGTCGGGTGCGCGGTGGGGCCGAAGCGATCACGCCGCCGCAGTTTGTCGGACTGGCCGGACGCCCTTTTGCGGTCAACGAAACGCTGAAAACAGCCGAGAAACAGGCGATTGCGCGCGCCGCCGTGGACATGTGTTCTGATGGGGACAGCATCATCATCAACGGAGGGACAACCACCTTTCAGATGGTACACCCCCTGGCGCGGCGCAGGATGCAGGTGTTTACCAACTCATTCCCCATTGCAGAGCATTTGCTCAAGCATTCCAAGAACACCGTGATGGTGTCGGGGGGCGTGATTTACCGCGAACAGAACATCATCCTGTCGCCCTTTGACAATGATGTCACCCGCAACTTCTACGCGCGGCGCATGTTCATGGGGGCGCAGGGCTTGGGGCCGCATGGCCTGATGGAGGCAGACCCTCTGTTGATTCAGGCCGAGCAGAAGCTGATTGGCCAGACCGATGAATTGGTCGTTTTGGCAGATAGTTCGAAATTTGCGCAGAGGTCCAGCCTGGTCCTTTGTCAGCTTGAGCGTATCGACACGATAATCACAGACGATGGAGTGTCAGATCAGGCCGCGGCCATGCTGGAGGCGGCGGATGTGACGGTGGTCATTGCAGACACAGGAGGTGCGCAGGAAGAGGCGGTCTCGTGATT
>JAKVCP010000069.1:13958-17730 GCA_022448925.1 Paracoccaceae bacterium
GACATCAAGGAAAGACCCAAAGGTGACTTTCAGGGAGGAAAAAATGAAACGTCGCACGTTTACATCAGTCGCCGCCGGACTTGGTCTGGCCGCAAGTCTTTTTGGTACGACCGCAATGGCCGAGGACAGCATGCGCATCGCGCTTGTGGTCAAGGCCTTGGGGATCGGTTTCTTCGAAGCGGCTGCCGAAGGCGCTGAAGAAGCTGCTGCCGAGCTTGGAAATGTCGAGATTATCTATACTGGCCCAACCGACACCACAGCTGAAGGTCAGATTGAAGTGATCAACTCGTTGATTGCGCAGGGTGTTGATGCAATTGCAATTTCGGCCAATGACCCGGATGCGCTGGTCCCGTCGCTGAAGAAAGCCATGCAACGTGGGATCACCGTGATTTCATGGGATTCCGGTGTCGCCGAGGGTGGTCGGCAAATGCATCTGAACCCGTCGTCGACCGCCTTGATCGGAAACACTATCCTCAAGCTTGCCGCGGACCACATGCCGGATGGCGGTGACGTCGCGATCCTGTCTGCTTCGGCGACCGCGACAAACCAGAATGCCTGGATAGAGGCGGCCAAAAGCGTCTTGCCAAATTATGCGGGCGTTGACCTTGTTGCCACCGTCTATGGCGACGATCTGTCAGACAAATCCTACCGCGAGGCGCAGGGCCTCATGGCATCCCATCCTGATCTGAAGGCGATCATTGCACCGACAACCGTTGGAATTCTGGCGGCCTGCCAGGCGGTCACGGATGCTGGCAAGATCGGCGAGATCAATGTCACCGGCCTTGGGTTGCCCTCAGAGATGGCGGGATGTGTGGACAGTGGCGCTACCAAGAGCTTTGCAATCTGGAATCCCATCGACCTTGGCTATTCGGCGACCATGTTGGCGCATGCCATCGCCAACGGGGCCGAGGCCTCAGCGGGCGCAGAGATTTCGACCGGGCGCATGGGGTCTGTGACGCTGGACGACACCAATGCAGCCGCGATGTCGGATCCGTTCACCTATGACAGTTCGAACATCGACCAGTTCAAGTCGATCTTCTGATCTGTCGATCCTCGGCGCGGCAATGACCTGCGCCGAGGCCATATCTTTTCAATGGGCGCAAGACCGAGTCGTCCTTCACCAAAGGGAGCTAAGACCAGTTGTGTCTACGCAGGCCACCACTGATACCGACCCTGTTCTGTTGCTGTCCGGCGTGACAAAGGTCTTTCCCGGGGTGCGGGCCCTGTCTGATGTGTCTCTGACCTTGCATGCGGGCAAGGCGACGGCCTTGGTGGGTGAAAACGGGGCGGGAAAATCGACGGTGGTCAAGATCCTTACGGGGATCTACCAGCCAGATGCTGGGCATATCCTCATGGATGGAGAGCCAATCCAGCTGCCATCTCCACAATCGGCCGAACAGGCAGGGGTGACAGCCATCCACCAGGAAACGGTGCTTTTCGACGAACTTTCCGTGGCCGAAAACATCTTTTTGGGGCATGCGCCCAAGGGGCGGTTTGGATTGATCGATACGCGCCAGATGATCTCTCGCTCCACCCAAATTCTGGAAAGTATCGGAGCCAAGATTGACCCCACTGCCGTGCTGCGCGACCTTGGCACAGCAAACAAACACCTGGTCGCGATCGCCCGCGCGCTGTCGATCGACGCCCGCGTCGTGATCATGGACGAACCGACGGCAGCCCTTAGTCACAAGGAAATCGAAGAGCTTTACGACCTGGTCGAAGGATTGAAGAGGCAAGGTAAGGCCATCTTGTTCATCAGCCACAAGTTCGAAGAGATCTTTCGTATCGCGGATTTCTATTCCGTCTACCGGGACGGCCAGATGATCGGGGAAGGCGCCATGCAAGACGTGGACGAACCGGATCTTGTCAGAATGATGGTGGGCCGTGATGTGGATCAGATCTTTCCCCAACGGACCAGCAACATTGGTTCAGAGGTTCTTGTCGTTGACACCTATGACCACCCAACCGAGTTCGCCCAGATCAGCTTTTCACTGCGCCGCGGTGAAATCCTTGGCTTCTATGGTCTTGTTGGAGCTGGGAGATCAGAGTTCATGCAAGCCCTGTTCGGGATCACCCGCCCCTCTGGCGGATCTGTGCGCATCGGGGGGGATCCGGTATCGATCAGGTCACCGGCCGATGCGGTCGGGCATGGAATTGTCTATGTGCCCGAAGATCGAGGCCGTCAGGGTGCCATAGGGGCCTTGCCGATTTTTCAGAACGTGACGCTTCCGTCCTTGCACCGGACATCGCGACAGGGATTTCTGAGGTTGGCCGAAGAGTTCAGTCTGGCCCGCGAGTACACGCAAAGGCTGGATCTGCGCGCGGCCTCGCTTGATACCGAGGTGGGCAATCTGTCCGGTGGCAATCAGCAGAAAGTGGTGATCGCGAAATGGCTTGCCACGCAGCCGCGCGTTATCATCCTGGATGAACCTACCAAGGGTATCGACATCGGCTCAAAGGCGGCGGTGCATGACTTCATGGCTGAATTGGCGGCACAGGGACTTGCGGTGATCATGGTCAGTTCCGAAATTCCGGAAATTGTCGGCATGTCGGATCGTGTCATTGTCATGCGCGAGGGACGGATCGCCGCAGAACTGGGGCGTGATCAGATCACCCCGGAAACATTGGTCGGCCATGCAGCCGGACTTAGTGAGGCGGTTTGATGAAACGATTGCTTGCGTCACGGGAAGTGCTGCTTTTGATTGCAATCGGCGCATTGATGACTGTGATCGCCCTGCGCTTTCCGGCATTCATCGCACCGTCCAACCTGGCTGATGTGTTCAACGACACCTCGCCGCTGATCCTATTGGCCATTGGACAGATGATTGTGATCCTGACCAAATGCATAGATTTGTCAGTGGCGGCCAACCTTGCGTTGACCGGGATGGTTGTATCCTTGATCAATGTTGCGGCACCCGACACACCGATTGCGCTGATCGTTCTGTTGGCGACGGGCTTTGGGGCTTTGCTGGGTATGGTGAACGGTTTGTTGGTCTGGAAGTTGGCCATCCCGCCCATCGTTGTCACCTTGGGTACGATGACAATATTCCGGGGACTCATCTTTCTTCTGACAGAGGGCAAATGGGTCAACAGCCACGAGATGAGCGATGCTTTCAAGGCCGTCCCGCGGACCGTGGTGCTAGGTCTTCCGATCTTGAGCTGGATTGCCATAGCGGCGGTAATCGCATTCACAATCGTGATGAACCGAACAACGCTGGGGCGGGCATTCTATGCAGCGGGCGGCAACCCGCACGCTGCAACCTATGCCGGCATCAACGTGGGCAAGACACAGTTCTGGGCCTTTACCATTTCTGGGGCCATTGCGGGGCTGACAGGCTACCTTTGGGTATCACGGTTCGCTGTGGCCTATGTGGATGTCGCAGGGGGGTTTGAGCTGACGGTTGTCGCAGCCTGTGTGATTGGAGGCGTCTCGATCATGGGCGGGATCGGCTCTGTCGTGGGTGCCGTGCTGGGTGCGCTGTTCCTGGGCATCATCGCCAATGCGCTGCCGGTGGTGAATATTTCTCCGTTTTGGCAGATGGCTATTTCTGGCGCGGCGATCATTATTGCTGTCGCCCTGAACGCCCAGGCCAACCGCTCTCCGGGTCGGATCATCCTCAAACGTGCGGAGCACGCCACATGACACAGATCCGTACTATGCCTGATCGGTTGCATTCGCCGCTTGAGCGCAACCTCAAGAGTTGGGAAAGCCTGCTGCTTCTGTTGGCGGTCGGGATCTTTGTGGCGAACTCTTTTGCCTCTCCGTATTTCC
>JAKVCP010000007.1 GCA_022448925.1 Paracoccaceae bacterium
GCCACCATGGCCCACGCCGGATGGGATGTGATCACCAGCGGCGCAAAGCTGACAGACATTCTTGTCGAGTTGATCCTGGAAACCCTAGACCGGGCAGAGGTGGCCTGACGTGCGCGCGCCCGATTTCTGGGACACCCCACCAGAGCGCCCGGGGCTGATCTCGTCGATGATGGCACCCCTCGGTGCGCTTTATGCCCATGCGACGGCGCGACGTGTTGCCAAAAATGGCACGCGCCTGCCCGTCCCGGTGATCTGCGTGGGCAATCTGAATGCAGGCGGTACGGGCAAAACGCCTACTGTGATTGCGCTGGTTCAGATCTTGCAGGCCATGGGGGCTGCACCGCAGGTGGTGTCACGCGGGTACGGAGGCGCACTGGACGGTCCTGAACGCGTCGATCCCAAACGCCATGATGCCGCGCAGACCGGAGATGAGCCCCTGCTGATGTCCGCCTTCTGCCCGGTCTGGGTCGCCAAGGACCGACTTTTGGGTGCCAAAGCCGCCGCCGCAGATGGCGCTGATGTGATCGTATTGGACGACGGGTTCCAGAACCCGGAACCCCATAAGGATCTGTCCTTGATCGTTGTCGATGCGCATCGTGGCTTCGGAAATGGGCGGTGTATCCCTGCCGGTCCATTGCGTGAACCGGTGAAGCCCGGGCTGGCGCGGGCGCAAATGGTTCTGTCCATCGGTCCAAGCGCTGCGCAAAAACGGTTTGCCAAGACCTGGGGGGCAGCCGTGACACTGCCACATCTTCGCGGTGCATTGGCCCCCCTGCCGACAGGCATGGACTGGGCCGACACGCCGGTCCTGGCCTTTGCGGGTATTGGCTATCCTGAAAAATTCTTTTCCACGCTGCGCGCTCTTGGGGCCACTGTTCTGCGCGCCGAGGCATTGGCGGACCACCAGCCGCTGACCCCGGCACTGATGACACGACTGGAACAAGAGGCCCGGCTGCTGGGCGCACAACTTGTGACCACCGAAAAAGACGCCGTTCGTTTGCCCGACAGCTTCCGCCAAAAGGTGCTGACACTGCCCGTGCGCCTGCACCTGGACGACGACACGCCGCTGCGCGCAGCGTTACGGGAGCTTTTGGGAGGCTGACGGCTATTCGGCTATTCGGCGGCAAGCGCCTGATCTGGGGCCGGAATCCCGGCAATATCGGCGATCACGCCACGCAACAGGCGGCGGAACTCTTCAAAGTGGGCGTTTGGACGAATGGTCTGCTCATCCATGTAGAGCGCCCGGTCAATCTCAATCTGGACTGCATGAACGTGACGCGATGGCCGGCCATAGGTTTGCGTGACATAGGCCCCGGCAAAGGGTGTGTTGCGCGTGACAACAAGACCAGCGGCGGCAAAGGCCGCCTCAACATGATCGACCACCTCAGGATGCGCCGAGGTGCCGAACCGATCACCCAACACAATTTCGGGTCGTTGCGACATGTTGGCTTGCCTGACAGCTTCATGTGGCATCGAATGGCAATCGATCAAAACCGCCCGCCCGAAACTGCTGCGGGTTTCTGTCAACTGGCGCTGCAATTCGGCGTGATAGGGATGCCAATAGCTGTCGATCCGCTGCCGCGCTTCTGCGGCGGAAATCTTGCCGCGATAGATGGCCCGACCGTTCGAGACAACGCGCGGGATCACCCCCAGCCCTGACGCCACACGTGGATTATGTCCTTGGCGACGCACACCATCGATCAGCGCGGGGTCCAACTCTTCGGGGCCACGATTCAGGTCCAGAAATGCGCGCGGCGCGCCCGCCAAAAGCAGCGGAGCTCCAAATTCCGTAGCGCAATCAAATAGTTGGTCAACAAAGGCATCTTCGGAACTGCGCACACTGTGATCTGTAAGAAGCGTGCGATCCAGAAATGACATTGGGTAGTCTCTGGACGAATGCGGAGACGCAAAAACCGCACAGGATGTGCGGTGATCTGGCAACTTCAGCTCAAAGGCAGATTTTGGCATTTGTCCTCCGGTTCATGGTTTAAATAGACATAAAACTTCGTTTGTCGAAAGCCCTTGATCCCGCAAACGACTCTGTTTATAGACCCGCTACCGGCGCGGATTTCCGCGCCCCGTTTTTTTAATGGGGCTGGATTTGCAAGCTGGTCATGGGCGGTTAGCTCAGCGGTAGAGCACTTCGTTGACATCGAAGGGGTCACAAGTTCGATCCTTGTACCGCCCACCATGAATTCATTGCCTTACCCTGTGTGAGGTGCCCGCAACCCCAAGGCGCTCGCGCGCCGCGATACGAGGAGAGATCTGATGAAGGTCAAAAACTCGCTGCGTTCGCTCAAGAACCGCCACCGCGATTGCCGCGTCGTGCGCCGCAAGGGCCGTGTTTACGTGATCAACAAGACCCAACGCCGCTTCAAGGCACGTCAGGGCTGATCGCCGCAACATCAAGATAGAAGGCCGTCAGACAGGTTCTGGCGGTCTTTTTTTGTGGCCGATGGCGGCGCTTTGGATGCTCAAAGCTGATCACAGACATCGGTTTCCTGTGCCCTTCGACACAGGCGATCAGCCCCGCTATTCGTCGTCGTCCAGTGTCACCGCATCCATATTGGTTTCATGGACTTCGATAGCCTCGTTGATGTCCTCATAAAATGTCAATTTTCCATTTTCGAGCACAGCCCCCATGTCACAGTTGCGGCGCAGCATGGCCGTGCCATGCGACACCAGAATCGATCCGCTGTCCTGCATGCGCTCTTTGAAGACTGCCTCGCTTTTCTTGCGAAAAGCCGCGTCCCCGACAGAGGTGACCTCGTCCACCAGATATGTGTCAAACCTGATCCCCATCGACAGCCCGAATGCCAGACGCGAACGCATCCCCGACGAGTAAGTGCGTGTTGGCAGATCAAAGTGCTTTCCAAGCTCGGCGAAGTCCTCGACGAACTCGACCAGTTCATCCGTGTCCACACCGTACACGCGACCGATGAATCGAATATTCTGAAGGCCGGTCAATTCGGGATGAAAGCTGCCGGCAAATCCGACGGGCCAACTCATGGAGCCGGTGTTGCGAATCGTACCAGAGGTCGGGTCAAGCGTGCCGGCGATCATCCGCAACAGGCTGGATTTGCCAGCCCCATTGCGCCCCAGCAAGCCAACAGCACGCTTGGCTGGGAACACCACCGAGATATCGTCGGCGATGACCTTGCTCTGGCCATTGGTGAAAAAGACCTTGGTCAGGTTTTCAAGCTGAATCATGCTCAGCGACGGTCCCGAATGCTGTAATAGACCAACACCAGGATGGCCCAGACAAGAAAGCAAAACAAAGCCAGCAGCGCGGTCAGAACCTCTTTTTGGGGGTACAGAGGCGTCTGCGCCTTGGTGGGTTGCACATAGGCCGCAAGATAGCGGCTTTGTCGCTGCGCCTCTGACAGCGCTCCGTCATAGGCTGTCAAGGCGGCGATATAGGACTGTTCGGCGAACTCGCGGTCTACGGCGAGGCGTTCATATTCGGAAAACAGCGTCGCATAATCACGGCCTTCGCTGTCCGAACCCGAGACGCCAATCTTATCGCGCTCTTCTTCTATGCGGGCGCCAATGACATCGATGCGCCGCTGTGCCTGCGTGATCCTGGGATCGCTTTCGCGCGTGGTTTCGCGCAACAGGTCCATCGCGATCAAGGCCTCAGCCAGTTGCCCCTGCAGATTGGCAAGCAGCGTCATTTGGCCCTGCAAGTCGGTTGTCGGGTCCACGATTTGCGTGCGCGACCGGAACTGGGTTATGGCAAGGCGCGCGTCCTTGAGCCGTTCTACAGATTTGCCCAACTCGTCTTGTGCATACCGCGTGGCATCCTGCCGCGCGATGGCCGAAATGTCGTTGATCATCCGGCTGCTTTCTTCAAAGACTTTCTGCGCCACATCCTGAGCATCTTGTGGGTCAAATGCCAGAACACGCAGTTCAATCAAACCGGTGCCACCATCATATGAAATCCGGACCATCCGGCGCCAGTAGCGCATAAGGTCCTCGATCGAGACATCAGCATCCAATGCAAAAACCGGATCAAACCTCGGCTTGGACCACAGCGTCCGCAGATCCAGTTTTTCATCCACCGCCTCGACCATTTCCTGACTTTGGATGAATTGGTACAAAATGTCGGTGTCCGACGTGCTAGAGCCAGACAAGTTGGTGATCCCGCCCAAAAGTTCCACGGGTGTGCTGCTTTCCTCTTTGCGGACGGAAAACCCGACGGTCGAGTGATACTGGTCAACTGCGATGGCATAGAGGTAGAACCCACCGACGCAGACCGGCGCGACCACCATAACAAGAAGCGACACAAGCAGAATCATGTGGCGTGTCCGTGCGCGTACTGGACCCGCCTGCGGCTTGATCTGCACAACGGCTGGCTGCGCCGCTGGGCGGGCTGCGGCGCCTGATGTTTTTTGGGCGGCCTTGGCCTGTGGTGCCCGATCGGCAGTTGGCCGCTGAGCAGTGTCCTTGGCAGTCGTCACGGGCTGTGTCTCGCTTTTGTCCTGGACCGCCACATTGCGCGGCCCATGCTGTGTTTCGTTCGTGCGCAGTGTGGCATTGTCTGACGGGGTGTCCGTCCTGTCGTGCCTGCCTGCCGGTGTCGCGATGTCCGAAGACCTTTTGGCACCACTGGCCTGTGCGGCTGGGCGCTGCGCGGCGTCCCGTGAAATGAACGTCAATCGGGGTTCAGCGGATGTTGCATCCTTGACACCCGCTTGCGCTCTCAGCGACTTGTAAGACACCTTGGGCTTGTTTCGCCCGGCCCCTGCAGCGCGCTTTTCCCGGTTTGCTGCGCCGTCAGAGCCGCTTTGCATCTTGTCTTGCTGCTGTCGGCGCTGTTGCCTTTCAAACCGTTGTTCGGCCCGGCGTGCGGCTTCGGCCGGATCAAGCTTTTTGGTCGATTGCGCCTTTCCGGCCGTCTCACCCTGGGTTTGGGTCGCCTGCTTGCGCTCAGGGTGTTCGACCGCGCGCTTGGCTGGGGATACAGCTTGATTTCGCGGCTTCTCTGCCGAGCTGTCGTCCTGCATTCGGAACGCCTTTTGCCAATGTCTTGATCAATTTCCCAACTTCCTACATAGAATTGGGCCGTAAATCCAGAGACGGAAGGGTCATAGGCCCATGGCGCGCGGACAATCGACGGCTTCCAGAGCAAAACGGTACAAATCATTCCGTTCCATTTCGGCCCTGTTGCTGCGAGAGATGTCGACATCTTACGGCAAGTCTCCGGGCGGATATGTCTGGGCCATAGCCGAACCCGTGGCGGCAATCGCGGTTCTTTCGATGGCATTTCTGCTGGTTTTCAAGACACCGCGGTTGGGCACGAACTTTCCTCTATATTTCGCAACCGGATACCTGCCGTTCATGCTCGGGGCGGATATTGCAAGCAAAGTCGGCTCTTCGATCCGATTTTCGCGCACCCTGTTGGCCTATCCGATGGTCCGCTTCACGGATGCAATCGCGGCACGCATTCTGTTGACGCTGATCACCAGCCTGCTGGTGGGCATTATCGTGCTGACCGGAATTCACATCATCTTTGATCTGACCAGCATTGTCGATCCTGTGTCGGCGGCCAAATCCATCGCTATGGCCATCACACTTGGAACCGGTCTGGGCACACTGAACTGCTATCTGTTCTTCTCGCTTCCCATATGGGAGCGCGGATGGGCCATTGTGACACGGCCCCTTGTTCTGGCGTCGGGGGTCGTCTTCCTGTATGACACAATGCCGGTATTTGCCAAAGATATCCTGTGGTATAATCCCTACACACATTTGGTCGGGATGATGCGCCGCGGTTTCTATCCCACCTACGAAGCCGCCTACATTTCCCAGGCCTATGTCTACAGTTTTGCTCTGATCTGCCTTGCTCTGGGGCTGATGCTTCTCTACCGCCATGAAAAGGCAATGATCCACAACTGATCCGCCGGCAAACGGATCCAGCCCGGCACGTCATGGCCCTGTCTGCCTGTTTCTTGACAGGAAAATGGCAGTCTGGCACCGGTCTTTCGCGCCACTGCCATTTCGGCGTGACTCCACGAAGGGCTTTTGTTAAGGCCGGGTCAATTGAGATTGTATAACTGGGGTGAGTGAAGACCTTGGAGATTGAAGCAACCAAGATTGACGCCGTTAAAATATTGACACCAAAGCGTTTTGGCGACGAACGCGGGTTTTTTTCCGAAAGCTGGAACCGCAAGGTCCTGGAACAGGCCGGTTTGGTCTTTGACTGGTGCCAGGACAACCATTCACTGTCTGCCAAGGTCGGAACTGTGCGGGGATTGCACTTTCAGTCGCCCCCGCACGCTCAGGACAAGCTGGTGCGTTGCGGCAAAGGCCGACTGTTCGATGTTGCGGTTGACATCCGCAAGGGATCGCCCACATACGGTCAGTGGGTCGGTGAAGAGCTGTCGTTTGAAAATGGCAAGCAACTCTTGATCCCGGCAGGGTTTTTACACGGCTTTGTGACGCGTGAACCCGACACTGAAATCATCTACAAATGCTCTGATTACTATGCCCCGGACTGTGACGGAGCGATCCGTTACGACTGCCCGGGCATTGCCATTGACTGGATGTTGGATGGCCTTGAACCCGTTCTGTCAGAAAAAGATGCCGCAGCGCCATCTATCAAGGATTTTGACAGCCCATTTGTCTACGAGGGATAAGATAGAATGAAACTGCTTGTCACCGGCGGGGCCGGGTTCATTGGATCAGCCGTGGTACGGCTTGCCGTGCAGCGAGGCCATCACGTGGTCAACGTTGATGCATTGACCTATGCTGCCTGTCTTGAAAATGTGGCTCCGGTCGCTGACAATCCGCTTTATGCCTTTGAACAGGCGGATATTCGCGATCGCAGTGCGCTGGACGCAGTGTTCGACAAACACAGACCCGACGCGGTCATGCACCTGGCAGCCGAAAGCCATGTGGACCGGTCGATTGATGGTCCGGGCGATTTTATCGAGACCAACATAACCGGCACTTTCAATGCACTTGAAGCGGCTCGAAAATACTGGAGCGAAACCGGCAAACCGGCCAATTTCCGCTTTCACCATATCTCAACCGATGAGGTCTTTGGCTCTTTACCCGCCGATCCGTCGGTGCAGTTCACCGAAGAAACCCCGTACGATCCCAGATCGCCCTATTCGGCGTCCAAGGCGGCCTCGGACCACCTTGTGAATGCTTGGCATGAAACCTATGGGCTGCCTGTCGTCCTGACCAATTGCTCGAACAACTACGGCCCCTATCACTTTCCCGAAAAGCTGATCCCTGTGGTGATCCTGAACGCACTGGCTGGCAAGCCGCTGCCGATCTATGGCGACGGGTCAAATATTCGCGATTGGCTGTACGTCGAAGATCACGCAGACGCGTTGCTTTTGGTTGTTGAAAAGGGCGTCATTGGCCGCAGCTACAACATCGGTGGCGAGAATGAGCGCACCAACCTGGAGCTGGTGCAGACGATCTGTGGCATCCTGGATGAAAAGCGCCCGCTGAATGATGGCACATATGCCGACCAGATCACCTTTGTGACAGACCGTCCTGGCCATGACGCGCGCTATGCCATCGCCCCTGGCCGGATCCAGAAAGAACTGGGTTGGCGCCCCAGCGTGACCGTCGAAGAGGGTCTGGAAAAGACCGTGCAATGGTATCTGGACAACTCTGACTGGTGGCGCCCTCTACAGGCGCGCGCAGGTGTTGGCCAGCGCCTGGGTACAAAAGGCACCCGCGAAAATGCGTGACCCCAAACGTACCGCGATCTTGCACATCGGCATGCCCAAGACCGGGACGTCGTCCATTCAGGATACCTTTTTTGCCTTGGACATGCCCGATCACCATTACATTAAGGCGGGTCATGCCAATCATGGTGCAATCGTTCGCGCCATGCTACCCAACGACAAAAAGGCCATTCAGAGGGCAGCGCGGCGCGCGGCATCCATCGAACGGCAGCAAACGGCGAATGCACGGCTGCTGAAGCGATTTCAGGACGAGTTGAACACCTTCGACAAGCCCAACCTGTTAATGTCGGCCGAAGTGTTGGGCGGCAACGCGGTTTCAGCCGAATGGCTTGCTAGTTTTCGGGATCACCTTGCAAATTACGTAACCGACTTTCGGATCATCGGTTATGTACGCGCGCCAATTTCGTCAACGCAAAGCGGCTTTCAACAACTGTTGAAAGCCGGCAAGCACCGTTTTTTCGATAAGCCGGGTGTTGTGGGGTATCGCTCTGTCTTTGAGAAATACGATCAGATATTCGGGCGAGAGAACGTAGAACTGGTAAAATATGATCGAGCTTCACTGCGAAACGGCGACGTGGTTCAGGATTTGGCCCACCGCATTGGCGTGGCCTTGGAACCGCATCAGATTGTCGCCTCAAACATTTCAGTGTCCCACGAAAGCCTTTCATTAATGTACTCTGCTCTGCTAAAGGGTGAGTGCTTCAAAGACTACCCAGGCATTGTCAACGACTTGGACTCATTGGTGACCGACCTGCAAGGCTATGGAACCAAGAAATTTGCTGTGGGTGAGGCCCTTGGCAGAGCCATCATTGAAAGGTGCGCCGAGGACATCGCCTGGATGGAAGAAAGGCTGGGTGAAGAATTGCTCGACGGTGGCAGTGCAGCCGATCACGCAGTCAACAACGCGGAAGACTTGCATCATGTCGCGGGCGAAAATCGCGACATGGCGTTGGAGGCACTTGTAGATATGCTGGGCGCAGAGAAGGACCCGGTCGTGAGCGCCAGGGAAATCATGGACCTCGCCATCACTCTGCAACGGGTGCGGCGCGAGCGCATTAACGAGAAAGGCGATAAATGAAGCTCCTCGTTTTTGGAAAGACCGGACAGGTTGCCACAGAGTTGCAGCGTCAGGCAGACGTCACAGCAGTGGGGCGTGACCAGGCGGATCTGACAGATCCAGAGGCCTGCGCCGCCGTGATCGCGGCCAGCGATGCTGACGCGGTGATCAACGCCGCCGCCTATACCGCCGTCGACAAGGCCGAAACCGACGAAGAAACCGCAGCCCTGGTGAACGGTGCGGCGCCGACTGCCATGGCCCAGGCGGCAGCGGCCAAGGGCATCCCGTTTGTGCATATCTCGACCGACTATGTCTTTGACGGCAGCGGTGACGCCCCCTGGACCGTGGACGCGGCCACAGGCCCTTTGGGGGTCTATGGGCAGACCAAGCTGGATGGCGAAGATGGCGTTCGCGCCGCCGGTGGCCAGTTTGCCATTCTGCGCACCAGCTGGGTCTTTTCTGCGCACGGCAACAATTTCGTCAAGACAATGCTGCGACTGGGCGCAGAGCGAGACCGGCTGACCATCGTCGCCGATCAGATTGGCGGACCGACCTCGGCCGCCGATATCGCCGGCGCCTGCCTGACCATGGCCCGTATGCTGGCCAAGGGACAGGGCACGCCAGGCACCTATCATTTCTCAGGCGGGCCGGACGTCAGTTGGGCGGATTTCGCGCGCGAGATCTTTGCACAGGCGACCCTGACCCCCGAGGTCATCGACATCCCCAGTTCAGAGTTCCCGACACCTGCCCAACGGCCAGGCAATTCACGCATGGACTGCTCCGCACTGGACACGGCTTTTGGGATCCCGCGACCCGATTGGCGAGACAGCTTGAAGTCTGTGCTGTCGGACCTGTTTTCCAAAGACCATTCAGGACAAAATTGAAATGACGAACCGCAAAGGCATAATTCTAGCTGGTGGATCTGGCACGCGACTCTACCCGATCACGATGGCAGTCTCAAAACAATTGCTGCCGGTTTATGACAAGCCGATGATTTATTACCCGCTTACCGCGCTGATGCTGGCCGGTATCCGTGAAATTGCGGTGATCACCACGCCTGATGACCAGCCGCAGTTCAAACGCCTGATGGGGGATGGCAGCCAATGGGGGCTTGCGCTGACATACATCGTCCAGCCATCACCCGACGGGCTGGCGCAGGCTTTCATTCTGGCCGAGGACTTTCTGCAGGGCGCGCCCTCAACCCTGGTGCTGGGGGACAACATCTTCTTCGGCCATGGCCTGCCAAAATTATTGAGCGAAGCAGATGCGCAAAAGACTGGCGCGACCGTGTTCGGGTATCAGGTCGCAGACCCTGAACGCTATGGTGTGGTGGCGTATGATGACAACGGCAAAGCCACGGCAATTGTCGAAAAACCCAAGGTTCCGCCATCAAATTTTGCAGTCACCGGGCTTTACTTTGTGGACGGAACCGCACCTCAGCGCGCCAAGGAGGTCAAACCCTCGGCCCGGGGCGAGGTTGAGATCACCACACTGCTTGAGCAATATCTGGACGAAGGCAAGCTGGACGTCAAACGAATGGGGCGCGGCTATGCCTGGCTGGATACCGGCACCCATGGCAGCCTTCTGGATGCCGGAAACTTTGTGCGCACATTGGAAAACCGGCAGGGCATGCAGACCGGATGCCCCGAAGAAATCGCCTTTACCTATGGCTGGATATCCCAAGACACTCTTGAAGAGGCGGCTCAAAAGTTTCGCAAGAACAAATACGGCGCCTATTTGAAGGCGCTGTTGTGACCTGGACAGCCCGGCAGTCTGCGTTGGGTCGGCGGTTTTTTGCTGAAAGCAGGTGCAAATTCAGGTCGGGCCAAGCAGACGGGCTGCACAAGCCGGAATTGCTATGAGTGATGCATGTGCAGGGGGCTTCGGGTATGGTACCGCTGCGTCGCGCCAAAGGGATCAGTGGGACCATGGATCGGTACAGTGTTTTGGACTATATCGCACAGAAGTTGCCGGGAACTGTCGTGACGGATTGTGGTACTGCCAACATGACGGTCCTGCCCAGCGTAAAGCGCGGTTCGCAAAGCGGCAGCCAACACGCAGCCGGGTCTGCGGCACTCTTGTGGCCATCGAGCAGATGCATGAACCACGATGACGATATCAACGACAGGATCGGTTCGTTTTTCAGCGGCCTTCGCACACCGCTTGCCAAGGTCGGCGGCAAGCGATCAAACCTAACAGGATAAAGTTTAACTCATGCCAAGCGCCGCACCTACCGCGATCTATGCCATCGCCTCGGGAAACCATGATGACCACTGCATTCGGCTGGCCGTTGAACGCATTGCAGTTGAGTGGCCTCGGATCATTCTGGTGTGCGAAGACAAAGACCTGGAAACTGTCACCGCCTGGACGGCGGATCTGCCAGGCTGCGACATTCGCGCGTTCGAGTCTCCGGAACGGACCCCCCTCGCGGCGGCCAAGCAGATCTTGCTGGCCGAACGCGATACACTGACGGGTCCAGTCCTGTTGACTGGGGCGCATGTCCTGGGGCCAACAGGACCGATTGGGCCTGACGCACTGTTGCAGGGGGCGGATGTCTTTGCGCCATATTGGCAAAACGCTGCACTGGATCCGCGGTTGCAAAAGATTTCTTGCCCGCAACACGTGCCGTATTTTGATTTCACGGTGTTTGCGGCGCATGTCTTACAGCAAGAGGCTTTCTGGTCATTCTGGCAGACTGTCAGACCCAGAGAAAACACTTGGGAAGATTTCACGCGAACCAATATAGACTTTGCCAGGCTATTGGAAAAGTTGGACCTGTCGGTTCGATATCCCACGGAACCTCACCGTCTTGGAACGTCTGACCCCCGCCTTTTTGAAGTGCACAAGGGGGTCAAGATGGGCTTTCCAGTGGTGGCGGTTGACGTGCTCAAGCTGGACCCTCTGTTGCATGATCTGAATGCAATCGATGTACGGACGGCGTTGGACGAATTGCGCCTCCGAGATCCGGACCTGTACCGCTGCGTGATTCGGTATGCGACGCGCTTTCTGCAGGCCCGCGAGTTCAACACAATTGCGGATCAGTACGAAGTGATCTCGGATACGTCAGAAACGCCAGACCGTCAGGACTGGTCGTTTGGCCCGATCGCGGTATTCATCCACGCTTTTTATGCTGACATGATGCCCGAGTTCTGGGAATTGATCGAGCGTTTGCCTCGATCGGCACATCTTTTCCTGACCACCGCAACCGAGGAAAACGCTGCCCGCATCCGCGCCTTCATTTCAGAGAAGGACTGGCCCAAAGAACAATCAGAGGTTCGGGTGGTGGCACAGAACCGCGGGCGAGACATGTCTTCGCTTTTCATCACATGGCGTGACATCATCATGGATAACCGGTTCGAAGTGGCGTTACGGCTGCACTCGAAGCGAACGCCACAGGTGTCACGGCAAGTGGGTGACAGCTTTCGTGACCATCTGTTTGACAACCTTGTCTACACGCCAGGCTACGTCCGCAACGTCTTGGACATCATGGAGCGCGAGCCCGACATCGGACTGATCATCCCGCCGGTTATCCATGTGGGATTTGGCACGCTGGGCCACAGCTGGTTTGCCAACAAATCGGCCCTCAACCGTCTGATGCGGAACATGGGCATGGATGTCCCCTTGGACCACGACACGCCTGTGGCGGCCTATGGCACGATGTATTGGTTCCGCACGGATGCGTTGCGCACAATGTTCGAGTGGACGTGGGATTGGAAGCAATACAATGCCGAACCGCATCACATCGATGGCGGCCTGGCGCATGTCCAGGAACGTCTGATCGGCTATTGCGTTCAGCATCGCGGCTATCGGACACTTCAGGTGATGAACGCACGTTTGGCAGCACGCAACTACGCGCGGCTGGAATACAAGCTACAGCTCTTTGCTTCGTTCCTTGGATCAAACAATGTGCTTGACCAACGGATTGAACTTGAAAGCACCCGCTCGCCGCTGAAGCAGAACCTGTACAAGCGGCTGCGGCTGAGCTATGGCGAAATGCTGCGACGGTTCCCTGCATCGCGCCGATACCTTCGGCCTTTCAAAAATGCCGCCGTATCATTTCTGTCGCGCCGAGGATGAAACCCTAGGCCGTTTCGCCCGACACCTCTTTACGCGACCAAGCCGCCAGTTGCCGCAGGCCTTCGGATAAAGGAACTTGCGGCGTCCAGCCCAAATGGTCCTGTGCGCGTGAAATATCAGCAACAGCGTATCGAATGTCACCCGGACGAAACTGGCCAGTGATCTTGAACTTGTCGGTCGGCTGATCAAAGAGCGCCAACAGCATTTGGGCAATCTCGAGGATTGTCGTTGCCTGGCCCGATCCGATGTCGAGGATATCACTCGGCATTGTTTCAACCTGACCCATCATGGCGAAGGCCTGCGCGACATCCTCCACATGTACGAAGTCACGGGTGATGGTGCCATCTTCGTAGATGTTAAGGCTCGCGCCCTCCTGGATCTGACGTGAAAATATCGACAACACTCCGGTGTAGGGGTTATTCAGAGATTGACCCGGGCCAAAGACGTTCTGTAACCGCAGGATCCCAACCTGAACATCCGTTCCCCAAAAGGCCTGTCCCAACATGTATTCCTGCATCAGCTTGGTCGAGGCATAGATCGAGGCCGGTGCAACCGGGCAGTCGGCATTGGTGGGTACCGGTGTCAGTTTGCCCCCGGCCTGCAAACGACACTCGAAATTTGCATTTTCCATGTCGGTCACGCTGCGCTCTGGGGCGACAACCAGCGTGCCCTCGGCAGTGTGATGTGCGCCCTCACCGTAAACCGAACGTGATCCGGCAAGGATGACACGCTTTACGGTCCGGGCGTCACGAATGGCTTCGATCAAATGCGCGGTGCCCATAACGTTCACATCACTGTAGCGCACTGGCAGATCAAAGCTTTGGCCCGTGCCAGTTTCAGCCGCCAGATGATACAGCAGATCCGGTCGCGCAGTCCGAATCGCGTCGCTCAGTGACGCGGCATCCCGGACATCTCCGATGATCAACTCTGCGCCACAGGCCTTCAGGCGCGCCTGATTCTCGGGGTTTCCTTCATGGACTTGTGGAAGCAGGCTGTCGAACACGGTAACGTGATGCGCGCTAGATAACTTTTCGGCCAGGCGAGACCCGATAAAACCCGCGCCTCCGGTAATGAAAACTCGCATCTTGAAAACATCCTTCGACGTGCTTTGCAACCTAACGGATTGCGAGGTATCACGCCGCTGCACAGCCCGCCAGTCATCTTCTCAGAACAGCCCGTTGTAGCAATAAATACAATCACTCGGCCTTTTTGCCCAAATGCGGAGCGACCAAGACCCTTGGCCGCCAGCAGCATTGTGTTGCAAACGCGGAAAAATCTGTCTGCCCGGCTTAACTTGCCTAAATGTTTCGCAAGCTTCATGTGACTGGCAGGGTCCGAGGCCAAAAAGTAGGGTGCATCTCTTCAGAAGTTTAGATATCATAACTCATGTATTGGATTTGAACATTCAGGCGCTGATAAGCCTAAAAAATTTTTGAGAACCTTTAAGGATTCAAGGCTGACAGCCGTTGTAGTGGGGTCATATGACAACAGAAGTTTTCATTTCTGGGACGTCGGGAGTTTTGGGTATTGAAACGCTCATGCACCTTCGTGAGCGAACGTCGCTAACCCTTATGGGGCTGTCACGTCGGGCCCCTCCGATTTTCCGGCCCGACCTTCCCAACACTCAGGTCGACAGCGTGTTCGATGCGACATGGATGACTGAAGCCGATCAAAACGCAACCATCGTTCACTACGCCGGCCTGGCCAATCCGCGGGCCCAATTCGACAGTATAGAAGACCTGTTCAAACGTGAAATATCGCCGCAGATCCACATGGTAGAGCGCTTGCTGGACCGCGGATGGCGCGGTCACCTGATCTACGTCTCTTCCGGTGGTGCGGTCTATGGTGACGTCGACACCTTGCCAATTTCAGAAGATCATCCACCTAGCCCCAAAAGCTTTTACGCTCTGCAGAAACTTAATGTGGAGAATGCGCTGCAGTTTCTAGCCAACCAGTTCAAGTTCCGCCTGACCATTCTGCGCGTGGCCAACCCATACGGGTCGCACATCCCGAAACCGGGCCAGGGTGTGATACCAATCTTGCTGAACGCTGCGACAACCGGGACTGAGTTCACGATCATAGGATCGGGCGAAGAGCTACGGGACTATGTATATATATCGGATTTGTGCCGCGCGATTGAAACGCTGTGCTTGGAACCGCTCCCAAGCGATATCAACACGATCAATATTGGCAGCGGTATTGGAACATCCTTGAATCAGTTGATCGACATTGTCGTATCCCTGACGGGCTCTACGCTGAACATACGGCGCAGTTGCACACGATTTGACGTCAAATCAAACGTACTGGATGTATCACGCGCCAAGAACCTGCTGAATTGGACGCCTAGAATTGGCATTCGTGAAGGCGTTGCCAGCATGGTCGCGGACGTGGCGGCGCTGCGGTCAGGACTGAATGCCAAAGATGGCACGTTCGGAACGCCTTGACTGTGTTTTGACACCTTTTGCCAAATGACACGAAGCCCCCCTCAAAATGGTCTTGAGGGGACACTTCTCAGCAGTGGCAGCCCATTTAGGCTGTGTCTCGGTCACTTTTCGATACCTCCAAGGAAACGCCCTGCTTTTCTAGCAACCGCATCAATTTGCGCGCTTTTTTGGTATATTCCTGCCGCTTTCCTTTGAACTCCTCTTTCTTTGGAGCTGCCCCCTTCGCGTTCCCGCCGGAAGTTTCAGCCCGCCACAGACTGATGGCCAGGACCTTCATAATTTCTCGTTGTGCTGGATCCAGTGTTTTAGGTTCAACGTCTGTCATGGATTTCAAATCCCTAGCTTGTACGCCCAAAGGAATGGCGCAGTTCAACAATGCAAGGCAGAGGGTATGTTTTTCTACCGCTCCTGAAAAGCCTTACCTATTTATAAACAAACAGAAAACCGTCACGCCCCAAAGCCGCAAGGATTCCGTTGTTTTTTGCAGCCTTCTGAGAAATTTCCAGTCACTCTGATGAACCTCGTCTGAATTAAATCGTCTAGATGCTGGCAAATGTTGTGTTGATCTTCCAAATCATTCATACCATGGAAAATCGTTTCACACAGAAAAGCGCCGTGTTCTGCTCCCCCCGATCCAGCAAAGCAGCCCAACTGCCGAAGGGCGTCGTATTGGGCCATAAGACAAAAGCTGTCATGTTATGCGGCACGACAGAGTTTACTCTGTGTGTCGACAGCGGTTGCTTGCCTGCAACGCGCACATCGGATTATCGAACGCCAGCTTTGACGTTCCTATTGGAAAACCAAACCATGGGGCAGGCATCCCAATGAAGGCCATTGTCCATATTGGCATGCACAAAACAGGCACCAGTTCAATTCAGGCCAGTTTTGCCAAAGTGCCACCTTCGAAAACCGCATACTACACGTCTAACGGGACCAATCTGAACCAGTGGGCCCGAGTTATGTTCGAAGGCATTGAATCTTTTGGAACATCACGGCAGCAGACACACTTTGCAGACGCGGATTTCGCCGAATTGCGTCAGGCCGAGTCAGACAAGACAGATGCCTTCTTGTCGACCTGCGAGCAGAATGCAGTGATTCTGTCGGCCGAACGGTTCACATACATGTCCGATGACGCAACCGCGCAGTTTGCGGACTGGCTCAACACGCGCTTTTCCAGCGTTGACGTCTATGCATATGTGCGTGATCCACTCAGCTTTTGCAGAAGTTCTTTACAGCAGCGCATCAAGGCAATTTCGCCTGATCTCTCCGTTCATCTTGATTTTCCGAACTACCGCAAGAGATTCGAAAAATTTGAGACACACTTCGGTTCGGAAAATATCAATTACAGATTGTTTCGCCGTTCCGGTTTGAAAGAAGAAAACGTTGTCCCCGATTTCGCTGACTGGATTGGCAGCGCCTACAATATGGCCGATATCATCAGTGAAAATGAAGGTATGTCGCTTGAGTCCCTGGCCTTTCTCGTTTTGCTGAATCAAGGCGACCGCCGGGGATTTCAGTCCATGCGGCAAACACCTGCGCTCAGCGAACTTGTCGCGGACGTGTTGTCATTCCCAGGCAGCAAGTGGCATTACTCAGAAGAGATGCAGTCCAAAATCATGACCGACATCGCATCTGATTGCGACTGGATGGACAGCCGTTTGCCTTTGCCCTTGCTGCGCCATGAAATCGCATCGGGGCAATGCGTCGGGGGGATGGAGGACCTGACAGCGATCGGGATTGAAAGCTTTGAAACCGTGCGTGATCATCTTTTGGATCGGAGGTTTGAGCGCGATACGCCCATGACGCGACGCCTGGCTTTGCAAAGCTTCAACATTTTGAAAACTGACTGGTAGACTGCGCCATGAAAGCGATCTTGCATATCGGAATGCCCAAGACTGGGTCCTCGTCCATCCAAGATACACTGGCGTCGGCCGATTTGGGAAACGCGCGGTATTTTGATTGGCGGGCGCCCAACCATTCCAGTCTTTTGGCTGTTGTCTCCAAGGACATGTCGCATGGGTTTTCCAAGCGACATTCCATCGAAGACCTGGACAAAATCATCGCCTCAACGGCACAAACTTTTCGCGACAATGCAGAACGAGACGGCACAGAAAGCTTCATCATATCGGCAGAGCGTCTGTTCAACAGCCCTCCGGAAAATTTGCGCGTTTTCAAGGCCTTCCTGGATCAATTCGCAACCTCTTACAGCGTGATTGGATATGTGCGCGAACCATCCTCTTTTCTGGTATCTGCGTTTCAGCAGAACATAAAGATGGGAAAATGCGGCTTGCAGCTGGGAAAGATCTGGCCGGATTACCGTCGCAGGATCAGCAATTTTGACCACTTGTTCGGTCAAGAGAATGTCACTGTGCGGCTGTTTGACCGCGCAGCCCTCAAGAACGGTGATGTGGTTCAGGATTTCGCAGAGTTTGCAAAGATCGACCTCAAGCCGCAGGACATCGTGAAAACCAACGAAAGTTTGAGCGCCGAAGCCGTCGCGTTTTTGTTTCTTGATCGACATTTTGGCAAGAGCTTTGATGCACAGGAAAGCAAGCAACCTGCCCTGACCAGCAAGCTGGTTCAAAAGCTGTCCTTGCACAAAGGGCGGCGCTTTACATTCGCGCCTGAGTTGATTGATCCAGTCCTGGAAAGACATTCCAAAGACATCGCCTGGATTGAACAGCGTTTAGGGATCTCTTTTGCCACGGGGCCCAAGAAAGCGGAGGTTGTGTTCAGAACGAAGAAGGACCTGATCGATTTTGCAATGCAGAACCAATCGGTGTTGCGCGAAATTATAGGTTTGACCGCACCGACACGCGACACTGTCGATCCTGCCAAGGCTGCTGCCTTCGTCAAAGGGCTGATCGCAAGCCGCACAAACGAATAGATCGACAGGGGGCCGCCCACTGCATGGCCCTAGTCATCACCCATTTTTTCCTCGAGCTTCTTAAGGCGGTTGGACATCCGTTGCATGTGCGCGGCCTGCGACAGCGTAACCTCGATGAGATACTCCAGCATCCGCGCCCTCATCGCATCCATATCGCGTTGCTTTGCTTCTTTCTCTTGTCCCGATGTAAAATCCACGCCTATACGCTCGCCGAGCGCCTTGAAATCATCCAGATCATCGGCAAAGACTTCGGTTCCGCCATCAAAAGTCAGATACTTTTTTGTGGCCTCTTCAAGAGTTTGCACCGTGTCCCGATTGGGGTTCATCACAAACGTATTGAACCGGTCTGGGAAAACTTCTGACTTGAAACGCGTATTGAAGAGCGCACGCAACAAAAGCTCTACATCTTCGCCGCGTTCCAGTACCCGTTTCTTGACCGGCGGTATGGTCACGCCGATCGTTCGCCCGAAATCCTCGACCACATCAACAGTCTTGTCGAATTTGCAGAAGGTCAAGAAATCGCTGTATTTCCGTTCCCACACAGCCAGGGCGCGATAGGTGCCCACCCAACGACTGGCCTGATCTCTGAAGGTCTGGATCGGACCCGGACGGGTCTTGTGCCGTATCGCCCATTGCACATAGGCAGAGGGCAGCCAAGACTGAATGTCACGGATATACAAGATGATCCGCAGATCAACTTCTTTGGCCAACTCTTCAATCAATGGATCAAGGTTTGCAACATGGCCGTAAAGATCTTCGTTCGAAAAGACAAAGGTGTCGCACCCGGTCTGAGCCTTGATCTTTTCCATCTCACGAACGATTGCCTGTGCGCCTGTGCGCAATTGTTCGGGATCTCCGCTTACGAATGTGCGCATACCCGCGATGCCGTCGAACTTGGGATGGACAATGGAAAACCACATCCCCAGATAGTGCAGTCCCTGGGCATGCAACTCATCCTCTGCCTGACTCAGCGCCTGCTGGATCGAGCTTGTTCCGGTTTTGCCCATCCCGACATGAAGAAAAAGTTTCATGGTCATCTCCGCGGCTGGTCAGGTTTGCTGACAAAAATTGATTTGTGGCCTGAATCGTAGGCCGCGGTGGGCCAGAGACGCTCTATCATATGAAAGACTGTGCCATCGTTGGCAATCGGTTCGTTTGGCCAAGGGTAATCGGCGCCAAAATAGGAGTTCATCTGGTTCACCACAGCGCGGCGTGTCCAGAACATGTTGCCTACCGGGAAAAGGATCGGATGGTCTGGGAAAGGCGTTTCGACCAATTTCTGATAGATCGGCAGAATGCGCTTGGAGCCGAACCAACCACAGATATAGGGATCGAACGGCGTGACAAGGCCAACTTCCGGGTCAGTCATCTGCAGCAGCGCGTTCGAGATCTTTTCCTTGTCACCAAACAGGATCTTCAGCAGGAAGTTGCGCCAGGTGTCCCCCCCGGGGGTCGAGGAAAATGACTTTTTCTGGTGAACGTGGGCCCAGATATCGTCGTTTCCATAAGTCTCAATATCGTTGAAGAGCTGCATGAACGGCAAAATGTCCCGCCCCTGGTTCGCGACCTGGACAATCTCGGCCTTGATATCAAGATCTTTCATGGTTTTGTGGATCAGGTTGGCCTTTTTAACCTGGTCGGTGGTGATCACAACGTTGTTGGCCCGCTGGTAGACACCGTAACTGCTGGCGTCATGATACAGATCATCCGTGTAGTAGGCGTGGACGTGGATCGAAAAGTCCGGCAGATCCTGAGGCAGATCTTCTTTGTATCGGATCAGAACGCCGCTTTTGTGAACGGGATGATCCGACGCCTGAAGCACCTGTCTGGCCTCGGCTTCGCTTTTCCAAACGGTTTTGCGGCCCAGAGACCAGGCTTTTTGCCGCTCTGCCACGCGATAATCTTTGTCATCGTCCCGCTCAGAGAACAAAATCGGCAGATCATACTCGCCCTCACCAAGATAGAAGTGCCGGCGTTTTGCAAGGTGCGCCTCAAATGCTGTAGAAATCCGTTTGAACAGTTGATCGTCACCAAGAACATCAGTGTCCTCACGTGACAGATCAAGACGCTTTAGGTTCTCAGATTTGCGCGGCAGTGTTGTTGCCAGTTTTGCGGCTTCGTCGACACGGCCATAACCCACCCGGTGAAACCGCGGCTGGGACTTGTATGTTTCATCATCATAGCCCGAGGCATTCTCGAACAAGATGACATCACTATCGAATTTCACCGCGTCGAGAACCACGTTGGGCAAGGGGTCCATGCGGGATGACAGGAAAAGTGCATCTGATGCGATCACGAGGTCATTGTAGTAATCCCCGCCTGGCACGTAGTGAAAATAGCCGCCCTTTTCATTGACATGCGCCTCGACCATTTGCTTTTCAAGCCAGACACCACAGTGGAAATCCTCGTGGTTCATACCATCGCCGATCCAGACGAACACCGCCTCTGGGTCGCGTTCATGCGCGATCTGCGCCATCATGATGAACAAGTCCGTACCCTTGCGCCAATGCGTGCTACCAGCGCCATAGACAAGTCGGCGATTGCCAAGATCGATACCCAGAATACGTCCGATTCTATCCCGCGCATCCTGATAACGTTTGCGGGCCACCCGGCCAGGCTTTAGCTGAGCTTGCGGAATGATGGTCGAACAGCTGTCCAGATCAAAACCTGAATCTTCCATGATCCCGCGCCAGGATTCGCGCACATTTTCGGACGAGAAGATCGCGAAATCTGCATAAAAACAGGGATGTATGGTTTTATGCAGGGGCAGCGAATATTGCGTGTATTCGTGAATGTAAAAACCAAAGGGAATACCGCGCGAGACCATCATTCGAATGAACGGGCTGCTGTCAGACGAATTGCACAGCGCATAATCAACCCTGGACAGAACGTCCCGCAAGACAAAATCAATTTCTTCATGCGGCATAAGGGTGACAAAGACACAATTGCATTCGCGGCGAAACCGCTCCAGCAGCGGGCCAACCTGAAGGCTAAGCACGACCACGTTGTGTGTTTGAGCCGCCTGCTTTACCAGCTCCAAGCCAACCAGAGGCGCACCTGTTGTGGTGAATTCATGCACCGTCAAAAGGATGGTCTTTTTGCTTTCATCAAAGGGTTTATCGCCCTGATAAAAATTTCGGCGCAGGGTCCGCAGCGAGGACCGTTGTTCCCGTTTGCCAAAGAGCAAGAAGTGATAGAGCGGCAGGATCCCACTGTCTTTCACATCAGGGTACTGAGTGGTGTAGTGCAGGGCCGAGAAATCTGAGATCTTCTCATCAATACTATGCGGGAGGGCCATCAATTCATAGGCCAGCTGCGCCGCATCCTTTTGACCTTTTTCTACAGCATCTTTCAGGTCCTCGTCGGTCAGGAGTCCCAGGATCACCTTATCGATTTGGGGGCGTTCTGCGCGGATTTTCTGATACGCATTGGGGACACGGCCCTCTTTCTTGCCGTGCAATTCAAAATGTGTTGCGCAGTCGATTGCGACATCTTCCTTGGCCAACTCGGGATAGTGCAGCTTGTAAAAGTCTTCATCAAAGCGGAAGTCGGGCCGCGAGGCATGAACGCCCAATGCTTCAGTATGCGAGCGCCAGATTTCGTCAAGGTTCAGCATGACTTCAGTTCCCCAGGTGTAGTGGCATCATGTCGAGGCTGCATTTGGTATGTTCAGGGCCCATGCCCTTGGTCATGTACCGAAAAAACGTGACCAACATTGGATCTGCACCAAACGAGTGACCGCAGATCAGAGTGTGCAAGTCTTCATCATCACCAATGCTGTATTCAAAAGCCTTTGGATCTGCGACAGCGGTTTTGGCATGATCAAGCGTCGACAAGGCGTCTGCAGTGTCATTGATGAACAAGACCGACGACGTTGCACGTGCCATGGTTCGATCCGTGGCGACCATGATATCGCGCAACGCACTCAGAGTACTGGGCGCTATGCTTGTGAATTCAAATACAAACCACTCATCCGGAGACACCATGTGCTCTAGCGAGTTGGCCGCACCGAACGGGACATACAGACAAAAAGGTCCTGGCCAGTCAAACTGGCCTCCTGTTTCTTGCAAGGCCACGTTTCTGGAATCAATTATCAACATTGTGTCGTCCTGAAAGAGTAAATCTCTGGTCAGGCAACGCGCCATTTAAAATTGACACCATTCAAACAGAAGCACGCCACCACGGTTTCGTGTCTCGTATTTTGACTATTCCGTCAACCGATTCAGGCGTTCTTTGGCTACAGGCAGAAGTCAACCGACCGCTTATCGGATAGCTGCGCAGAAAATGCCGGGGTTCATGGCATCCTGCCCTCCATTTCACCCCTTTACACAAAGGCCGCCCGAACAGCGCGGGCGGCCTTTGTCGTCACATCAGATTGTGAACGAATTAGCCCACCTGATACCCCCAAAAACTGGAATGTCCTGCAGCAAAGTTCAAATCATCACCACGTGCCGTTCCTTGCAGCTCGACCGTATCCCCTTGGGACAGGCTTACCAGGGTTTGAAGCTTGGTGGTGGTACGCATGCTAACATGTGCACTGTTGTTTTCATGGAACGCCCCGTTGATCTCGGTCACGCCGTTTTGCAAAAGACGAGAGCGTGAGCGCACGGTAGACGACGTATGCGTTTTGTACATCAGTACGCCGCCCAGCATGTAAGTGCCATCCGCAGGGGCAACAAACTGGTTTGTAGCCGGATCAAAAACGTTCTGATCGTTATATTCCACAGTGTTGATCCCAATAGTCGTCCAGACGTCCTCGGCGACGAAATTATCGTAATTCGTAAAGGCCTTGAAGCGTGGCAGATTGGGCAGGCTTGGACGCCCCGACACATGATCCATGGTCATTACATCGCGGAAATTGATGCCGTCGTCCGTGACTGACAGTCGCAACGAATCCGATCCAAAAAGCCCAAGCAAGGCGCGCGTCGCATAATTCGTTTGGAACACAAGGCCCAGATCGTCTGTTGCGCCTTCCTTGTTCAGAGTTGCAACCATGCTGCCATTACCGCCGTCAGCCTCGTTGACCGCTGTCCACAAAGCTTGGTTCAGCCGAGCCTGAAACGGGGTCTGTGCGGTTGCACTGGTGCCAAGCCCCAAGAGGGTCATGTCTTGCAGCGCAGAGGGTGTGATTTCATGCCAGTCCGCGCCGTCAAAGACAAGGTACTGTTTTGCATTGGCATTCCAGCAGCGCCAGCCAATGCGCGGCGGATAAAAAACCCAGGCAGTGCCATCAAAGACAGCGATCTCTGTGTCATGCCCCGCCCACTCAGACTGCCCCCCGGACGCCACAATATGACTGTCTCCAGGCTGTGGAGCCCCCGGTGGCGTTTGCTCGCTGGTGCTCAGCACAGTCATCTGGACCAGCGCATCGAGCCCCCTGAGCGCCTCGTTGTGGGTCACGTGCTTTTGCGCCTGGGCGGGCATGATATAGGGCAAAGATAGCGTATCTGTTGTATCTGGCATGACAGGTCCTTGGGCAAGATTTGCCCGTAAAAGTCGATACCAACGCTTGCGGTCGCGTTAGCAAAGCGCCCGGCGCATTAACCCATCGATGAGGATCACGTTACGCCACAGGCCAACCCACAAAAATCTGGCGACCATCGCGAACAACCATGCGACCGTCCGGAAGGACGCGCTCCAGCACACCTTGTATGGCAATATACTTGCCGATCAAAACAGTCTTAAGCACAACAAAAGCCCCCAATTGTTGTGAGAATTCACTTAATATGTCCGGATATCATAGGCTACAAAATTCGACAGTTGCTGCAGTTTTTTACAACCAGTCTCGCAAAATCGGGATAAGCGGGATGTCGGCAGCTGGCATCGGATAGTCACGCAATTGATTTGCTTGCACCCATTTGAGTGACTGACCTTCCCTGGACTGCGGCACACCTTCCCACTTGCGGCAGGCGAAAAGCGGCATCAACAAGTGGAAATCATCGTAGCCATGGCTTGCAAAGGTCAAGGGCGCAAGACAACTTTGCCAGGTCTCGATGCCAAGTTCTTCGTGCAATTCACGGATCAATGCAGCCTCTGGCGTTTCGCCCGGTTCGACCTTGCCACCAGGAAACTCCCACAGGCCAGCCATGGCCTTACCCTGTGGACGTTGCGCCAACAGCACCCGCCCATCCCGGTCGATCAATGCAACCGCTGAAACGAGAACGATCTTCATGATCGGTAGTCCGCATTGATGCTGATATAGCCGTGGGTCAGATCACAGGTCCAGACGGTGCAGGCCCCCAAGCCCAACCCGATATCGACCGAGATCGAAATCTCTGGTTTTTGCATCTCCCTTGCGCCGTCTTCTTCCCGGTACGTCTCAGCCACCCAGCCCTTTTCGGCCACCAGCACCTCACCAAAGCGAATGGACAACAAGTCCCTGTCCGCGGTCGCCCCCGATTTGCCAATCGCCATAACGATACGCCCCCAATTCGGGTCCTCGCCCGCAAGAGCTGTCTTTACCAGCGGCGAGTTTGCGATCGACAACGCATGTTTGCGCGCATCCACATCCGAAGTGGCCCCCGTTACATTTACTGTCACAAACTTGGTCGCGCCTTCGCCGTCACGCACAACCTGGTGCGCAAGATCGGTCATGACACCTTCCAACGCCGCGACAAACTCTGACGTGCCCGCTGTCACCTCCACGCCCGAGGCACCGGTGGCACCGATCATCAAGCTGTCCGAGGTCGACGTATCACTGTCAACGGTGATGCAGTTGAACGTGCGGGCGTTCAATAACGCCAGCATGGACTGAAGATCCGCTTGGTCCACGCGGGCGTCGGTAAAGATATAGACCAGCATCGTCGCCATATCCGGCGCAATCATGCCTGATCCCTTTGCGAAACCTGCAATCTTGACAGCCCCACCAGGCAGACTGACCTGTGCCGTCGCGCCCTTGGGAAAGGTGTCCGTCGTCATGATCGCCTGCGCAGCTTTTTCGGCGTTATCGCCTGACAGCGTCGACGCCAGCTCGGCGACTTTTGCGGTGATCCGATCGTGCGGTAACCGTTCTCCAATCACACCGGTCGAAGCGGTGAAGACGCGTTCGGCCGGTATGGCCGTCTCTGCCGAGACTGCCCTGCAGATTGCCGCGACCGACCCTTCGCCCGCACGTCCGGTAAAGGCGTTCGAGTTTCCCGAGTTGACCAGAATAGCTGCGCCCGCAGAACTGTCACCGCCCAATTTGGCCTGGCAATCCAGCACATTGGCCGAGCGCGTGGCCGAGGTTGTAAACACCCCCGCCACAGCACTGCCGGGATCAAGGACCGCCAACATGACGTCCAGCCGGTTTTGGTACTTCACACCCGCCTCTGCGGCCGCAAAGCGTACACCGGGGATTTCGGGCAGGTCGGGAAAATGCGATGGTGCCAAAGGCGAGCGAGGGGTCGCAACAGCCAAGATCTACTCCTCCAACAGGCCGACGTTGCTCATCATGGAGGTATCGATCTCGTCCTTGCCGATACGGGTCACGGTGCTGTCTGCCTCCAAAGCCTGTAAACGGCTGGTCAACGCCTTGCGGCGCAGGTCATCTTCAAGCTCGGCGCGAACCGCGTCCAACGCCGGGGCTTCGACCGGGCGCGTCTCGTTCAGCTTGATCACATGCCAGCCAAACTGGGTCTGTACCGGAGCCGAAATACCACCCACATCAAGTCCTTCGACAGCCGCCTGGAATGGCGCGACCATCATGCCACGGGCAAACCAGCCCAGTGCTCCCCCATTTGGGCCAGAGGGGCCGGTCGACTTTTCACGGGCAAGCTCGGCAAAATCCCTGCCGGCGTCCAACTCTGTCACCAAGGCCAGGGCCTCATCTTCACTGTCCACAAGAATATGGGCCGCGTTGTATTCCAAACCCGCGTTGTCCGACACGTACTTGGCCGCATATGCCGCTTGCAGCGCATCTTCGGTCACAACTTCGCCACTGATCCGTGCAATCGCGGTAGACGCAAGCAATTCACGGCGCAGATTGTCAAGCGCAAGCGTGATGCCCTTGGTTTCCGTCACACCATCGGTCTGAGCCAACAGGGTTTGTTGGATCAACTGATTCAACACTCCGTCCCAAAGCACATCATCGGGAAGCTGCTGATATTCCTGCGGAAGATTGGCACGCGCCGTGATCATGTGGCCCATCGTGATTTCCGCGCCGTTGACGGTTGCGACCACCGTATCGGTGGTCGGCGCGTCTTCGGCATGCGCAGGCAACGCCAGCGCCAAGGTGAGCGCCGCGGCGGCCAGGGTTCCGTAGACTTTCAACATCGGTTTTGTCCTTACAAGAGGGCCGCGTCCGTAGGCGGCGTTGACACCGGGGGGACCGCCCCTTACATGCCGAAAAAGGCATGTGCAGGCCGGCCGTTCCTCATGTTTCATATGAGTTACGCGCGACACGGGCAAGCAGATGCCACATACGGATGGTGACAGACGCGAAAGAGAGCATATGCTGGGGATCGGAAATCTCGCCAAGAAGGTGTTCGGAACGCCGAATGACCGCAAGATCAAGGTGACCCGCCCGCTGGTCGAAAAGATCAATGCGCTCGAGCCGGACTTTGAAAAACTTTCTGATCAGGACCTGATCGACAAAACCGATGAGCTGCGCAACCGCGCGCTCGGGGGGGAAGCGCTGGACGCCTTGCTGCCAGAGGCTTTTGCCAACTGTCGCGAAGGCGCCAAGCGTGCCCTCGGGCTGCGCGCCTTCGACGTGCAGCTGATGGGCGGGATTTTCCTGCATCAGGGCAACATCTCGGAAATGAAGACCGGCGAAGGCAAGACGCTTGTTGCAACCTTTCCAGCCTACCTCAATGCGCTGACCGGGCGTGGCGTGCACGTCGTCACCGTGAACGATTACCTGGCGCGCCGTGACGCCGAATGGATGGGCAAGGTGTTCGCAGCTGTCGGCATGACGACGGGCGTGGTGTACCCCCAACAACCCGACGACGAAAAAAAGGCAGCCTATGCCTGTGACGTCACCTACGCCACGAACAACGAACTTGGCTTCGATTATCTGCGCGACAACATGAAGGCAGAGTTGTCGCAGATGTCGCAGCGTGATCACAACTTCGCAATTGTTGATGAAGTCGATTCCATCCTCATTGACGAGGCGCGCACCCCGCTGATCATTTCTGGACCTGCGCAGGACCGATCAGAGCTGTATGTCTCGATCGACCGCCTGATCCCCGATCTTCAAGACACGCATTTTACCACGGACGAAAAAACCCGGAACGTGACCTTTACGGATGAAGGCAACGAATTCCTGGAAGAACAACTGCACGCCCGTGGCTTGCTGCCCGAAGGCCAGTCCCTCTACGATCCGGAATCGACAACAGTTGTCCATCATGTGAACCAGGGCCTGCGCGCCCACAAGCTGTTCACCAAAGACAAAGACTACATCGTGCGCGACAAGCAGGTTGTTCTGATTGACGAATTCACCGGCCGCATGATGGCCGGGCGCCGATTGTCCGAAGGCCTGCATCAGGCCATCGAAGCCAAAGAAGGCTGTGACATCCAACCCGAAAATGTGACACTCGCCAGTGTGACATTCCAAAATTACTTCCGTTTGTATGACAAGCTTTCGGGCATGACCGGCACAGCCGCGACCGAGGCTGAGGAGTTCAGTCAAATCTATGGTCTTGGCGTGGTCGAGGTGCCGACCAATCGGGACATTGAGCGCAAAGACGAAGATGACCAGGTGTATCGCACCGCCCAGGAAAAACTGGATGCCATCGTCAATGAAATCCGCACGGCACATGAAAAGGGCCAGCCGGTTCTGGTGGGGACGACCTCGATCGAGAAGTCCGAAATGCTGAGCACTATGCTGACCAAAGCCAAGCTGCCGCACAACGTTCTGAACGCGCGCCAACATGAAAAAGAAGCCCAGATCGTTGGGGATGCCGGCAAGCTGGGCGCGGTGACCATCGCCACCAACATGGCGGGACGCGGGACTGACATCAAACTCGGCGGCAACGTCGAGTTCAAGGTGATGGAGGCCATCGCCGCCGATCCCGAGGCCGATCCCGACGCCTTGCGGCAAAAGATTGAACAGGAACACACCTCCGACGAACAGGCAGTCAAGGACGCCGGTGGCCTTTTCGTTCTGGCAACAGAGCGCCACGAAAGCCGCCGAATTGACAACCAGCTGCGCGGTCGCTCGGGACGCCAGGGTGACCCGGGTCGCTCTGTTTTCTTCCTGTCGCTTGACGATGACCTGATGCGTATCTTCGGCTCTGAACGTCTGGACAATGTTCTGGGCCGTCTGGGCATGAAAGAAGGCGAGGCAATTGTTCACCCGTGGGTGAACAAGTCGCTGGAGCGTGCGCAAGCAAAAGTGGAAGGCCGCAACTTCGACATCCGCAAGCAGTTGTTGAAGTTCGATGATGTCATGAATGATCAGCGCAAGGTGATCTTCAGCCAACGTCGTGAGATCATGGAGGCCGAGGACGTCAGCGAAATCACACAAGACATGCGTCACGACGTCATTGACGACCTTGTATCGGCGCATATTCCCGAAAAGTCCTATGCCGACCAATGGGATACCGAAGGACTTTATGCATCTGCCATGGAAAATCTTGGGATTGATGTTCCCGTCATCGCCTGGGGCGATGAAGAAGGTGTCGACGACGAGGTGATCCGCGAACGCCTGGAAAAAGAAGCCGACGAGTTCATGGCCAAAAAGGCTGTGTCCTTTGGGCCGGACGCCATGCGTCAGATTGAAAAGCAGGTTCTGCTGCAGACCATCGACAGCAAATGGCGCGAACACCTTTTGACCCTTGAACACCTGCGCTCGGTCGTGGGTTTCCGCGGGTATGCCCAGCGCGATCCTTTGAACGAATACAAGAACGAAGCGTTCCAGTTGTTCGAAGGCTTGCTGGACGGCTTGCGTGTTGAAGTCACCCAAACACTTGGTCGTGTTCAGCCAATGACCGAGGAAATGCAGCGCGAACTGATGCAACAAATGGCCGCGCAACAGGCTCAGCAAAAAGCCGACTCTCAACAGGCCGTAGCTGCAGCCCCGACAGCCCAGTCGGAGGCGCCATCCGATACTCCGATGGACGGATTTGATGAAAACGACCCGACCACCTGGGGCAACCCGGGACGGAACGATCCCTGCCCCTGCGGTTCGGGAAAGAAATTCAAGCACTGCCACGGTCGGTTTGCCTAGCCGCTCTGGCGCTCGCATCCGTTTCATGGCGGTTTTGGGCCTGCCGCGGGCATCCCCACCTGCTTGGCTTTGAACCAGGGTTTGGTGCGGTGGCCCTGGCTGGTTAGGAACAGAAAGGCCCAATTGTGTCTGATCTCGATCTCATCAGAGAGATGCCAAAACGGCTAAAGTGGGGCCTGCGATTTGGCGACCACGACGCCTGTCTTGTCTATGTCCACATCGGCAAATGCGGCGGCGCGTCGCTGTGGTCTGCGATCAGGAAATCAGACAGAATTGCAAATTCATTCAGAAGCGTGCGCAAAATTCACGTTGAAAAACCGCCGATCCTGAAGCGGGCACGCTACGCGATTGTTTTACGCAATCCCGTGGTCCGGGCGGTGTCCGCCTTCAACTGGCGATACAAGTTGGTGGTGGAAGACGGCAAGCGTGAAAAATTCCCCAATGAGCGCGAAATCTTAAAAAAATATCAAACAATCAACACCTTATCCGAAAACCTCTATGACGCTGACGGGCTGAATACTCAGGTGGCCCATGATTTCAACCACATTCACCACCTGCATGAAAACATCTCGTTTTACCTAACCGACCTTTTGAAGTCCGTCTCGCGCGAGCAGATCTTTTTTGTCCTGTCGACAGAAACGCTGGACGCAGATGTTGCAGCCTTGACCGGGATCAAGAAGGTGGCGCGCATTCACGAGAATGCGCACAAGACTGACACGCGAAAAAAGGCCCTGACCACGTCTGGTCGGGCCAACCTGAAACGCTTTCTGGCGGATGACTACCAGGCGATTGAGGATCTTCTTTCGCTCAACCATACAACTCAGACAGAAAAAAATGTGCTGCTGACATAGCTTTCATCCGGTGCCACGCAGCCCTGGGGTCATAGCCGGGCATGCACACCAAAAGGCTATATCCTACCTATTCTTACGGATAAATTTGGGGAAAACGCCCCGCCCTCTCCCCGGTTGCGCCCTACGCTTGCCACCTTTGAAGCTCATAAACTTAAGCAGTTTGTGAATGACCGGAGGCAAAAATGCCGCGTAAACAACCTCTGATTATGGCCGGAGCAACCCTCACTGTCGCCTTGTCCATCGGTTACGTTATGCAGTTTGGTCTGGGTGCGCCCAGCGCGGCAAAAGCCAATATCGCCCAGGAACTCCCACTAGAACAGCAAGTCACGGACATCACGGTGACGTCGTCCACCGCCTTACGCGGCTTTGATGCTCTCTCAGGCCTGCCTGTCGATATCGATGCGGATACGCATCTGCCAGAGGCACCTGTGGTGCTTGCCGCGGCCAAAGACATCCCGGTCTCGGACACCATCCTGCCTGTAGAAACGGCCTCGTCGGGATTTGACTGCGAGGTCTCCATGACCGCCACGGCAATTGCCGGCGCAATGGTTGAACTGGACATCAGCGCGCCATGCTTGGGAACCGAACCATTCATCATGCACCACAATGGGCTGATGTTTTCAGATATCCTGCAGCCAGACGGCGAATTGTCCTTGCAAATCCCTGCATTGTCGCAACAAGCGGTCTTTATCATCGCGTTCAACAACGGTGAAGGGGCCGTTGCTCAGACAAATGTGGCCTCATTGCCATTCTATGAACGCGTGGCCCTGCAGTGGAAGGGCGACTCTGGCGTACAGCTGCACGCTCATGAATTCGGCGCAAGCTATTTTTCTGCGGGTCATGTCTGGCAAGCCGCCGCAGGGGATCTGCGCCAGGCAGCGCGTGGCGAAAGTGGGTTTTTGCGTGCATTGGGGTCTGAACGCGGAGCAGACACACTGCATGCCGAAATCTACAGCTATCCCGCAGCCACATCAGGCAAAGCTGGAATTGTCGGGCTCAGCGTCGAAGTCGAAGTCACGCAAGAAAACTGTGGTCGCGAGATTGAGGCCCAGACACTTGAACTTCGCCACTCGGCAGAGATGCGGGTGCGTGACTTAAGCCTCACAATGCCATCGTGTGACGCCGTCGGTGAGTTTCTCGTGTTGAAAAACCTGATCGAAGACCTGACTATCGCTTCAAAGTGACCAAACGGTCTTTAGCACAGGCAGGGACTTTGCATGATGGGTGTGCGTGCGGCGATCTACGCCGCACTTTTCTATTTGGTCAGCGCGACACAGGGCCTGACACAGGATGTCACGCTGAAGTCGCGGGACAGCTCCATTGTCATCAGTGGGACGCTTCTGGGGTTCGATGGTGAGTTTTATCGCGTCGAAACCGTTTATGGTGAGCTGACGGTTGATGGATCGGGCGTGCTGTGTGAGGGGCCGGGATGCCCCAGTCTGACCGATTTTGTCGCAGACCTAGAGGTCTCGGGTTCGGCCACCATCGGTGAGGTTTTGATGCCTGCGCTGATCGAAGGCTTTGCTCTGCGCCACGGATATGTCAGCACCCGCGTGGCCAAAAGCCCAACAGAGTTTGCCTATGAGCTGAGGCATCGGGGCTCAAACAGGCTGCAAGCGCGTTTCCATTTCAGGATTACAAATACCGACGAAGGCTTTGCCGATCTACTGGCGGACGAGGCGGATATGGTCATGTCCCTGCGTGAGATCAGACCAAGCGAAGTCGCACTTGCCCAGGAAGCGGGACTGGGCGATCTTCAAGGCGCAAACAGATCCCGCGTGATCGCGCTTGACGCCTTGGTTCCTGTGGTGGCCGCGTCAAACCCCGTAAACGAGATCACGCTTGGCAATCTCGCCCGCGTCCTGAGCGGCCAGGTCGCCAACTGGGCGCAACTGGGCGGCCCGGATGCACCGATCACGGTCTACATGCGCGATGACGCCTCAGGTCTTTCGCAGGCAATAGAGGACAGAGTGTTGCGACCTGTTAGCGCCTCTCTGGTCACAGAGGCCTCACGCCATGAGACAAACGCCGCCTTGGCTCGCGCAATCTCCCGTGATCCGTTCGGGCTTGGGATTGTCAGTTTTTCCGAGACAGGCAATGCCAAACCGCTGGCCCTGACGGGGCCCTGCGGCTTTGCGTTGCGACCGACGCGTCGGACAATCAAGACAGAAGACTATCCGCTGACCGCCCCTCTGTTCATCTACCTGCCAGCACGTCGACTGCCGCTGGTCGCCCGTGACTTTCTGACGTTCACCCGCAGCGCCCCCGCGCAGATTGTCATCCGCCGGGCTGGTTTTGTGGATCAAGCGCCAGAGGAGCTGCCGATCAATCTGCAAGGAGACCGCTTCGCAAATGCAATTTCCGTCGCCGAAAGTGCCGGCGGTCTGAAAGAGCTGAAACGCATGGTCGACGTTCTGGGCCCCATGAAACGCCTGACAACCTCGTTCAGATTCGAACCCGGATCGGTTCGCCTGGATGCGCAATCACGCTCTAACGTACAGCAATTGGCGCGGTCCCTGGAAACCGGACAATACGATGCCCGGCGGATGGTCTTTGTCGGCTTTTCAGACGGCGATGGACCTGCCGCAGCCAATATGGGCATTGCAGAACGACGCGCGGATGCAGTGCGTGCCTCTGTCGTCGAAGCCGCGGAAACGGCAAACTTCAATCAAATGGACATCGAGGTCACGGCATTCGGAGAGGCCATGCCAATGGCCTGTGACAACACCGGATGGGGACGTCAGGTCAATCGCCGGGTCGAGGTCTGGCTAGAGTAAACCCTCTGCCCGGAAACTCAGCGTTGCTGATTTCCCGATCACCAGATGATCATGCAGCGTCAATGAAAGCGCTTGGGCTGCGGCGTCGATCTGTTGAGTCATGACGATGTCAGCCTCGCTTGGCGTTGGATCGCCCGAGGGATGATTGTGCACCAGAATCAGTGCGCTGGCATTATGTTCAAGTGCTCGTTTCACGACTTCCCGCGGATAGACCGGCACATGATCAACCGTGCCACGTGCTTGCGCCTCATCGGCGATAAGAACATTTTTGCGATCCAGAAACAGCACGCGAAACTGCTCTGTCTCGGCATGTGCCATGGCTGTCTGACAGTACTCTAGCAATGCGTCCCAGCTTGACACAACCGGCTGTTGTAGCACCTTTCCGCGGGCCAGCCGGTGAGCGGCCGCCTCAACAAGCTTCAACTCGCAGATCACGGCGTCGCCAACCCCCTTGACCTCAGCAAGTCGCTCTACGGGGGCTGAAACGACACGGGCAAAATCACCAAAACGATCGATCAAGTCGCGCGCCAGCGGTTTCACGTCCTGACGTGGAATGGCGCGAAAAAGGATCAGTTCCAGAAGTTCATAATCAGGAAGCGCATCCGCCCCGCCTGTAATGAACCGTTCGCGCAGTCGCTTGCGGTGATCCTTTATATAGGACGGCAGGCGCCCGCCGGTCGGCAAAACCGGCATGTCTTCCGCTTCGAAAAGCGCGGCGGCAGATTCGGAAAATTCGCTGTATCGGGCCATGGCGTGACTGTGCCGCGCGATGGTGAACAGGAGGTTAAAAAATCAAAGCACGTACCGGCTCAGGTCCGCTGATTTGGTCAGTTCGCCGAGGTGCGTTTCAACAAATGTTGCGTCGACCGTTACGGATTTTCCAGACTGGTCCGGGGCACTGAAAGACAGCTCTTCGAAAACACGCTCTAGCACTGTGTAAAGCCGTCTTGCACCGATGTTTTCAACTGTTTCATTCACCTCTGCAGCGATACGGGCCAAGGCCGCTATGCCATCGTCTGTGAATGTCACCGTGACCTCTTCGGTTGCCATGAGCGCGCTGTATTGACGGGTCAGCGCGTTGTCGGTTTCGGTCAGGATGCGCACGAAATCTGCCTCTGTCAGTGCCCTCAGATTCACACGAATAGGCAGGCGCCCCTGCAATTCCGGCAACAGGTCCGAGGGTTTGGCGATATGGAATGCACCCGAAGCGATGAACAGGATGTGGTCAGTTTTGACAGCGCCATGCTTGGTGCTGACCGTTGTCCCTTCGATCAGCGGCAGCAGGTCGCGCTGCACGCCTTCCCGACTGACATCGCCCCCCCGCGCCTCTTGTCGGGCGGCAACCTTGTCAATCTCGTCTAGGAACACGATCCCGTTCTGCTCCACCGCGTCAAGGGCGGCGGCCTTCACCGCTTCATCATCAAGAAGTTTGTCGGCCTCTTCGCCGATCAGTATCTCGTAACTCTGTGCGACCGTCATCTTTTTCTTGACCGTCCGTCCGCCAAAGGCCTTGCCGAAGATATCACCAAGATTCATCATGCCCATCTGGCTGCCGGGCTGGCCAGGCACGTCCAGCATCGGCATCTGTGGTCCGGCATCCGCGACCTCAAGCTCGATCTCGGTCGCGTCCAGCTCGCCGGCTTTCAGCTTGCGTCGAAACATGTCACGGGTGCCGGATCGGGCATCTTCACCGGCAATTGCGGTGATCACACGCTCTTCAGCCGCTTGGTGCGCGGCGGTTTTTACGTCTTCGCGCATCTGGTCACGCGTCATGGCGATGGCGGCGTCGACCAAGTCACGGATGATCTGCTCGACATCTCGGCCAACATAGCCGACCTCTGTGAACTTTGTCGCTTCGACCTTAAGGAAAGGCGCGCGTGCCAGTTTGGCCAGACGGCGGCTGATCTCGGTCTTGCCGACGCCCGTGGGCCCGATCATGAGAATGTTCTTGGGGTAGACTTCGTCCCGCAGATCGTCGGGCAGTTGTTTGCGGCGCCACCGGCTGCGCAAAGCCACCGCGACGGCACGTTTCGCGTCGTTTTGGCCAATGATAAAGCGGTCAAGCTCTGAAACTATCTCGCGCGGGGTCAGGTCGGTCATTTCAAATGTCCTTCGCAGGCAGTCCAGGGGGCCAGACGGCCTTTGCCCGGAAACTCTGGCAATCGTTCAAGAAGACCACAGCGAATGGCCTCCCATTTTGCACCAAGCGTGATCAGGAGAACGCCAAGCAACACGATAGCAATAGCTCCGCCATGATCCAATTGGGTTGTGATCAACGCGATCAGATAGCCGATGCCAGACAACAGGAAGGACCGGCGATCGATGGCAATGGCGAAAAGCGCCATGACCACAACAAAGGCCAGCAGGATCGCGTTGGTCAGCCCGCTTTCCAGGTTGAAAAGCGTGGCCGCAATAGGGTTCACCAGCATTGGGCCGGCAGCGACATGCAACCAGAATGCATTTGCCGCATTTCGTGTCACACGGTAACGGTCTGCCAGATCAAAGCGAAGAGCGGCGGCCAAGCACAAAGCGCCAACGCCAAGCGTGATAAAGGGAAAGACGCCTTGTCCGCTGAGCAGGAAGAAACTTTCGAAGTCCGGTTCGACACTCAGGATCGTCGCGGCCCCGCCGTAGCAACTGGCCGCAAAGCACAGCGCGCCAAGCATCAGCGCAAAAGGCACCCGAGCCCAGAACCAGAACAGCGCGATGCTGCCCGTGGCTGCGATGGGCCCCCAAAGAAAGTCAAACCCGAAACGATCGTCCGCCGCCAAACCGATCCGCATGGCAAAGTACGAAACGGCCATTGACAAAGCGATAGAGGGCGCAATCATGCGGCGGCGCAGGGTGAAATATCGGGTCAGCAGCACAGTCAGGGTCAAACCACTGAATGCCATCAAGGCGACCGAACCATGGTTGTAGGCCCGCGTCCACGGCGTGTCTGGGTTTTGGGTCGTCACAGACACAGCCTCAGAGAGGCTCACAAATCCAGCAAACAGAATGCCCAGGCCTACGACGATAAAGACCTCGTTGAAGCCGCGAAACAGCTCAAAGGGTTCATCTACAGGCGCCCGCCCTGCGCGGACGGTCGCGCGGTTGCGCGCGAGGGTCAAAAGTGAGGTCGCCTGAGACTCGGTGAGTGTTCCGGCACCGACAGCCGCCCGCAGATCGTCCTGGTCGATCATCGGCCAATCGCCTCAACCGTCAGATTACCGTTGGTATAGACGCAAATATCAGCGGCGATGGCCATGGCCTTGCGGGCCACACCCTCTGCATCGAGATCGGTATCCATCAACCCGCGCGCAGCGGCCAACGCAAAGTTTCCACCCGACCCAATGGCGGCAATGTCGTGTTCAGGCTCCAGCACATCGCCCGCGCCGGTAATCACCAGCAGATCTTTGCCGTCTGTGACGATCAACATCGCCTCCAGCTTTTGCAGGTATTTGTCAGTGCGCCAATCCTTGGCCAGCTCTACGCTTGCACGTTGCAGTTGGCCGGGCGTTGCCTCTAGCTTGGCCTCAAGCCGTTCCAGCAAAGTGAAGGCGTCCGCTGTCGAGCCGGCAAACCCCGCGACCACGTCAAAGCCCCCGGGAGACAGCCTGCGCACCTTGCGTGCGGTGCCCTTGATCACAGTCTGGCCCAGGCTGACCTGCCCGTCACCTGCCACAACGACCTCGCCTCCTTTGCGCACCCCAATGATCGTGGTGCCGTGCCAGCCGGGAAACTCCTGCTCTGCCATGCGTGCTCCTCTTCGTTGATCGCCGATATGGGGGTTTGACGGCTGCGGTGCAAGTCACAGCTGACGCGACAAAAAACAAACCCCCGGTTTGCACAAGACAAACCAGGGGCTGCTACAGTGACGCGGCCTGGATCAGATTGAGTCCTTGATCCAGCTTTGCAACGCAGCTTTGGGCGCGGCGCCCGCGCGGTTCGAGATCACCTGGCCGTCCTTGAAGATGAACAGTGCAGGAATGCCCCGAACACCCATGGCTGCGGCCGCGTTCGGGTTTGAATCCACGTCGACCTTGGCAATCTTGACCTGGCCTTCCATCTCTGCCGACAACTCTTCCAAGGCTGGGCCGATCTGCTTGCAGGGACCGCACCATTCAGCCCAAAAATCCACCACTACGGGGATGTCGGACTCTTTCACTTCGGCGTCGAATGTCGCGTCTGTCACGGCAACTGTGGCCATTTTGATGTCTCCTTGCGGCTGATGCGCGTATGTTGGGTCTGGACCGGGAACGTATGGAGCCGGGTGGCCGACGTCAAGGCAGGCACACGTCTTGCAACGCATCGCTCACAAGCGCGTGTGGAAGCTGCATCAAACGGGGCGCTGCAGTCCACAGGATTGCCGTCTCTACGGAACGCTCGGGGTAGATCAACGACAGCGCCGCAGCATAGGCTCCCATCTGGCGCAAAACCCCGTCAGGGCAGCTTTGCGGCGCCTCGGGGATTGTGCGGTTGGTCTTGAAATCAATGACCAAAACCGAGGTTGGCGTGACAATCAGTCGGTCAACAGTTGCATGCAAGCGGCGGTTGCCAAGCTGTGGGACCAAGGCGGTCAGGGGCACCTCGGCCAGAACATCAGACGCAAAGATATGGGCCAAGGTGGGATCGCGAAGGACGCCAAGCGCCTCTGAAACAATCGCCGCTACATCGATCTGAGGACTGTAGACAGCATGTGATTCGACCAGCAGCGGCGCGATCTCGTCCCATTGGTCTTTCGGAGCGTCTGGCAGTGTTTCCAGCACATGATGCACAAGCGTCCCACGGGCTTTGGCCAGATCAGTGTCATCGCCATCCGCGCCAGCAAGCGCCTTTGCACCACCCAGATCAGAGGCGCTGAGACTGTCCACCGATGGCGCAACCAGGGGCGCCGGGCGCCGGTAGAACGCTGGCAAGACACTATCGGCTGCCTTTCTGGCAGGGGCAGCTTTCAAGGGCAGTCCAGACCAGTCAGCCTCGCCCAATTGCAGACCAGGCGCGTCGCCTTGATCTTCGAAGTCAAAAGTCTGGCGATGAGCATTGGCCCGCATCATTCCGGTCTGCACGCGGGTGTACCAATCCGTGCCTTTTGTTCCCAATGCGCCAGAGGCCGCGACAACCAGCCACTTCTCGGCCCGCGTCATAGCCACATACAACAGCCGGTCGCGTTCTCTCTCCATCGCCTGTTTCACGGTTTCGGTCAGGTCACGCTGCAGGTCGGGCATGCTGTCATTGATCTGCCGCCAGTGCACCCGGTCGCCATTTGTCAGCAATCGCTGCTTCAATTTTGAATCGGCCGGTCCGCAGTCAGGCAGGATCACAATCGGTGCCTCAAGCCCCTTGGCCCCATGCACAGTCATGACCCGCACCCGGTCACCCGCGCTGTCCAGTTGCCGCTTGATTTCCAGATCGTCGGTCTGCATCCAACCCAGAAAGCCTGTCAGACTGGGCACTTCAGTGCGCTCATAGGCCAAGGCTTGCTGCAACAGCGCATCGATTCCGTCCTGCGCTTCTTCGCCCAGCCGCCCCAGCAAAAGACGACGGCCATCATGGCGGGTCAGGATGCGTTCGATCAGGTCGTAAGGACGCAGAAAATCAGTTTGCGCCAAAAGATCGTCCAGCACAGTCAACACCTCGGGGAAATCGGCCTTGCGGGCCCGCAACCCCTGCCACAGGTACCTTTCCGTGCGCCTATGGGCGAGATCAAAAAGCTGCTGCTCGCTCCAACCAAAGAGTGGCGATTTCAACACCACGGCCAGCGACAGATCGTCCTCGGGTGTGGCCAAAAAGCTGAGCAAAGCGCCGATGTCGCGCACGGCCAGCTCTGCCATGACTTTCAATCGATCCGCACCGGCAATCGGAAGCCCCTGCTGCTTGCACGCGCGGATGATTTCTTTGAACAACCGCGAGCGCTTGCGCACCAGGATCAGGAAGTCACCGGCGGTGACAGGCCTTGCCTCATAAGTGCCGCTGTGACCGACCTCGGCAGGCAGGGGTGTTCCGGCTTCGATTGTTTCACGCATGAACGAGGCAATCCGACGCGCCAAGACAACCGTGTGGTGCTGCGCGCCGATTCGGTCGACCGGAGCGAACCAATCTTCTTCACCTTCAGGTGCGGGATCCTTGACATCCACCACTGGCCACAGATCAACACGTCCCGGCATCTGGTCTTTGAAGGCGCGGTGCAGGCTGTCGCTGCCCAAACCATTGTCGGGCGTGATGTTGAAGGTGGTATCCACCGCTTCAAGGATCGGGGCAGCGGAACGAAACGAATACTCAAGGGTCTGATCAACAAAGGGCACTTGCACCTGAGCGTGACGCGCCCTGAAATCCTCTTTCATCCGATCAAACTCGCGCGGGTCAGCCCCCTGGAACGAATAGATCGACTGCTTCTTGTCTCCGACCACGAAGATCGTACGGGTCACACCGCCGCGTGCGCCTTCGCCCGAGGTGAACTCAGCCGCGAGTCGTTCAATCACCTGCCACTGCACCGGGCTTGTGTCCTGTGCCTCGTCCACCAGGATGTGATCAATGCCGCCATCCAGGCGAAACAGCACCCATTCCGCTACGGCCGGATCTCGCAACAGGGCATTGGTCTTGTCGATCAGGTCGTCGAAGTCCAACCAGCCTCTGTGCATCTTGGCAGCCTCGTACCGAGGCAGAAAGGCCCTGGCGAAACGATACAACACCAGATCACGGGTCACCGCCGAAAGCCCAAGCCTGTGACGCCTGCCCGTCTCGACGCGCGCCATCAAGTCGTTGAGCCGCGGCATCACGGAGGCCATTGCGCCTTGCCTCAGCGCCTTGGTTGGAACGTTGCCAATCTTGGCTGAAAACGGGTCTTTTGTATTTACACCAAACAGAAACACGTTTTCGAGGATGGACAAAGCCGATTGGGCAGAGGTGTCGACCCCCTCCAACGCATGGGCAACCTTCTGATCATTGCGTGATCCCTGCGCGCACAGCGCCTGGACCTCTTGAAGGAACTGATCTTCACCCGGCGGCAGGATCTGCGCCAGCAGCGCCTCTTGGGTAAGCCCCTTTGGCACATCATAAGCCGCACGCAGGTCGCTTTCGGTCAGCGGCTCTGCAAAGGCACCCCGGTTTGCCACGATCTCGGCCAGCAGACCGTCAATATCGTCGTCGGTCACATACGCTGCGAGGCCCGCAACCAGTTCAGCTTCGGGTCCGTCAGCCATTGCTGTGACCAACTCTTCGCGCAAGAGATCGGCGGCACGGTCTTCTATCTCGCTGAACTGTGGGCTGACGCCCGCCTCAAGGGGAAAGCGGCGCAATAGTGCCGAACAAAACGAGTGAATTGTCTGAATGCGCAGGCCGCCTGGGGTCTCGATTGCGCGGGCAAACAATGTGCGCGCCGTCTTCAAAAAGTCCCCAGACAACTGCGACGGCACGCCAAGGCGCAACAGTTCGTCCCGCAACGGTTGGTCGGCCAGCATCGCCCAACCGCCCAATCGTTTGAACAAGCGGTTCTGCATCTCGGTTGCCGCGGCCTTGGTATATGTCAGGCACAGGATGTTCTGCGGCTCGACCCCATCCAGAAGCAACCGCGCCACGCGGTCAGTCAAAACGCGGGTCTTGCCGGACCCGGCGTTGGCGGACAGCCAGGTTGAAACATCCGGGCGCGCAGCATCCACCTGCCGCTGTGTGGCAGCATCGCGGATCACGTCAGCCTCTCCAGCTTGGGCATTTCGGTGATATCCCATTCCCCATAGCGCGCCAATTGATCATAGTCAGACACCTCATCGTCCTTGAACATGGCACGACGTGCAGAAAACCCGTTGGGTGCGGCCCTGTAGTGAGCAATCAGCCGCTTGAATTCATCCCAGACCTGACTTGGAGACAAATCGTCCAATGGGGCGGGCACCGCTTTGGGCGACCGCGCAAGAGACAGGTACTGCGCTGTCAGAACCGGATGGGGCCCCAGTTTGTCGAAAGCGCCTTCCTCGGCCATCGCCGCCTCAAGAAGCAATTGTTTGTCAAAGTGCTTCTGTTCCTTGGCTGTAGGGGCGGCACCGGTCTTGTAGTCGTAAAGAAGCACCTGCCCCAGCGCATCCAGGTCAATCCGATCAGCCTTGGCTGTCAGCGTGAAGTCCAGATCGCCCAGATAAGCCTTGCCGCTGACTTCGAATCCGGCAGGGTCAGCCGCCAAGCGGCGTTCAGCCTCTGTCGTGACGAACCACTCAGCGACGCGATCAAGCCGTGCCAACCAAAGATGACGATGCACAGGCCAGGGAATCTGTTCCCAAATCAGGGTCTGGCCCTGCGCCATCAGGTGCGCCTGTGTTTCACCGCGACCACGAACAAACTTTTCAAGGATGTCATGAATCACGATGCCCCGTGCAAGGGCATCTGCCTGCCGTTGCAGCGGCTCAAGCGGCCTGAGGCGCAACACATGCCGGGCGTAGATCGCATAAGGGTCGCGGATCAGGCGCTTGATTTCCGTCACGCTCAGGCGCGCGGGACGGCTGATCGCAGGTGGTGCAGGCGACGGCCGTGCCGCGGCAGGTACGTCCCGGGGGGCATCCAAAGCACGGGCCAGGGCCAGCCACTCAGCCCCGCGCTGGCGCATCTTGCCCAGTGCCTCGGGCCCATTGCGGTCCGGCAGGCCGCTCATCAAGTTGGTCAGTCGGTTCAACCAACGCGAGGGCACACTTTCCGCATCTTCTGTTTTGACAGAGCGTGTCAGCCAGACCTTTGGGCCCGCAAGCGCCTGTTGGAAATCATGCGCTGACAGCCCAACGCGTCTTTCAGGCAAAAGCATGCCAGCGTCTGATCGCATCTTGCGATTGAGCCATGGGTCGGCACCGGGCAACTCGGGCCAGCTGCCTTCGTTCAAACTGCCCAGGATCAGAAGCTCAGCCCCCATGACGCGGGCCTCAAGTGTGCCCCAGATCAGGATGTCGGGGTGCGGTGCGTCCCGGTCCCGCAACTCTTCACCCGCAAGAATTGCTCCGAATAAATCCGCATAGTCGCGCGCATCCATGTCGCCGCCAGCTCCGGCCTCGGCAATCAGGTCGTCCACCACCGATCGGGCTTTTTGCCCCGCTTTCTGTTGCCACAGCTCTCCTGCACCTGCACCACTGCTGCCCCGCGCAATTCGCTCTGATTTGTCGACATGCGCCAGCACCCGATGTGTCAGCGGACAGGTCTGCGTAAGCACCGGCCCAAGAAAACAACGGATGACCCATTCCCCCCATCCTGCAATCCCCCGCGCAGTGGCCCAGTCCCGTATCCGGGCGCGGTCGGGAAACGGCCACCCTTTGCGACGGATCATCAACTCAAGATCACGGGTGTGCAGCAAGTGCAGGTTCCGGTTCGCTCCAGAGTGCGTGAGCGGATGCTTGAGCAGTGTCAGAAGCGTCTCTGCCGTCAAGGTGCTGCTGTCCAATGCTGCAACGTGTCGCAGAAACCGGCCGGGTGGCGTCAGGTGCATCGGTACGCCCGCGCTGTCGTCGGGCAAAATTCCCCACCGATCAAGTGCCGCCGTCACCTGCCGCGTCAGCATTCGATCCGGCGTGATAAGTGCGGCCGTCTGCCCGTCTTCTGCTGCTTTTCGCAGGCGCAGAGCAATGGCCAGCGCCTCTTCCCTGGACGACGCCGCCTCAACCAGGGTCAGGTCATCTACCACAGCATCCAGCTGCGGCAGGGCTGGCCCCTCGGCCAACCACCGGTCAGTGACAGGCGCGGGACGCAACGCCAATGAGACCAATTGGTTGCGCCCAGGGGACGGAGGCGCTGTATCGGTCCAGGACGCGACGTCTTGCGGCATGATCTGCATGTCATGCAACAGTCGGGCAAAGCGGAATTGCGGATGATCCTCCTCCGCCAGACCCATGCCGGACTTGCGCAGTGGGGCGCTCAGCTGATCCCAAACTGCCTGCGGCATGTCAAAATCAAATCCCGGCAGCACTACCGCGCCCTGCGGAAGCTTTGCGACCGCCCGCATCAGCAGGGCCGTGGTGCCGCGTGATCCTGTTGATCCGGCCAAGATCACCGGATCTTGTGGTGGGTGCGACTTCCAGGACCTGATCGTGGCCTCGACCGCCAGACGCTGCCAACCCGCGCGATCCGGGACTGCGCTGTCTTCAAAAAAGCCTGAGACAATGTTCAAAAAACTCTGGGCGCGCGCCCAATGGCCTGACTGATCCGTGACATCCAGAGCCGCAATATCGTCCGGCGTCGTTCCTTCGCCCCGCATTTCTTCCATCAGATCTGCAAGCGACTGGGCCAAATCATAGGCCGAGGCCCGCGCCGCCAGGTCGGGCTGAACATCCAACAGCGCCCGCACCAGCTCTGCCAGTTCTAGCCGCCGTCGCAGCGCCGGCACCGGACGTGGCAGACGCGCCCGCACCAACGGGTCAGCCACATCAGTCAGCAACTCAATCCGCGGCAGGAACACCGCATCGGCCCCGTCAAACAGTGCGCGCAACCGGCGACGCATCCGTTCGGTATTCACGATAACCCGGACACGCGCCAAGGCCTCGGGCGGGTGCCCAGCAGTGCGCAAAAGCAGGCCCTGCATCAGGGCTTTGGGAAAATCAACGCCCGACGGCAAAGCGAACACCCGAGATGCGATTTGCGGATCAAACATCAGCGCCCCTCAGCATGTTTTCAGCCAATGGAATTCCGCCTGGATGACCGACATCACACCAGGTTCCTGGGTAGATTACGCCAAAAAGACGCCCCGACGCCAACATCCGGTCCCAGATCAAGTTGAGTGAGAAGACCTCTTGCGGCTCAACTGAAACAGCATCCGTCTTGAGGATCTGAACGCCGGTGTAAACAAGCCCCGGACCCCGGCTGAGATGACCATCCCGCGTCATCAAAAAATCCCCCTGCGTCAACCGACCTACAGCCCGGTCATGGGCAACACAGACCAAAAGGGCATCCATGACCGCGGGCCGCCATGCTGCTTTGGCAACCTCAAGCGGATTCGGCCCGTGCCAGACCGCATCAGTGTTCATGGTGAAAACCTCAGGCGCCTGCAACAGCGGCAAGGCAGCTTTTAGCCCGCCACCAGTATCAAGAATTTGGGATGCCTCATGGGAAATCATGACATCACGGCCTTTGACGGCGTCGGCAATCTGTTCCCCCAAATAATGCGTGTTGACCACCCGGCGCGGCACTCTGGCCGCGTCGGCCAGGACAAGCGCATGCTCAAGCAGGCTGCGCCCGGCGATCTGTATCAATGGCTTGGGTATGTTGCGGGTCAACGGCGCCATCCGGGTGCCAAACCCTGCGGCAAACAGCATTACGGCATCGGGCATCCGGACCTCAAATAACTGAGATGAGTAGCCGTTGGCACAGGCAGGACACGGCTGAGAAAGGCCCGGAGGTCATGCATGGCGGGATGGGCCAGGTCTGTCTGCAAATGGGACCAGACGCGGGGTATCAGATCAATGTAACGAGGTTTGCCTGCGACCTGTGCGAGCCGTGCAAAAACCCCAAGAATGCGCAGGTTTCGCTGCACGCCGCACACGGCCAAAGCTGCACCAAAATCTGGCGTTGGGTCACCGCCGAAGTAGCTTTCGATCGCGGCCTGGGCGGCCGCAGCTGAGACATCTCGCCGGGCGTCGCGGATCAATGAAGCAAGATCATAAGCCCGATGCCCGATCAAGGCGTCCTGAAAGTCCAGCAGGCCCAACTGCCGGATGCCCGACCGATCCGGCAGCCAAATCAGGTTTTCAGCATGAAAATCGCGCAGAACGAGGACGTCTGATACCGGCGCATATGCGTCGATCGCCGTGGCGACCAGCTCGGCACTGCGTGCGGCAGTCTCAGCCGCGGCAGCCGGATCGGCAACGTAATACACAAAGGCCAGATCCGTCGCCTGCCCCAAAGTCGCAGCCGAAGCCCGGGTCAACCCTTTGGGCGGAGGGCATTGATGCAAATGGGCCAAAAGTTCGCCGGCGGCACGATACAGGTTTAGCTCGACATCGGGGTCGCCATCACAAAGCCGCGCAACCAGGCGGTCACCGAAATCCTCGGACAGCAACAAACCCTGGTCTGGATCTGTCGCCAAAATCATGGGCGCGCTGCACCCAGAGGCGTCAAGGTATCGCGCCAAACGCGCAAATAATTCCACATCTCCATGAGGATCATGCATCAGAACAGCGTGCCCTGCAGGCCCGGACAAACGCTCATATCGCCGGCTTGACGCATCGCCGGCAAGCGGCATGCTTTCGGCTGCGCCCCAGCCAGCCCTGTCCAAAAAGGAACACACCGGGTTCATTGGAAAAATCCAGCCAGCCGCTGATGCCAGGTCTGATCTGTACTGGACAGACTCACCTGACGGGCTGTGCCCTCTTTGACAAGTTCAAACGAAATCTGCAAAGCATTGCCCGGCGCCATATCACCAAGACGGTCAGGCCACTCTACAAGGCACAGCGCCGTTTCCATCGCGTCCACCACACCAAGCTCGTCTACCTGATCGGGACTGTCCAACCGATACAAATCCGTATGCCAGATTTCGAACTCAGCCGTGTCATAGACCTGCACCAAGGTAAAAGTCGGCGAGGGAATATCCTCGGGGGTCTGCAGCAAGGCCAGAATGACATGGCGTGCAAAATGTGTTTTGCCGGCGCCGATCCCGCCCTCAAGCAACACAGTGTCACCCGGCCCAAGAGCAGGGGCCAGCCGCCCGGCCAAATCAGCCGACGCCGCTTCGTCGAGAACAAGATGCGCAATATCGGGCATGGTGCAACAGTACCTTGGTCACAGGTGGCTGCAAGCGGGTTCATGATCCGAATTGATGTTTGAACTCAGCCCCTTCATCGCTTGTATGAAACTGAGCTTCACCGAAACGCACCATGACATTTCCTTGCTCAAGTGGTGTGACTTCACAGATCAATCTTTGCCCATCCAGACGTTGTACCGGCCCCTGCCAGTACATCTTGCTTGTATTGTTTTGCACGGCTTCGACGATTCGGTCCCAAACCGGTGTCGGACGACACAGCGTTGCCAGTGCGTCCAGGGTCGTTTGCATATCTTCGGCCACAAGCGCCGTCTCGGGGTCGTGATCCCACAGCGCGCGATATCGCTCATTCGTCAGTGCCAGGTTGCCGCCTGGTGAAAACAGCACGATTGCATCAGGCAACGCATCGAGGGCCGATTGACTTAGATCCAGTTGAGCACGGAACCTGCGCGTCTGCAAAATTTCATTGCTGATATCATCAAACAGAAACGCAACGGCACCTTCCGGGTGTGGGCGGCCTGTTACACGAAACGTCACACCATCAGTCAGGTTCCATGTTTCAGCATAACCCGTTTCACTTGAGCTTTGTACGATCCTAGAGATCTCTTCGCGCCAATCGCCATAGTTCTTGGGTTCCGGAACCATGTGCAAATCCCGGAGCCGGTCAAAGAAACTTGCCAGATCCGGTCGCGACGACAGGAACTCCACATTCAAGCCAGTCAAGTCGACCAAGGCCGGGTTGAACAAGACCAGCTGGCGGTTCCGATTGAATACGGCCAGTCCAGTGCTGAGGTAGGCAAAGGTTCGTGACAGGGACTGAACAAAGCTCAGCCGGGCTGTTTCCGCAGCCACTTCAACACTGACGTCACGCGCGTGGTGGAACGTGGATTGACCGTCGAAAAAGGCACTGAAATCAAACCACAGGCTTTGCCCCTTGTGATCAATAGCATGCCGGTGCGCCGGAAGGTCAGATTGCAGACTGGCTGACATCAGTTTCTGAAAAACATCCTGTGTCTCAGGCGCCAGGCCAAGATCCCTGTAGGCCTTGTTTTCCCAGACGCGTGCGCCAGTCAAATCCGTTTCCCAGACGGGATCAGGGCTTTGGTCGATCATCGACACCAATTTGGCATTTCGACGCATTCCCACCATAAGGGCATGTTTGGATAACGCCACTTCACCCTGCTCGACAAGCGTGATGCGCAGCACATTCTTCCCCGCCTGTAACGTCAATTTCGCGAGGTCATTGCTGTCCTCAGGCAACAACTCAAGGGTTTTTTCCGGAGGGTTCTCAGGCCAGTTCGGAAAACGCCAGGCGAAGAGATTGCGCAGGTCATCCCAGGTCTCTATCGGGGTTTGCGTCATCTCTGCGAGCAATGCAAACGACGGTGACGCGTCGAGAACCCTATCATCTTTGAAGAGAATCTTCAGCGCCGAGTCCGCCTGGCCCGTCACTTTTTTACGCTCATGCCGTCCAAGCAGCACGACCAGCAGAAAAACAAGTGCCGCGGCAACAAGCGACCCAAGGAAACTCATCAGAGCACCCAGTGGGTCAATGTCCATAGTAAAGCCATCCCTCAGTCATCTTCAGTCCGACCCTGCTGGCGGACCCTTTAACAAACAGTTAACCGCCCAGCCTCAGACCTCAATGGGGACATTTTGCGCGGTTTTTGCGGCACTCTCATCCGGCAAAAGCGCCCCGCGCGGCCAGACGACCTCTACCACAGCACCGGCACGTTCTCCGGCGCGAATTTCACTCCGAGAGGGATTCGATGCATTTGCAAAGTTCAGCCTTGCACCGCTACGCTCAAGCAAGGTTTTTGCGATGAACAACCCCAAACCCATGCCTTCGTATTCTGGCCGATCTGACCGGTCCCGATCGGTTTTTCTGGTGCGAACAAAAGGATCGCCAATCCTGCCAAGCAACTGTGGTGGGTAGCCGCGACCGTCGTCAACAATCCGTATCGAAACCTGTTCGTCTGTCCAGTTCGCCTCGACCCAGACCGTCGATGTGGCAAAATCAACAGCGTTCTGGATCAGATTGCGCAAACCGTGGATGACATCGGGGCGCCGCTGAATCTGAAGCGGAGGCTCTGCCGTAAGCTCTTCGAAAGCGTGCTCGATCATAATTGCCTTGCCGCGCCCTTCATGTGGTTCGGCAGCTTCGCGGATCACCTCGACCAAAGGCGCCTTGCGCATATGCAGGTCATCCTTCCCCGCGCGGCCCATCGACCGCAGGATATCGCGGCACCGGTCCGCCTGGTCTCGGATCAACCGCGCGTCGTCTTGCAGATCTTCGTTGTCATGCAGTTCTTCGATCAATTCCGAGCTTGTCAGCTTGATTGTCGCCAACGGGGTACCCAACTCGTGTGCGGCAGCTGCAACCACACCGCCCAGATCGTTCAACTTCTGCGCCCGCGACAGCGCCATCTGGGTGGCGGCAATGGCGTCTTCCATCGAATACAGTTCGCGTGTGATCCATCGCGTGTAAAACGAGATAAAGATCAGCGCGATGCCAATTGCCACCCAATTTCCGAAAACAAAAATGTCAGGCATCCTCAGCACAAACCCCTGCGTCGTTCGCAAAGGGATGTGAAAAAACATCATTGTGGTGATCAAGCCGAATGCTGTGATCCCCAAAAGCAAAGTAAAACGCACGCGCAAGACAAGCGCCGAGACCGTCACCGGACCCAGAACCAAGATGGCAAATGGGTTGTTCAACCCACCAGTCACAAACAAGAGAAAACACAACTGCAAGAGATCGAACATGACCATCATCATGTTTTCGGTCTCGCTCAGGCGCTTGTTTTCAGGAAATGCGACACTGGCGATCAGATTTCCAACCACCGAGATGCCAACCGCCAGATAGCACAAACCAAGGTCGAGTTGCAGATCAATCATGAACTGAGTTACGACAATGGCGATGAACTGTCCGCCAACAGCGATCCAGCGCAGCATGATCATCGTCCGCAATCGGATCCAATTGCCGCGGCGATGTTGATTCATCAATCCGAGTTCACGGTTTGTCATCTGCGCCCTTTCGTCACTTGAAGCCGCATGCCCCATTGTTAAATGTCGTCTCGCCCGGATCAACTCAAACAGAAAGTCATGCAATGGACCGTATCGCAGCTGTCGCCGCCGCAGTCTCTGTCGCCGCCTTGGTCGGAGGCGTCTGGTACGTGTCTGCACCCTCTGGCACCGCAGACCCGTTTGCACAGTGCCGCACCTCAGCCATTGCGGGCGGGGCCGCCAGCATCGGCGGACCTTTCGAGTTGATCAATGCACAGGGCCAGACGGTCACTGACACGGATGTGATCACCGGGCCCTCGCTGCTGTATTTTGGTTACACCTTTTGCCCGGACGTCTGCCCGATGGACACTGTCCGCAATGCCGAAACCGTGGACTTGCTGTCTGAAATGGGCCACGAAGTGACGCCGGTTTTCATCTCGGTTGATCCCAAGCGTGACACGCCCGAAGCGGTCGGGGATTTTGCCTTCAACCTTCATGAAAAAATGGTCGGCCTGACCGGGTCCGAGCAGCAGGTGCGCGCAGCTAGCCAAGCATATCGCACTTATTTCAAGGTCCAAAACGGGGATCCTGACTATTACCTCGTTGATCACTCGACCTTTTCCTATCTGGTTTTCCCCGAGACCGGTTTTGCGGAATTTTTCCGCCGAGATCTCTCTGCTGAGCAATTGGCCGACAGGGTAGCCTGTTTTGTCAAAGCCATATGATAGACATTTGACAGTTTGACGCTACTTTCCCCCCCGTCTAAGAAAGACGGGGCAGAATGACATGGCGGGAGGACAGCGCGTGGCTGAGCGGACGGTTGAAGAACTCGGTGACGACAAGTCGCTGCTTCTTGTAGACGATGACGAACCGTTTCTGAAGCGTTTGGCCAAAGCGATGGAAAAACGGGGGTTTGAGGTTGAAACCGCTGCGTCGGTTGCGGCCGGCAGAGCCATCGGTACAGCACGCCCGCCCGCCTATGCAGTGGTCGACCTACGGCTCGAAGACGGCAATGGTCTGGACGTTGTGGAAATCCTGCGTGAAAAGCGTCCGGATTGTCGCGTCGTCGTGCTGACGGGATACGGTGCGATCGCGACCGCAGTGGCGGCGGTCAAGATTGGCGCAACAGATTACCTGTCAAAACCCGCGGACGCGACCGATATCACCAATGCGCTGCTCGCCAAGGCTGATGACCTGCCGCCTCCACCAGAAAACCCAATGAGCGCAGACCGAGTGCGTTGGGAACATATTCAGCGGGTGTATGAACTGTGTGACCGCAATGTCTCAGAGACCGCGCGTCGCCTGAACATGCACCGCCGCACCCTGCAACGGATCCTGGCCAAACGCAGCCCGCGCTAAGTCAGGCAGGATCTGCTCGGCACGCTGAAAGGGCAGGGTTCAAGGCCGTTCTCGGCCCCCAAAGCGGGCCGAATGATGCCAGTGGGCCATTGCGCCGCCTTGAACCGAAACGCCCCCCCCGGGACACACGACAGGCCATTATGGTCACAAACGCGCCAATAGTGCCGTGTGGCGGGCTGTGAAATCGCGCCGCACCTCAAGGGGGGGACGCAGATGCAGCTGCAAACCGGAAATGAGACCCGGATCTGGCCGACCAAAGATCTTGTCCGCCTCTTCGGTCGTGAAACCTGCCAGACGCGTTGCCTCCATCCAGGCGCTGATCCTGTCTGCTTTCTTGATCTGTCGCTTCACGGTCAAAGGGATGGCGGCTGGCAACCCAAAACGAATGTGGATGGCCGCTGACAGACGCGCATCGAGAGCCTCGTAACCCGGCCCAACAGCCGCCTTGACCGGCGAGATCATGTCACCAATCACATATTCGGGCGCGTCATGCAGCAGTGCGGCGAGTTTCCATTTCACAGGGGCGTCCGGACAGATACGGCCGTGAATTTCTTCAACCAAAAGCGAGTGCTCGGCCACGGAATAGGCAAAATCACCCTGTGTTTGACCGTTCCAGCGCGCGACAAATGCCAGCCCATGGGCTATGTCGTCGATCTCGATGTCGACAGGCGTTGGATCCAGCAGATCCAGCCTGCGTCCAGAAAGCATGCGTTGCCAAGCGCGCGCAGGTTTTGCCAAGGTGTGCTCCCATAGTGCTTGGGGTTTCATTTTTGCGTCGGGTGGCAGGCACGTCTGTGCCGATAAGACGAGCGGCCTGTGTACCATTCACATTTGGACCATTCGACACGGCGTATGCGTCCGACATGGCTGTGGGCATAGACCAAGTCCCGCCCAGACGAAAGCCACAGCGTGCTATGACGGCTGAGGCTGATCAGCAGAATGCTGTCACACCGTCATCCACAACACAAAAAGGCATTTCACAGCGCCGAGAACCACGCATCGCAACGGCCCGTGCCTCTTTGGAATTGGCCTTGTCGACACGTGGCTTACTGACTTGCGCATTGAATGCGACCAGACGGAGTGCTAGGTGCCCTTTCAACACTATTGCCCAGTCCGGAGAGCGGAAGATGACGTTGGATTACACTGTCAAAGATATTTCACTGGCGGAGTTCGGCCGCAAAGAGCTGGACATTGCTGAAACTGAAATGCCGGGCCTGATGGCGTTGCGCGCCGAGTACGGCGAAAGCAAGCCACTCAAGGGCGCACGGATCACCGGGTCGCTTCACATGACCATCCAGACCGGCGTTCTGATCGAAACGCTGGTCGCATTGGGCGCCGAGGTCCGCTGGGCGTCGTGCAACATCTTTTCCACTCAGGACCACGCTGCTGCTGCAATTGCCAAGGCCGGCGTTCCGGTTTTCGCCATCAAGGGCCAAAGCTTGGAAGAGCATTGGGATTACCTCGACAAGAGTTTCATGTTTGACGACGGAGCGAACCTGATCCTCGACGATGGCGGGGATGCCACGCTCTACGTTCTGCTGGGCGCTCGGATCGAAGCAGGCGAAGAATTCGGCGTTCCGGGATCCGAAGAAGAAGAAGTCATTCAAGCTCAGATCAAGAAACGCATGGCGGCAAGCCCGGGGTGGTTCACCAAAACCCGCGATGCCATTCTGGGTGTTTCGGAAGAAACAACAACCGGTGTGCACCGCCTGTACGAACTGCAACGCAACGGCCAGCTGCCCTTCCCAGCGATCAACGTCAATGACTCGGTCACGAAATCGAAGTTCGACAACAAATACGGCTGCAAGGAATCGCTGGTTGACGGCATCCGCCGCGCCACTGACACGATGATGGCCGGCAAGGTGGCTGTTGTGTGCGGCTATGGCGACGTTGGCAAAGGGTCAGCTGCGTCCCTGCGCGGCGCCGGTGCCCGTGTCAAGGTGACAGAGGCCGATCCGATCTGCGCGTTGCAAGCGGCGATGGACGGCTTTGAAGTGGTCCTGCTAGAGGAGTCCCTGGACGCCGATATCTTTATCACGACCACCGGAAACAAGGATGTCATTCGCATCGAGCACATGCGCGAGATGAAAGATATGGCAATTGTCGGAAACATTGGCCATTTCGACAACGAGATCCAGGTCGCAAACCTGAAGAACCACAAGTGGACCAACATCAAAGATCAGGTGGACATGATCGAGATGCCCTCGGGCAACCGCATGATCCTGCTGTCAGAAGGTCGCCTTTTGAATCTGGGCAACGCCACCGGCCACCCCTCTTTCGTGATGTCAGCCAGCTTTACGAACCAAACGCTGGCGCAGATAGAACTTTGGACCAAGGGCGACGCTTACAAAAACGAGGTCTATGTCCTGCCAAAGCATTTGGACGAGAAAGTCGCGGCCCTGCACCTGGCCAAGGTCGGCGCCAAGCTGACCAAGCTGGACGCTGATCAGGCGGCTTACATTGGCGTCAGTCCCGAAGGCCCGTTCAAACCGGAACACTACCGGTATTGACCCAAGGAGGCGCGCATCCCACCCGGCACGACCGTGCGTGGGACTGCGCGTTTACAGGCCACCAAACTCCAATGCCTCATTCAGGCCCGCTGCATCGATATAGATGAATGTGTTGCCCGTTCGGTCGTTTTTCCAAAATTCGGTTGGGCACCATTGGCTTTGATCCTTGGTGAAGCGGAGACAGGCCGTATCGGCTCCGGCCTCGTTTCCGTCGTCACCTTCGTCAGGCATACCGTCCCCCCAGAACTGTGCACGCGATCCGTTAAGTCGGAAGTCATCAGCCTCAAATCCCCAAGACTGCCCCAGCTTGGACTGGACTTCGGCAACCGTTGTGCTGCCTGAGGGCCACGTGTAGGTCAGGGTGGTGACAGAAGAAAGGTCCTCACGCGGGGCCTCTACCACCGTTTCTGTGCAAGGTTCGTAGTCTGCCAGCCTGGCGCCTGAAATAACCCCGCAAAAGCCAGTTGATCGCCTGGTCACTGGTGCAGACACCTTGGCGACATTGAGTATTTCCCAGTCAAAGTCATCTGTGCGGGCCAGCCGAGACAATGGAGTGTCACGTGTCACGAACGACGGTCCATATGGATCGAAACGCAATCTGAGGGCATCGTCGGTCCCACCGAAGGTCACGCCCATATAGCCGCCTGCCGATGTGGGATGTCTATCAGTCGCCTGGTCGGGCGGTTCATTCAAATACAGATCGCAGATGACATCGGCATTACGGTCCACCCGCAATTTCATTGTACCGTTGTAGCCTCCGAATGCTGCGTCTGACACTTCCAATTCAGGCCCGTCCCAGTGGGGGGCGTATATGTCGGTCACCTCGCGGCGCAACTGATCTTCGACCAATGGTCGCAGGTTGTTGCAGGCATTCCAGAGTCCCAGTCGGGTCAAAGTGTCTGGATAGCGAGAGGGCGCCACTCGGATCTTCCAGTCAATGGCCTGCCCCGCCGTCAGGACATAGGTCATCTTTGTGGGGGGTGTGTCGACCATTGCGACCACCAGACTGCGTGGAAAATCGATCTTGTCCTGTATGTTGATCAGACGCGAGATGGATTTGATTGCTGTTGCATAAGCTTGGTTGATCACATCCGACGAGTAAACGCCGTCTGGAACCACAAGGGTTGGTGCATGAAACCCCAGCTTGCCAAGCGGATGCAGAACGCGCCCACCCAAATTGTCGTCGACCGTACCGCCATTGCCGGTCGTCCCCCCCATAAACAAAACCGCACAGGCACTTTCACATCGCGCATCGCTGGCAACGGCAGTGGCAAATCGTCCCCAGGTCTCATCAAGAATGCGCACAACCTCGGCATAGGATCCGCCTGGGCTGTTCAGACACACCCTTGGCACATTGGGAAGATCCCAGGGGTCAACATTTTGCACTCTGGGCAAGCGGTTCCCGCGCGCGTTTGGAAGTTGTCGCCAGTTTGCGTATTCGTCCAGGGCCTCAACCAGTTTTGTCTGGTCGCCGTTTTCAATGGTGCCCTCAAGATGCAGGAAACATCCCATCACTGGATCATGTTTCAATGTAATCTCGGCGGCATGCGCCATGCCGCTGGCAAAAAACAGGACGACCGCAATGGCGCGTGCGCGACAGAAAATAGACAACATCCCTTCCACTACGATCCCGACAGGACAAAGCTTACTGACCGCTCTTGCGCTGTCGACGCAACCCAAGGCCGTACTGACCTGACAAAACAGCGCGCGAAGCGATCTAGGCCGTCAATGCGGTCACACGGCCCTCGCAGATCACAGCCGGATCATAGGCTTTGCGGTCAAAGACCTCGCGCACCATCGGTGCAAAATGGTCAAGCGGCAGCATGTCATAATCGGGATCAAAGGCGCTTTGATCCCAGCGTTCACAGAACGCGGCGCAGCTGTCGAAACAGGGGTGATCTCGAAATTGATCCCGCGCATTTCGATCCCAGTTGTAATGGTGGGCATAATAAAACATCTGAAAAATGCCATGATGCTCAACCACCCAGGCCACGTCCCAACGCACGAAGGGCCGCAGCACCTCGGCTGACAACCGATCATGGTTTTGGGGCGCCAATCCGTCGCCAATGTCGTGCAGCAACGCGCCTACAATCCAATCGATGTCTGCCCCGTCTCGCATGGCCCGCGTTGCGGCCTGCAATCCGTGCTCAAGACGAGAAAGCTTGTAACCTTCCAACGTGACCTCTCCGGCGCGCTTCATTTCATCAAGAACACGATCGGCTGTCATCGCCAGAAACGGCCTTTCCAACTGCTCCAACAGCGCATAGTCGTCCTTGGTGCCATCTTTCATCTGCGTGAAGCTGACGGTTCTGCTCATGCTGCGCTTTGCCTCTTGCTGGGTGGAAACCTGTTTACCCGGTCGCCGATTGGCCATCGGGACCCAACGGATGCTGCACCACCTTTTCTGCAAACGCCAGTGGTATCCGGTCAAACGCGCGGCGCGGCGGCATGTCCTGCCATTTGCTCGAAGGAAACTGGTGATGTTTGCCTGGCAGAAATGCTCACGCCAGGGTCACAGGCCTGCGCGGCTCGAACTGGCATAATGTCACCGGATCCAGCCTCTCTGTGAGGCGCGGTGACCTGTTGCATTTTTTGTGCCAGAGACGGCGGGACCTTCCAAGGCCCGGGACATCGACCAAGAATTTTCATTGCCAGATGGCGCGGACCGAGTAACGTGGAGCTCATGGTTAGTGGCGACTGCGCGCACCTGACCCAAAATACGTTGAACGAACTTGGGAGAGAACTATGGGACGACGGGACGATTTGATCGCGCAATATGCAGAGGATCTGCGCAACAAATGCGGCATGGAACCGGATATGGACCTTTTGACCAAGGTCACCATCGGTTGTGGGCCCGCAATTTATAACCCTGATGCGTCGACCGTCGCCAGTTCGCAGCCGCATGAGCTGGAGACCGTGAAAAACAACTTCATGGTCAAAAAGCTGGGCCTGTCCGACGGACCTCAATTGGACGAGGCCTTGGCCAAGGTCATCGAGACATACGGAAAATCCGAACGCAACAAGTATCGCGCCGTTGTCTATTACATGCTGACAAAACACTTCGGAAAAGAGTCCGCCTACAGCTAACTCTTTGAGTTTTAGGCAAATGCCGTGGAAATGGCCTTTGCCACAAACCTGCTGGTCAGGTATGTATATGTTGCGGTCAGGAGGCCGGAACCAGAATGTCTACTGGTGGTGCGATGGGAGCGCCAAGGGTGGTCTGGGGTTCCGTGTCATCCCCGGAGCCCCAGAATTTCCACAATATTGCCAGCCCGCGCACAAATCGCCAGCCCGCACACAGCTGGCTTGTGCCCCATGTCATCCAACATGTGATCAATCAGGATCACCATGACGACATCGACCGGACTGTCCCACGAAAGCGCCGACTTGCAACCGAAAATAATCCGTCGACGCCCCGACCGCACGCCCCCATGTCACAGCCAAAATCACAGTCACATACCACCGTTTGCCGGGGGGAGGGTGGCAAGCTCTTACTGTCGACTGCTCAACAGCGCGTGATTGTGGGTGTCATCGCATCCGCGCGTGACAGGGCCTTTGGCCAACTGTTTTCCCCGGTGCGTTTCAGGATTTGATCCCCCCCAAGTGACAGACCACGGACCATTCCTCTGGCGTGACGGGCTGCACTGACAGACGCGGGCGTCGGACCAACACCATGTCAGACAGGCGCGGATCGGACTTGATCACCTCAAGCGTGACCGCTGTCGCAAACGGCGCAACAGCCCGTATATCAACGCAGTCCCAGCGGTTATCGTCGGTGGTACTGTCGGGGTGAGCTGTGGCGCAGACCTCGACCACGCCGACCACCGCTTTTTCCTTTTGGCTGTGGTAAAAGAACCCCCGGTCGCCCAGCGCCATCTCACGCATGAAATTGCGCGCCTGATAGTTGCGTACACCGTCCCATTCCTCACCCACGTCGCCTTTGGCGACCTGGTTCTCCCAACTCCAGGTTGAGGGTTCCGATTTGAACAGCCAGTAGCGCATCAGCCTATCACCCGGTTCCAGGCGATCAGGTCTACAGTTTCGAACAGTCCCGCCTTTGCATAAGGATCGCCATCAGCAAAAGCTTGCGCCTGGGCCGCGTCCTCGACATTCAGGATGATCAGTGATCCGCACATCTCGCCTGCATCATCCAAACAGGGCCCGGCCTGCTCTACGATGTCATGAGCCTTCAAATAGGCAACATGGTCGGGGCGGTTCTCCATCCGGACGTGCAGATGTCCGGGTTTGTCCTTGGCAATCAGCGCAACGCGCATGGTCATTCCTCCTTCAGGGGTCGGGTCAAAAAATCCTGCACAACCTCGCGCACTGTCAAGCGGCCTTCGACCAGCGCCGCAACGGCTCCGGCGATGGGCAGGTGCAAACCTTCGGCCTGCGCACTTGCGGCCAGCGCGCGCGCCGTGGCCGCGCCCTCGACCGTTACACTGGGGTCAAAATCCTGACCCTGGCCCAGCGCACAACCGAATCGGTAGTTGCGCGACAGCTCCGACGTGCAGGTCAGGGCAAGATCGCCAAGGCCCGACAGGCCCGCCAAGGTCTCGGCCCGGCCACCGCGCGAAACCGCAAAGCGGGTCATCTCAGCAAAGCCGCGGGTCATCAGCGCGGCCCGTGCACTGTCGCCCAGCCCAGCGCCGATGGTGACGCCGCAGGCAATGGCGATCACATTCTTCAAAGCGCCGCCCATCTCGGCCCCGATGACATCTTCGGTGCGATAGAGGCGCAGAGTGGGTGTCGACAGCGCCTGCTGCAGTTCTTTGCCTTCTGGCTCGTGGTCGCAGGCCAAGGTCAGGGCGGTCGGCAACCCACGTGCGATATCGGCGGCAAAACTTGGACCGGTCAATACCGCGTGGATCGCCAGCGGGCGAGACAGCGCGATGACTTCGGTCGGGCCACAGCCCGAACGCAAGTCGATCCCCTTGCAACAGGCGACAAGCCGCGTGCCGTTCAGGCTCCCGTCGATCTGGTTCAATAGTGACGACAAGGTCTGCATCGGCGTGGCCAGCAAGACGACAGGATGGCGCGCTGCGCCGTTCAGATCCGAGGTCACCTGAATTCCCTCAGGCAATGCCACGCCCGGCAACCGTGGGTTTTTCCGGGTCGCGTCCATCTCGCGCGCCCGCGCAGCATCCCGCGCCCAAAGCGTCACAGGCCCCTTCTGCGCGAGGGACACCGCCAGCGCAGTGCCAAAGGCCCCTGCCCCAAGAACCGCGATGCTCATGCCTTGGCCCCCTTCTTACCACTGCCCACCAGGGGGGCGGCGGTACGGTCCAAAGGCCATCTTGGGCGCGCCGACAGCGTCATGTCACTGCGGTGGCCCGCCTGGTAGAGTTCTCCGCCCGCATAGGCAATCATCGCTGCGTTGTCCGTACAAAGGTGCAATGGTGGCGCCACAAACGCCACGCCATGTTCGGCACAAAGACGGTTTAGCGCTTGGCGTAAAACGGTGTTCGCAGCGACGCCACCGGCTACAGCCAGCCCGGGCTGCTCAGGTCTGCCCTTCAAGTATATCTCAAGCGCGCGGCGCGTCTTTTCAGATAGAACGTCGCGCACCGCCCCTTGAAATTCGGCGCAGAGATCAGCGAGATCTTGGGCATGCAGGCCAGATTGAGCCGCAATCAACTTGTCCCGTTCGCGCAGCAGCGCGGTCTTGAGGCCCGAAAATGACAGGTCGCACCCCGGGCGGTCCAACAGGGGGCGCGGGAACCGAACGCGTTTTTCTACTCCACTCTGCGCCGCTTTTTCAACCGACGGCCCACCCGGCTGCGGCAGGCCAAGCAGACGAGCTGTTTTGTCAAATGCTTCCCCCGGCGCATCGTCGATCGTACCGCCAAGCCGCAAGAAGTCGTCAGGTCCGCGCACGATAAGGAATTGGCAATGCCCCCCCGAGACCAGCAGCATCAGGTAGGGATAGGCCATGTGATGGGTCAACCTAGGTGTCAGCGCATGCCCGGCCAGATGGTTCACACCAACAAGCGGCTTGCCAGACCCGGCAGACAGGCCCTTGGCACACATCACACCAGCCAAGACGCCGCCAATCAGCCCCGGGCCCGAGGTCACCGCAATCGCATCCACATCGGTCAAACCCAATCCGGCTTTGTCCAATGCCTCTGTCACGCATAAATCCAACTTTTCCGTATGCGCCCGGGCTGCAATTTCCGGTACGACCCCCCCATAGGCGCGATGCAACTCTTCCTGGCCCATGACCACGTTGGAGAGTATCTGAGCGCCATCGCCCAAGCGCACAACGGCAGCGGCAGTGTCGTCGCAGCTGCTTTCAAATCCCAAAACTGTCAGCGGGGGTCTCATTCACAGATCCATTGCCAAGATGCGTCTCCGCAGGTACCACCTGAGGTCGATGCCCACAATCCCAACGCCTGTTCCAACACTTCTCATGACCCGCCCTCGTGCTGCGGCAGAGCGCTTCGTCAGATCCTTGCATCTGGACCCAGCCAGATGCGACGTGCTTTACAGCCCCTTGATAGAGACCGCGACCACGGGTGCTCTGCCGGATCTCAGCAAGGTGGGCGCACTGATCTTCACCTCGGGCGCAGGCGTTGCCAGCTATCAGGCCCTGGGTGGTTTGCCAGACTTTGAGTGTTACACCGTTGGCGCCACAACTGCACGGGCTGCCGAGGCTGCAGGCTTCTCTCCGATATCTGCCGAGGGCGACGCCGATGCCCTTGTCGCCCTGCTGTGCGGCGAAACTCCGCCGAGCCCGCTGTTGCACATCCGAGGAACCTATAGCCGCGGCGCCGTGGCTGCGCGGCTTTCTGCAGCTGGCATACCCTGCCAAGAAGCCATTCTCTATGACCAGCCAAGCCAGGCCGCATCGCCAGAAGCGCTCAGACGTCTGGCGGCGAAACATACTGTAATTGCGCCACTTTTCTCGCCTCGGACCGCGAGCCTCTTTGCCGATCTGCCGATGCACCACGGATCCGTCCACGCTATCGCCATGAGCCAACCCATTCTGGATGAGGTTGCGCATTTGCCCTTGGCTGCCCATGTGATGAGTGACGCACCAACCGGCGCGCACATGCGCGATACCGTCTTGCGGCATCTGAAGCAGGCGACTGTGCTTGAGGCAAAAAAAACGGACCGCTAAGATCGACATGGTAGGTCATGTTCTCGGCAGGCCGGATTCGAAAGGAAAGACTCTCTTGGCAAAAACGTCCAAAGACACGCCCTCCACCAAGGCCAAGAATATCATCGACGCAGAGGTGGTAGAGGAGATCCCCGCCAAAAAGGACGCGCCGAAAGACACGGACGCGGCCAAGACAGGTGTGGCGGCGGATCCGACCATAACGGCAGACGGCAAGGATGTTTTGGAAAAGGGCGCTCTGGATGACAGTCCCGTCATTGATGAGACAACTGCGGCTGCAGATCTGAAAAAGACCGGCTCGCCTGCCAAGTCAGAGGATGTGACGCCGCCGGTTGCAGATGTCGGGCACGACGCCAATGCAGATCAGGCGGACACGCGCGGTCACGATCTCGACCTCCCCGCGTCAGCCGACGCGGAGACGCCCGACCCTGACCAGGCAGAACATCTGCCAGACAGCGAAACAACAGCCCCGCTACCGCATGAGCACAGCAACGCAGACAGCAACGCCATGCCCCAGTTTCGAAACACCCTTTTGGCAATGGGCTTCGGCGGCGTTGTTGCGGCGGCCTTGGGGTTTGCCGTGGCCGATTATTCGGGCGCGCGGGTGCTTTTTGGCGGGACATCTGCGCAACCCAGCGCATTCGAAACGCAAACCTCTGAAAGCCTGACAGATCAGGCCTTCAGGATCTCCGAACTCTCAGACCGCATGCAAACAACCGAAGGTCGGGTGACCAGCAGCCTTGCAGCTTCCGACGCACAACTGAAGGCCATGCGAGAAGATCTGGAGGCGCGCACCCAGCAAATTGAAGAATTGGATGCGACGCTTTCCAGTATTTTGGGCAGGCTAGACACCCTTGAAACGCGCCCCCTGACCGAGGCCGTTGGCCCCGAAATTGTCGCAGCCTATCAGCGCGAACTGGACGCGTTGCGCGCAGCAATTGCAGCGCAGCGCGCAGAGGTTGAAGCCTTTGCCGCCACCGCAATCGAGGCAGAGCGCGCCGCCGATGCCAAGGCACATCTGGCCCGCGGCCGGACCGCTCTGGCGCGGATCAGCGCGGCCATGGAAACCGGCAGCGCATTTGCAGATGATCTTGCGCTGGTAACGAAGGCCACTGGCACACCAGTGCCCGCCGCCCTGGACGCCCTGTCTGAAACTGGCGCACGCACGCAGATCGAACTTGTCGAAAGCTTTCCCGCCGTGGCCCGAGCCGCATTGGCAGCCGCACGAAAGGAAGAGCCAAGGGCCGAAGGCGCTGGCGGCCGGGTCAGCAACTTTCTGCGCACCCAACTTGGCGTGCGCTCAGTTGCTCCGCGTGACGGCACCGACGCAGACGCGATACTGTCCCGTGCCGAGGCTGCGTTGAAAGGCGGAGATCTGGACGGAGCATTGGCCGAAATTGCGGCCCTGCCAGAGGCTGCCAAGGCCGCACTGTCTGGCTGGTTGGAAAGCGCCACAGATCGTCACGCGGCCCTGGCGGCATTGCACAGCCTGTCAACCGAACTGACTCAGGATTAAAGGACCCCATATGCTTTGGTCTCTGCTCAAGATTTTGTTTTTTGTTGTCCTGGTCGCTGCACTGACGCTGGGCGCAGGCTTTCTTTTGGAAACCGACGGCGGGATTCAGATAACCGCCGGGGGGCGCGAAATCACCTTGGGCGCACTGGCCTCTGTGATTGCCGGGCTCTTGCTGTTGGTCGCCGTTTGGCTGTTCTTGAAGTTGGCCTCACTTCTTGTGGCTGTGCTGAAGTTCCTGAACGGTGATGAAACGGCAATCTCGCGCTACTTTGATCGCAACCGTGAACGCAATGGCTACAAGGCCCTGACCGAAGGGATGATGGCGCTGGCCTCAGGCGAGGGGCGTGTGGCCATGGCCAAAGCTGCCAAGGCAGAGCGCTATCTGCAAAAACCCGAATTGACCGATCTGATCACCGCGCAGGCGGCTGAAATGTCCGGCGATACCAAAAAAGCCGAAGAGGTGTACAAACGGCTGCTCAAGGCTGATACCACGCGTTTCGTCGGCGTTCGGGGCATCATGAAGCAGCGACTTGCAGCCGGCGACACCGAAACCGCCCTGAAACTGGCCGAGCGGGCCTTTGCCATCCGGCCCAAGCACGAAGAGGTGCAGGACGTCTTGCTGAAACTCCAGGCGGGCAAGGCTGATTGGCATGGCGCCCGCAAGACCCTGGCAGCCAAGCTGAAACATGGCACCCTGCCTCGGGATGTGCACCGCCGTCGAGACGCTATCCTGGCGTTGTCACAAGCCAAGGACATTCTTGATGACGGTCAAAGCATAGAGGCACGGGAAGCCGCGATTGAGGCCAACCGCCTGTCGCCCGACCTGATCCCTGCGGCCTGCATGGCGGCCCGCGCACTGATTGATCAGGGCAAGAAACGCCCCGCGCAGCGTATTTTGAAAAAGGCGTGGGATGTGCAGCCACATCCCGATCTTGCGGCCGTGTTTGCCAAACTCGAGCCCGATGAGACACCTCACATGCGTCTTCAGAGGTTCCAACTTCTCTTTGGCGCGCACCCCGACCACCGCGAGAGCAAGCTTCTGAAGGCCGAACTCAACATCGCTGCAGAGGATTTCCCCGGTGCGCGCCGGGCCCTTGGCGATCTGGTTGACAGGGATCCCGATGCCCGTGTGCTGACCATAATGGCCGCCGTGGAACGAGGCGAGGGTGCCGCGGACGAAGTGGTCAAAGGATGGTTGACGCGCGCCTTGTCCGCGCCCCGCGGCCCGCAATGGGTCTGTGAAAATTGCAACAACATACAGTCCGAGTGGACGCCTGTCTGCACCAACTGCGGCAGCCTTGATACGCTAAGCTGGACAAGGCCGCCACAGGCTGAAATCTCGATGCCGGCCGGCGCGACCATGTTGCCCCTGATCGCAGGCGATCCGCCCTCTGAACCGGTTGCAGAGACCGACATCGCGGAACCTGCCTTGGTCGAGGTCTTGGCCCCCGATGTCGATAAGGGGATCGCTGACGACGAAGACGAACCACAGGACCGTCCCGAGGATCACAGCGACGCGCAGCCCGACGATCTGGAAAACGCCTCTATCCGCTGAAGACGCGGCGCATCACCGGTGCCGTTCCGCCCCCCTCGGGCCAGACCATCTGGGCGTCAGTCAGCAACCACTCTTTGCTTTTGTGACCCAAGACCGGCTATTGACGTCTCGACCAGATCACCGGGTTTGAGGAAGGTCGGAGGCGTCATGCCCAGCCCCACTCCTGCCGGAGTGCCCGTGGTAATGATGTCTCCGGGCTCCAGTGTCATGAACTCGGAGAGATGCACGATCACCTCGGTCAAATTGAAAATGAAATCAGAAGTCCCCGCTTGCTGCATCGTCTGGCCATTGACCTTCAGTGAAAGTTGGAAGTCGTGGATGTCTTCGACATCATCAGGGGTCACCAGATAGGGGCCTATGGGGGCAAAGCCGTCGTGGCTTTTGGCTTTGTCCCAAAGCCCTCCGCGATCAAACTGCCAACCGCGCTCGGACACATCGTTCAAGATCATGAAGCCCGCAATCGCCTGCATCGCGTTGTCAGGTTTGGCACGTTTGGTCCGCGCCCCAACGACAAAGGCCAACTCGACCTCCCAGTCCAACTTGTTTGAACCGGGGGGGCAGGGAATCGGATCATGTGCACCCGACAGGCTGGAAGGCGCCTTGAAGAACACCACCGGTTCTTTCGGGATATCCATTCCGGATTCCTTGGCGTGGTTTGTGTAATTCAGCCCAATACACAGAACTTTTGACGGTTTGGCGACACAGGGCGCGTAGCCTTCATGGTCGTCAACCACAGGCAACTTGGAAAGGTCGACACCTGAAAGAGCCTTTGGGCCCTGTGCCGCGAAAAAGTCAGCATCAATATCTGTGACAAGCGACGACAGGTCGTGATAGCTGTCATTCACTTTCGCGCAGGGCAAAACGGCCTCGCCCTTGCGCAGGCGGCAGAGTTTCATAGCAGTCTCCTCGGTTTTGCAATCATGTGTAGACCAGCCGCGGCCATGTGCAAGACACCTTGCTTTGCAGGACGCCGTCCACAGTTTTTTTGATAGAGACCAAACAGGTTGGGCACCCACGGGGCACCTGGCATCAACACCTTGCTGTGACATGCCCCGCAGCCTGTATATCAACGCAGTTTTGAGGCGGGTGTCTTACCGGACTGTTGCGGAGCGGGTGCAGGACGGTGTCACCTTTTGTGAAACAAATCCGACTGTTTTTACAACACTGCATGACACCCGGCCTGTGCCTTTTCCAGGTGTGGACACACGGACTTACATGTTTGGTCACGCTGACGCCTTGTCACACCGATAGGATGGCTGGGACGATGTCCACCACTCTATAGAGGGCCAAACTGCTGGCATAGCGACTGAAGGTACAGCCCATCACGAAGTGAAAGACCGTGGTTTTAGGTCGACGTGCGATCCCTCAGGCATCACTCTAGGCGGCCGATTGCCTCCGCTCGGCCCGTGGTCCATCGACCACGCCTTTGTCAAACAGGGCGCCAATAGTGCCTGATCCAAGACCAACGACCTCTGCGAGGATTTCCTCTGTATGTTCACCCAGGGCAGGCGCAGCTTGCGCGCTCAATCTGGGTGTCTTGTGAAAGGTCGCCGGATGAGCGGGCGTCAGATAGGTGCCCGATCCAGGGTGATTGACGGTACTGAACATAGGATTGTCTTCACTTAAGTCCGCATCTTCGGCAAGCGCGCCCTGAACTGAACGGAACTCTGACCATGTCAGACCCTTTTCGTTAAATGCCTTGGCAAAATCAGGCACGCGACGCATTTCAAACCATGGTTTGAACACCTGTGTGATGCGCGCACGATGACGCCATCGATTGCCTTCGTCATCAAGCGACACGCCCAGCTCCGCCTCAAGAGATTGAATGGCGGCGTTCATGTCCAGCGCTTTCACCAATCCTCGCCACTGCCGCGTGGTCAATCCGATGACCATCACCCGACGGCCATCTGCACAGACAAAATCCTGACCGTAGGCACCATAGAGGGCATTGCCCGCTTTTCCGCGGCCATCAGAATTGACTGTCGCGTCTCCGATCATGCCAAGATGACCGAGCGCGGCAGCTGCGACGTCCTTCAGTGCGATCTCTACCTCTTGGCCACCAAACCCGCGCAACCGCTGGCGCTCTGCCGCCAAAAGTGCAGACACGCACATATTGCCCGCAATCAGGTCCCACGCCGGGAGCGCATGCGCGACCGGCTCTGAGCTGTCTTCGGGTCCGGTCATCATCGGGATGCCCAACGCCGGATTTACCGTGTAGTCGACCTGCGGCCGTCCATGGCGATCACCTGTCAGGGTGATCATGATCAGATCGTTGCGGAATTGGCTTAGCGTGGCGTAGTCCATCCAGCCACGCACACGCAGGTTGGTCAGGAACAGGCCCGCATCTGAACCTGGTGCTGTGACAATCTGGGTGATCAGCTCTCGACCTTCGTCTGACTTCATGTCGACCGCTACGGACTTTTTGCCCTTGTTCATACCTGCCCAGAACAGACTTTGTCCGTTCGGCGCCAAAGGCCACCGTCCTGCATCCAAACCGCCACCAATTCGATCGAAACGAATGACCTCGGCGCCCATCTGTGCCAGTGTCATCCCAGCTAGCGGCACCGCCACAAAGGCCGATCCCTCCACAACGCGCATGCCGGTCAGAATGGTCATTGCGTTTCCTCCCAAACGGCCTGAGCCTGCATGCATTGATGGCCGTCTTGCCCCGTCCACAACGACAAGCCTTCGGTGCTCTCCTGCATGGCGATGTCACAGGCCGAGCCGACGAACATCGGATGCATGGCCCGGAACTCGAAAAACAACGGAGCACGCTCCCGGTGCCGCACTGCCGCACGCATCAGAAGCGCCGCTTGCAGAGGGCCGTGAACCAGCAATCCCGGATATTTTTCGACCTCTTGCGTGTAGCGCAGATCGTAGTGAATGCGATGGGCGTTGAAGGTGATGGCCGAGTACCGAAACAACACCGTCTCGGGCATGTCCACACGTTCACACAAGGGCACGGGCAGCGCTTGTTTTGCTGGCGGCATGAATGTGTCCGGAATATCGAGGTAAACGATATCCTGCCGCTCTTCGACAGCCAATCCATGGGCACCGAAAATCAGGTGATCGAGCGTCACGAAAACCATTGGACCACTCTTGCCCTGCTTTTCAACGATGGAGCGAACACGCGTACTGCGCTGTAGGCGTTCACCTGCGTGCACAGGTCGATGGAACGTCAGCCCGCCGCCAGCCCACATGCGTCGTTTCAGATGAATGGGTGGCAGCAAGCTTGACCCGCGCACGTGTCCGTCCGGCCCAAGAGCCGCGTTGCTTTCGATCGGAGTAAATGCGTACCAGTGCCAAAGTGGCGGCAAAGGATCAGTAACATCAATCGGTGCGGCACCCCCGATTGTCGCTGCGATCATCTGCGCCTGCCGATCAGAGATCGAGCCGCTGGCAATCACCTCTCGTCCAACCCATGCATCGACGTTTAACTTGTCCATAACCAAGGCCTCCCGCAGATAAAAATGGCGGCGACGTGAAAAAAAACAAGTAAAATTAATGGTTTAAGTGAATACCAATGTATACACTTAAGCCGCAGTGCAAACGCCGCATCTGAAACAAAAGCCTTTTTTACGGTTTGCTTTTCAGATGCAGCATCAAAAAATTTCTTTTCATTCTTTCCAAACAACACCCATGGGCACGAAGAATTTTGGCGAAAGCCGCTCTGTCATCCACGCCGCAAGACCCAATTCTGGCCTGCACAGTGGACAGACAAACCGTCCTCTCTGAAGGCGGCAACCGGGGTTTCACGCAAGGGATAAGATCATTCGTCGAAGCGGCAAAATGCACGCGAGATAGAGGCCCAAAAGGACACCCTGGACGACTATCTGAACAGTTATCAAACTGCCCGACAACGCATGTCGGAGCTTTGAGTGCAAAGCACACTTCCCATTTGAACGCCGCGCTCAAGTGGCATAAGGAAGCGCTTGTCGATATGAGGATCCATCCATGCACCGTGTCCAACCCCTGCATCAGGCCCCACCCCGGCATCTCAGCCAGCTTGGTTTATGCACAGAATTTAGTCGCGACATGGACAGCGCATATTGCGCAATCAGTCATATGGCGGCGGTGAAAAACACCCGCAGCAATGACCACGGAACAACCGGAACAACGAGCAAGAGTGTCTTGGACCGCGCCGCCCGTTGTGCCCCTATCGCGCGATGAGCATACTGCGTACCATTGGCATTCTGGGTGGCATGGGCCCAGAGGCGACAATCCTTCTGCAGCGCAAGTTGATAGAGGCGGTCCCCGCCCGGGATGACAAGGATCACATCCCCCTATTGATCGACATGAACCCTGGCGTGCCCTCGCGGATCGCCCATCTCATCGAAGGGACAGGCAAGGACCCAGGGCCAACGCTTGCCATGATGGCGCGTCGCTTGCAAACCGCCGGCGCTGTGGCCCTGGCGATGCCCTGCAATACGGCACATCACTACGCCGCTTCGATCACGGAAGCTGTCGACATCCCGCTGCTGAATATGGTCCAGTTGGCCGCAGATCATGCCGCCGGGGTGCTTGGCAAAGAGGGATGTGTCGGCATGCTTGCCTCGCCTGCGGTCCAGCGCACACGGCTGTTTGAAGCTGCGCTTGCCGACCGCGGGATCAAGGTCGTCTGGCCTGCCCAAGGCTCTGACATGCTGGCGGCTATCCGTGCCATCAAGGCTGACGGCCCATGCGACTTTGCCAGAGATATACTGCATGCCGCCTCCGAGGACTTGCATGCAGCGGGTGCGGGCCTGCAATTCATTGCGTGTTCGGAGTTCTCAATCATCGCCGACAGCGTGACGTCCCAAGCCCGGTCAGTTGATACAATAGACCTGTTGGTTAAGGCCATTGTCGCCGCGTCACATCCCGATATGCCAGACGGCGCGGATTGATCCCAAAACAAGACAGTTCATGCTCTGGATCAGAGGCCTTCACGGATCCGGATGCATGACCTGCCAAGGGAACTGCAGTTTGGAATGCAGCAACAGTGCAAGGCATCAAACCCGCGCCTGCCTGCGGGGCAGACCGCATTTACGCGTTCCCAGTTGCAGGCCAAGATCCTTCTAGCCGACACACTTTATGGCGGCGCCTGCATGTTACAAGGTGTTCCAAAATCTTTGGGCGGTCGAATCGAAGGCTGCCGGGTTTGACAGCGCGGAAATGGTCAATGCTGTGCACCAGCTTTCGTTTCCGATCGGCACCACAGACCCTTCGACAAGCTCGGCCGCAATTGCCGTTTCAGGCATCCAGGCGAACCCGCTTCCCGTCATCAAACGCCGCTTGATGGTTTCAACCAAACCATCGACATAGATCATATCAGCCTGCAAACGCCGCCGGCCAATGATATGTTCCACCACCATCCCCAGAAACGAAGACCGTTCATAGGCAAGGTAGGGGATCGCTTGGCGCCCGGGTCCGTCAAGATCCCAGCCATGCGCGTCGACCGCCTTGGAGGCAGCAACGGGGATCAGCCGGTCCCGGTGAAGATCCTTCCGGGCAAATGGGGTTTCATCAATCATCGGCGACACTGCGTGATGGTAGTAACACAGCATGACATCAACGGCCCCTTCGACCAGAAGCTCGCAGCAGGTGCTTAGGGAATCGGAAATCACCCGCGTTCTCAGATCAGGGATCTGAGATTGCATTTCTTCTATGCGAGCTGCCAAAAAATTAACCGAAATAGTGTGCAGCACGGAAAATCTGACAAATCGGCTGTCACCCCGATCGGCATCTCGCAAAGCTTGGCGCGTTTCGGACAATTGAGAAACGGCAGCAAGGGCAACGGGCAAGAACTGCTGGCCTGCTTCTGTCAATTGCACAGGATAGGTTGCCCGATTGACCAAGGGCAATCCCACCCAGCTTTCCAAGGCCTTGATTCTACGACTAAAAGCGGACTGCGTAATATTTCTCTCGTTTGAAGCGCGGGTAAAGTTCAAGGTTCTCGCCAAGCATTCAAAATCACGAAGCCAATTCAAATCCAAGGTCGTCTCCACAGGGTGCAGCTGCATTTTCTGGCAGTATATCCAAGGTTATGCAAATTCGGAATAGTTCCATGAAATGTTCGAATTGGCACGTGCAAAACGCTTTGACCTAGGCTTTCAAACAGGGATCAGGAGCTGACACACCGTCAAACCTCGGTCTTTGGGCAGGCCACGGGTCTGGCTTGTCTGGCACTGCCGCGCATTGCGGGAAAAGAATGAAAACACACGACCGCGTTCCAACGCTGCAAATCTCAACAGAGGAGATTAAGATGAAAACGAACCTGAAAACACTGGGGCTTGCGACAGCCCTTGGCATCATTGCCTTGCCGGCACTGGCGTCAGAAGAAGTGAAAATCGGTGTGCCCTCCTGGACGGGTGCACAGGCCATCGCACACGTGTTGGGTGCGGTTGTGGAAATGCGCATCGGCGGTAAGGTCGAATATGTGCCGGGCAACAACGCCACGATTTTCCAGGCGATGGACCAGGGCAAAGGCGACATCGACGTACACCCTGATGTCTGGCTGCCAAACCAAGAAAGCTTTACCAAGAAATACGTCGATGGGGCCGGCACAGTGACGCTGTCGTCAAACCCCTATGAAGGCAACCAGGGCTTTTGCGTATCCGAAGATTTTGGCAAGGCCAACAACATCACCGATATCGCGGACCTGGGTCGCCCGGATGTTGCTGCATTGATGGACAGCGATGGCAACGGCAAGGGTGAAATGTGGATCGGCGCGCCCGGCTGGGCCTCGGCGAACGTGAACGAAGTCAAAACCCGCGACTATGGCCTGCTTGATTTCATCGAGCCGATCCGCGCCGAAGAAAGTGTCAAGACCGCACGCATCAAGGACAGCATCGCCAAGGGCGAGGGCTATGCGTTCTATTGCTACAAACCGCACGCAGTCTGGTTCATGTTCGACGTCAAGATGCTGAGCGAACCGACCTTTGATCCGGCCAAATACGTGATGGTGCAGCCCTCGGATGATCCTGATTGGTACAACAAGTCATCAGTTGCGACCAAGGATGCACTGAAAAACGTCCAGATTGCCTGGTCGAACTCATTGGAAAGCCGCTCGCCGGCAATTGCCGAGTTCTTTGCCAATTTCGGCCTGACAGCGGATGACGTATCGGGTTTTGCGTACGAAATCAGCGGCAAGGGCCGTGATCCGGCGGATGTGGCCCGTGAGTGGGTTGAAGCCAACCCTGAGCGTGTCGACGCCTGGCTGGGCCTGTAATCCATCTGCAAAAATCCGCCGGTATCGATGACAGTCGGTACCGGCACCCTGCCTCTTTTTCACTTCAAGTCCCGGGACCCCCCCGCATGAGTTCTGCCTCTGCCGACACTGTTGTCGAAATTTCAAACGTCTGGAAAATTTTCGGCGAAAATGCGCAATCTGCCCTGCGAGCGATTGGTGACCGGGGCCTCACCAAGGCCGAGGTCCTGGCCGAAATGGGCGCCGTGGTCGGCGTTGCCGATGTCAGCCTGTCGGTCAACCGTGGCGAGATTTTCTGCATCATGGGTCTGTCCGGCAGTGGAAAATCCACGCTCGTTCGCCATTTCAATCGTCTTTTGGAACCGACCGCAGGCAAGATTGAAATCGAAGGCACGGACGTTATGGCGCTTGGCCCCAAGCAGCTCCAGGAGTTTCGCAATCGCAAGATCGGCATGGTCTTTCAGAACTTTGCGCTGATGCCGCACAGGTCGGTCCTGGACAATGTCGCGATGCCCCTCGAGATCCGCCAGATCGCCAAAAATGAAAGGTTGCGGCAGGCTGCGGCCATTCTTGACATTGTTGAACTGGGCGCCTGGGGTTCAAAGTTCGCCCACGAGTTGTCAGGTGGCATGCAGCAGCGCGTCGGCCTGGCCCGTGCGTTGGCTGCAAACCCCGACGTTCTGCTGATGGACGAACCATTTTCTGCGCTGGACCCGTTGATCAGGCGGCAATTGCAGGATGAGTTCATCCGCCTGTCGAAGATCTTGAAAAAGACCACCATCTTCATCACGCATGATCTGGACGAGGCTGTCCGCATCGGCGACCGTATCGCGATCATGCGCGACGGAAAAATGGTTCAGATCGGAACCGCCGAAGATATCGTCATGCATCCTGCAGACGACTATGTTGCCGATTTTGTTGCGGGTATTTCACGCCTAAAGGTGGTGCATGCCCATGCCGTGATGCAACCCATTGACCGTTTTGTCGCTGCCCATGGGCCTTTGCCAAGTGATGCCCCACGGGTCTCAGACAGCGAAACCCTGAGCACTCTGATCAACATGGCAATAGACGACGACAAACCAATCCTCGTGCAGGTCAAGGGCCAGGACGCGGGGGTGATCACCCGTGCCGATCTTCTGAGCACGGTGATCGAAGGGACAGAAGTATCATGACCGACCAGAACGATCTTGGCGTCAATCCGCTTGAAGACACGGAAAGCGACGCAGCGCTGGCCTATGCCGAAGAACGGCGCGTCAACATCCGTACCTTCGTCCGCACCAGTCCGGACTACTACATCCGCAATTTCGACAAGATCGGCGCCTCATCGCGGTTCACACCGACCCTGAACCTGATGGCCGGGATATTTGGCCCGGTTTGGTTCGGTGCCCGAGGATTGTGGTCCTGGGCGCTGCCATTTCTCATCCTCGAAACCTTGGCTTTTGTGCAAATCGCACGTGGTCTGTTCGGAGATCTCGCCGCCGGTGCGATGGAGCGTATTGCGTCGATCGAAGGCACGCTTGAGCTGCGCCGAAAGCAACTTGCAGCGGCGATACGCGACGACTCTGACAAGATCGACGTCTACCGACGGACGGTGGAGTCGTTGGAACAAAACATCGGTGGCATCCGCGCCCAGGCCGAGGCGCTTGCCGCGCAGGGCCCCACAATTGTTCTGACGGGAGTCGCCCTTCTCTTGATCGTAAAGGCTGCCCAATCGATCGTGGCCAATTGGGCTCTTGAGGGACGATTTTCAGAGTGGCTGTCAGATGCGTCAATCCGATCGGCCATGCCGATCACCCATATCGTCTTCAGCGCCATTTTCATGGGTCTGATCGTGGCAGCGGCCACATTGCACTACAGCTTTCCCGGACGCCTGGCTTTGCTAAGCGAATTTCCCACCGACCCGGCGATCCGCCTGACCAGCATTCAAGGGGTTGAAGATTTCATCGCCTGGTGTGTCCGTAACAGCGAGACGTTTTTTGATGGGCTGACCTATGGCATCCGTGCCCTGCTTGATGCGCTCGAAATTATCCTGGTTCAGACGCCCTGGATCGTGATCGCCAGCCTGATCGTGCTGTTGACCTGGCTGACCGCAGGCATTCGGACCGCGATTTATTCAGGAGCGTTTCTGGCCTACATGGGGCTTTTAGGGTTCTGGGAAGGCGCAATGACAACGCTCGCTCTTTTGGGAACGGCCGCCTGCCTGTCGATTGTCATTGGGATTCCCTTGGGCATGTTCGCCGCACGCCGTCCGCGTTTTTACGCGTTTATTCAGCCTGTTATGGATTTCATGCAGACCATGCCCGCCTTTGTCTTCATGGTTCCTGTGATCGCATTTTTTGGCGTTGGCAAGCCTGCAGCCGTCGTTGTCACCATGATTTTCGGCGGCACACCCGTGGTGCGACTGACAGTGCTTGGTCTGCGCGGCGTCCCCGAAAGTGTGCGTGAGGCGGCAATCAGTTTTGGGGCCAACAAGTGGTATCTCTTGACCAAGGTCGACCTGCCTTTGGCGAGCCCGTCAATCCGTGCCGGCATCAACCAGACCATCATGCTGTCGCTTGCGATGGTGGTGGTTGCCTCTTTGATTGGCGCAAAGGGCTTGGGCGAGGACGTCCTTGAGGCACTGCAATATGCAAATGTCGGACAGGGCATCCTGGCCGGCTTTTCGATCCTGTTCTGCGCCATGATTCTTGATCGTATCGTGCAAGGCGGGCGCAAATGACGCCGGTTGTCTTCGTGCACGGATTTATGGGCGGAAGCCAGCAATGGCAGGGACAGAACGACTCTGCGCTGGGCTGCGACATCATTCGCCTCGATTTGCCCGGCTTCGGTGCCAAGGCCCACCTCGAGGCGCTCTGCAGTATTGGGGATTATGCAGATTGGGCGTTGAATGAACTGAGCAAACAGGGCGTTGAGCAGGTTAACCTTGTCGGCCATTCCATGGGCGGCATGGTCGTGCAGGAAATGGTCGCGCGGGCGCCGACGCGGATGGAGCGGTTGGTGCTGTACGGTACCGGCGCCACAGGTGTCCTGCCCGGCAGGTTTGAGACGATCGGCACCTCAAAGCGGCGCGCCGTTACAGACGGCCCGCAGGCCACAGCCCGGCGCATTTCGGCCACTTGGTTCCTTGAGAGGGAACACGCGTCAGGCTACGAAGCCTGTGCTGCGATCGCAGAGCAATGCGGGCTGCCGGCCATGCTCAACGGACTTGACGCGATGGAGGGATGGAGCGGTGCGGAGCGGCTTGAACACATAGACACAAAAACCTTGGTCATATGGGGCGACTGTGACCGCACCTATCCTTGGCAGCAAACGGAACAACTGTGGCAATCGATCCCAGACGCGAACCTGTTGGTCATGCCTGGATGTGCGCATGCTGCGCATCTGGAAAAACCCTGGTTGTTCAACAGCGTTCTGAAGAATTTCCTAAGCTGAGATTTAGGCTATGGCAGAGCCATCAGAACGTCCGTGCCCAAGATCGCTCTGACGTGAACAGCCTGCGGTCAGGGGTCAGGGCCCGCGAAAAGACAGCAAGACCGGTCCGTATTGCGGTAACTTGCCCAGCTTTTTTTGCGCCTAATCCCGGGCAACCAGATCAGGAATAATGTCGATGATGCTGGACCCGAGCATATCGTCTTTCTTGAAGCGATTTGCTGTCAGCAGTTGTGCATATCCGTGAACAAGGCTCCAGGCAAACATCTGTTGCTTTGCTTCGACCTTGGTTTGTGCGCCCTCAAATTTGCCAAAGTCCTTTGAGACGTCAGCAAGGATCTGAAAACAGGCGCCAACGTTGCGCATCAAATCAGGATCGCTTGACGAGACGCGATCCCGGGCAAACATCAGCTCATATAACGCCGGATTGTCCCGCGCAAAGTCAACATATCCCAAAAACGCTGCTTGGCGCCGCGCCTCCCTTCGCGCCGTCTCGTCAAGACCTTTGCGCATGTAACGCTCCAATTCGGCATATCCTTGTGCAGCAAGCGCCGTCAAAAGAGCCGCTTTGTTGGCAAAATGATTTTGCGGTGCCGTTGCACTGACGCCGACAGCTTCTGCACATTTTCGCAATGACAGGTTGCTGTGGCCCTCCGTTTCCAGAAGGCCGCGCGCCGCTATCAAAAGCGCATCCTTCAGGTTCCCATGATGATACGGTTTTTGGGCTTTGGTCTTTGGCGTCATAAGAGTGTGTAAACTTTTCCTTGACTCATGCGCAAGCGCCTAGATAGAGATATGTGCACTGCAAATAAGCACTGCACATATGGGGGCTCGTATGAGAAAGATCATGGTTTATGCGCTTGCTGCCGTCATCGGGATAATGATTTTGGCTGCTGGCTTCTGGTTTTTGAATCCAATGGGGATGAGAGACACGCTTCTTGCAAATCAGATCGTCAAGATGCGTGTCGCGCCAGCACGACTTGCCAACCCCAAGACACCGGGTGACTATGGAATGGCCTATGTCAACGTTGACATTGTTACCGATGACAATGTTCGCCTGAGCGCCTGGGAAATCCCGGCTTCGGATCCGTCAGATCAAACGATCATCTTGAACCATCCTCTGACCACAACACGATATGGGTCAGAGAAGGGACTTGACGGCGTTGCCGCAGAATTTCTGCCGATGGTCAAACACTTGCACACCGCAGGTTACAATGTGGTCATGTACGACCACCGCGGTCAGGGAGACAGCGACGGCGGTCTTGGACGCACATCCAAGGGCGTTGAGGTCCCGGTGGGCGCAGGTGTGACGGAATGGCAGGATGTTGTTGCTTCACTCAAGTATGTGCTTGGACATTCCGAATTCGGCGATGATGAAATCATATTCATGTCTCAATGCATGGGCGCCAATGCGACGTTTCTGGCTTGGCAAAATGCACCAGAGCTTTTTGCGAACCCTCAAATCAAGGCGCTTGTCGCAAATCAACCCACTTTGTCTTACAACATGACGGACCGCTTCATACAGGCAAAAACTGGAATTGACTTGGTCGACCGGGTTCTTGAAACGCAAGTTGAACGCTATGGATTTGGCTTTGCAAATGCTTTGAAAACGGTGCCAAGCGTCACGGTTCCGATCCTGTTCGCACAGGTTGAAAAGGATCAATACACCTTCAACTTGGCAACAGGACAGAACGACATTCAAGAAATTATGGACGCCGCCACCTCGGATCATGAAGTTATCTGGATCGGCCCCGACCATCCAAACGCTTTTGGAACGGACATGCGGTTTGACGGGTACCAGTACTTCAACCATCATCCAGAGCAATTGCTGGGCTTTATGTCAAAGATGTTCAGCTGACGCAGAGCGGCATTTTGCATGAAACAAAGCGCACGATCTTGAAGGCGCCGTTTCACAAGTCGGGCCCCTTGCAAAACAGCGGGGGCTTGACACGCTTTGGCGCCCGGCATGGCGGGTCGCCGGCCTTTGTTTCACGCGCCAGAGCGTAGAACGTATTTAACTGACAGTGACCCGCGTCTCAAAAAGAAATGCGTTCAATCTGTCTTTGATGTCTGTTTGAAACGATGCATCCTTCTGAGACAGGCACACTGTGACGCAAAGCCCACGTGGCCCCCCTGCCTCTGTCTTTACCATGACATCGCCAAGCTCAAACTCTTCGCGCAGCAGGTTGGACACGACCAGCTGCGCGGCATCACATCTGAGGCTGGGTTTGAAGATCTTGCCAACTGACGTCAATGGAATTTCCCCGATGACCTTGATTTGCTTTGGCCAAGCCGGCCGTTCATCGATGGTGTGTCGGTCATGATCCATCAGGTCTTCTACAGAAACCTCATTGTTTGCGTGCAGCTGAACGTAACATATAGGCAGCTCACCGGCATAGGCATCGGGCATGCCCACCGCGGCCGCAAGCGCAACCGCAGGATGCGTGGTCATCGCATTTTCGATCATGGCCGGATCAATGTTATGTCCGCTACGGATAATCAGATCCTTTGAACGTCCGGCGACATAAAGACATCCCTGGGCATCCTTGTATCCCAGGTCACCAGAGTTCAAGAGACCTCCCGCGAACACATCGTTGTTGTGCTTGGGATCACTGTATCCTGGTGACACATGGGGGCCTTGGATGGCGATGACGCCAATCTCGTTTTCGGCACAGGGGGCGCCCAGTCTCCCATCACTTTCAAGTTTGAGAACATCTACTTGGGTATAGGGCAAGGCCCAGCCGACCGAGCCGATGTTTCCGGGGCCCTGCAGCGGGTCAATGCTGACCAGTCCCGAAGCCTCTGTCATGCCAAGAATTTCGTAAAGGGTGCAGCCCAAACTGTCCTTGAACGCCTGTCCAACGGCGGGCGGCAACAGGGACGCGCCCGTTATTCCAGCCCGAACACGCGAAATATCATGATCGCCGATCGGAGTTTGCAAAACTGCGCCCAAGGCCGTTGGAACGCCTGCAACAATCGTGACGTTATGGTCGGCAACCAAGCGCCAGAAATTCGGAACCACCATTGGGTTGCGCAGACCAGCCGGTGTCATGATCAACAACTCCACCCCTGCCATGAAACAGCTGAGCCCTCCGACGATGGTGCCGGCAACATGAAACAGAGGGAAGGTGGCTGTGAACACGTCATCTGGCTGGAAGTTGCACATGGCTGCGCCCCCGAACGCCGCAACCAATTGGCTGCGATGGGTATGCGCAACGAGTTTTGGCACTCCGGTTGTGCCGCCGGTATGGAAATAGGCCGCCAGATCGTCCCCGCCCCGTCTTTGATCAAACGTCAAATGGTCCGCAGGCTGGGTTGTCAAAGCCTCGGCAAGATCAATCACGCCGGCTTCGGGTGGTGTGTCTGGCGGACACACACGCACCAGGATCAGATCAGGAAGGTCGGCACGCAATGCCAAGGCTTTCTGCCAGATGTCCAGCTGCGGATGCGACCCCAGGGCTACCAAAATCTTGGCGCCAGAGGTTTTGATAAGCTCCGCTATGCTTTCAGGCTGCAAAAGGAAGTTGATAGGCACCGCGTACCCAGCAGTTTCCGCCCCCCATAAAGTCACGTGCGTTTCCACCAACGATGGCAGCATGTAGGCCACGCCGGGTGCCTCACCACCTAGATGAACAAACAGATTTGCAGCGCGCGTAATTTGTTCCAGAAGCTGTCCGTAGGTGACACGACGGGGCACATTATCATCAGCAGTCGTCATCAACATGGTAAGCGCCACGGAATCGGGATCACGCGCTGCACTGTTTATGAAGACGTCAAGAATACTGGTTTCCGTGAGCCTCTAAGCCAGAGGCATGTCGTCTTCGAAAGCCTTCAGGTCATCGCGCGTACGGATCGGCTGTGTGCCCAGATTGGCCATGGAGACTCCTTACGGGTCCAAGTTGCATTTATAGATATGTCGAGGAGAGGCCGCTCTTTGCAACTTTAATCTTGGGAACGCGGCGTAATATTTCGATCGAAGGGCCTTAGCCTTGGGGAAAGTGGGGTTCGGACCGGTTCGGAATGCTTTCTGGTGTCAGCACCTGGACGGTAGAAATTGGCGTTTCCGGGGGGGCGCTGGACAGGCGATGGTAGGCCAAAAAGGCGTTGAAAGCATTGGTAATGTCCAACTGCAGATCGTGGTGAAGAACGAAAGTCAGGCGCCGGTCGAGGATCAAGGCCCGGTTTTCCCTATCAAGGTCATGAGCAACAAAAACACGTGGATTCAGTCCATTGTCAGCCAGGGTGCGCAGGATCGATCGGTTGCCGCCTCCCATGGAATAGACTGCGCGCAGATCACGGATCTTTTCAATTGAGCGGGCCAAAAGCTTTGACGTCTCAAAATCAATGCCGCTGCCGCCACGAACAGCAACGATCTGCAAGTTCGGACACTGTCGCGTCAGTTCAGCCACAAAGGCAGACTCGCGGGCCTCTTCTCCGAGAAACTGCTCATGACTACGGGTGGTCAAGACCGTCCCGCTCGTTGAACCAAGCACCTGCGCGACCAGGTAGGCCGCCGTCCGTCCTGCACCCGCGTTGTCCAAACCAACATAAGCCAAACGGTCGGTATTTTCGATATCCGTAACAAGCGTGACAACCGGAATTCTTGCCGCCGTCAGGGTTTGAACCGTCTGTCTGATCCGGGGGGTGTCGCGCGCCTTGAGGCAAACGCCCTGGCTTCCGCGCTTCAAGATCCGCATCAGCGCCTGCTCGACCTCATCCTCGGCCATAATGTCTTGCATCAGAAAGCGGGGACGACAGACCGCAGCGCCAATTTTTGGCAGGACCGCCTCTGTGGCCATGCGGATTTCATGGCTGAACCGACCTGGTGCCTCTACAACGAAGTCAAAGAAAAGACGGCGACCGCGCGCTGCAAGCTGGGCCTCTTGGGCCATCAACTCTTCGATTGCGGCCTTCACGCGCAGCTTTGTTTGTGGACTTACATGTCGACGGTCGTTCAGAACCCTGTCGACAGTCGCAAGCCCAAGGCCTGCCTGTCGTGCAATCTCTTTTATGGGAAACCGGTGTGTCATTTGATGTGTTTTTGATGTGTTTTCACGTCCCATGCAACGCCCCTGTTGCTATGGTCATCCAACAAGGGAGGCACTGCAATGACGCAAAATGTTGAAAATTCTTTGGGATATTACGACCCCGAAGCCTGTAATCTCAGGGAGTTTACCGCCCTTATTGATCAACAGACGGATACAGCTTCGGTTCCCCGTGCCATCACGGTCGAGAAAAATATTCCGGTTTATGACATGGCGGTTTTGCGTTCCGCGCTGGAAGAGGATCAAAGCCGGCAAGAGATCATGTCCGAGTGGGCACAGGTGTTGCTATCGGGAGCAGGTGTTATCGCATTAAAGGGGGCCTATGCGGATACCACGGTTTTGGATGAAGCAACGCAGCTTTATGAAGCTATCATAGCTCAGGAAAAGCAGGGCTGCGGCGGTGCTGGTGATCATTTTGCGGCTTCGGGTGCGAACGACAGGATCTGGAACTCACTGCAAAAACTTTGCGAAGCGTCTCCTCAGGTCTTTCTGTCCTATTTTGCGAACACCGCAATCGCAGCCGCCTGCGAAGCCTGGCTTGGACCGAATTACCAGATGACGGCGCAAGTAAACTTGGTGCATCCCGGTGGTGCAGCACAGCAAGCACATCGAGATTATCACCTAGGCTTTCAAGCCGCCGACATAAGCGCACTCTATCCGGCACATGTACATGACGTGTCGCCGATTCTTACCCTTCAGGGGGCGATTGCGCATTGCGACATGCCTCTGGAAAGCGGCCCAACCAAGCTGTTGCCGTTTTCACAGATTTACCGCCCCGGCTATGCCGCATGGCGGCGTGAAGACTTTCGCACCGTGTTTGAAGACCGCTATGTGCAATTGCCCTTGAACAAGGGCGATGTCGTATTCTTCAACCCTGCGCTGTTTCACGCAGCCGGTGCAAATACCAGCCCGGATATTCATAGGTTCGTGAACCTGTTGCAGGTGTCATCGGCCTTTGGCCGCGCGATGGAAACCATAGATCGCGACAGGATGTGTAAGCTGCTGTATCCCAAAGCCCGTCAAGCCCACCTAGCAAACAAGTTGAAGGCGTCCGAGTTGTCAGCGGCAATCGCAGCAACAGCCGAAGGGTATTCGTTTCCGACGAATCTGGATCGCGATCCGCCCTCAAACGGCTTGGCACCGGAAACGCAGGCTGCTTTTTTTCGGCGGGCATTGTCAGAGGGCATGGATGATGCGCTGTTCACCGAACAGCTTAACCGTATGGCCAATCTTCGCCGGGCCTGATGCGGGTCATGCTGCCTGATACGGAGCCTAGCCGCATCCAAACCTGCGTTACAGCTATGAGGGCAGCACGGCACAGCAAAGTGTTATGTCCTTGCATCGCACCCCCTTTCTTCCCAGCCAACGAGCCAGGTATTGAAATCCCGGACGATGCCCCGATCGACGTCAAACGCTGCATCTGAAAACCCAAGGACATTTTCTGACACTTCATCTGCATGGAGACTTGCACCGAGCTCTGCATTGCCCACGGCGGTCGCTCCTGTCGCATTCACACCTCTATTGAGTGAGGCTTCCACCCCAGCCTCTAATGCGAACGGGACACCAAGAGCATCCACATGCGCACGCAATCCAAAAGCCAGGCCAAGCTCGACTTCCCAACCAAACCTCTGTCCTGTGTCTTGGTTTTTTGACCAACTCACCTTAATGTAGACACCCTTGCCAACGCGAGAGGTCCTGTGAGAAGTATCAAACAAATTATCTTCATAGTACTGCGTGCTAACGTCAATTGGCCCGAGAAGAACGCCCGCCGATGTTTCATTTTCTTTATGTGTCTCAACTCCCAAGAGGTTGGCGACCCCGCCCCAAGCTCAATCGACATAGAATGGTTCTCGCCTTCCAAGAGAACAGCTGTACCACTGGTCTGCTCAGCGTAAGTTATCGTCCATAGTTCAATATCCTAATAAAAATTATCTACGCCGCAGAATTGACCTCACCGCAATAAATGTAACAACAACAATTAGGATTACTGAGAGATCAACTAAGGCTGAAACCAGGATGCTGACAGCATTCTTTTCATATAGATGGCTGCCATATGATCGTGCTTCGAATAGAAGAAGGGTAATTGGAAAGAAAGCCAACACTGCAACTGCTGCGCGCCGACGGTCTTTCTTGAAAAACTGGGAAACCTTCTCAATTATCAGCGCCACCACATCAACCCTCAGGATTTCAAATACCAAAAATTCGAAGGAAAAGGCTGCCATATAAGCGCACCCAAGTTATCCGATGTCTAGTGAGTCCTCAGTTAAACCGTGCCCTTTCCCCCGATAATTCTTAAAATTGTCAAGGATAAACTATCAGTCGAAAACCAAATTACTCGGCAATTTCTGAAGTGGCCCCAGAGAACTGGACAGTCGGCTAAGGTGTATCCCAAACGTTTGAAGGGATATGAGAATGGCGAAACACCGGAACTTTAGAAATCAGTTTTAGGCCAAGGTAGCTTTGGAAGCCCTGCGTGGCGACAAGACCGTGCAAGAGATTGCATCGAAGCATCAGCTGTACCCAAAACAGGTCAGCACCTGGACACGGCAGGCTGTCGACGGGATGGCTGATGTGTTTTCTGGCGGCAAGCAGAGCGGCCCGACGGAAGCGGAGGTCACTGAGCTGCATGCCAAGATCGGGAGGCTGGCAGTCAAGAATGATTTTTTGCCCGAAGGGCTGAAGCAATTAGCCC